>JAMXLN010000335.1 GCA_024281145.1 Hyphomicrobiaceae bacterium | reverse complement strand
TCAGCACCGGCCAGCGCGCCGTGTCGATGGGAGGTCGGCGCAGGTGGAGGATCTGGCCACGCTGCGGCGCCACCGCCAGGCGAATGCCCGTCGGCGCAAGCATGGCGGGCGCCCAGGCACCCGCCGCGACGACCACAGCGTCCGCCTCGATCGCGTTGCCCGCCACCCGGACGCCGACCGCCCTGTGGTTTTGTACGATGAGCTCGGCAGAGCCGGTCTCGAACCGCGCACGATGCCGCACGCAGGCGCGCTGCAACGCATGCGCGAGCCGTCGCCCGTCGACGCGCGCCCCGCCCGACACATGAAGCGCGGGCTGATTGCTGCGCAGCGGCGGAAAGAGGGCTTGGGCTTCGTCCGCAGACAGCCGTTCGACCTCGCCCACCGGCCACGACTTGGCGCGCGCGCGGACGCGGCGCTCCACGGCCTCGAGTTCGCGCGCCTCGCTCGGCACGTAGAGGCCGCCCACGGCGGCGTAGCCCACATCGGGCTCGCCGTCCGCCGCCAACATGGCCACGAACTCGGGATAATAGCGCGCGCCGCCGGCCAGCAGCCCATAGCTCGCCGCGTCGTCGATCGGAGAGCCCCAGGGGCAGATGATGCCCGCGCCGGCCGCGGTGGCACGACCGGCATCGGCGCGATCGATGACGATCACCTCACAGCCTGCGCGCGCAAGGTGGTAGGCTGTGCTGGCCCCCAGAACGCCGGCTCCGACCACGACGACTTTCATTGTCCTGGCACCTTACCGCTTGGTGGCACCTCGCCCCAGGGCGGAGCGCCGAGCCGCCGTTGGCCGCGCCAGGTAGCGATCTGTGGCATGGCTCCTGCCTGCCTTCCGCGCCAGCACGGCATCCCTAGCGTCCCTGATACTTTGGCTTGCGCTTCTCGTTGAAGGCGTTGATGCCTTCCTGGCGATCCTCGGTACCAACGGTGCGGTTGTAGGCTTCGATCTCGAAGGCATAGCCAGTCGTGCGATCGAGATCGATGGCCCTGTCGAGGGCCTTCTTGGCCTGGCGCACAGAAATCGGGGCATGGCCCGCGATCCGTCGCGCCGTCGCCATCACTTCTGTTATCAGCGCAGCGTCCGGACACACCTTGTTGACCATGCCCCAGGCGCAGGCCTCCTCCGCGCTGAAGGGACCGCCCGTCAAGATCAGCTCTTTGGCGCGGCGCACGCCCACCGCACGCGGTAGATTTTGCGTGCCGCAGGCGCCCGGCAGGATGCCGAGCGTCACCTCTGTTAAGGCGAACCTGGCGGACTGGGCCGCGTAAATGAAGTCCGCCGCCAGCGCCAGCTCCATGCCCCCGGCATAGGCCGGGCCGTTGACTGCGGCGATGATTGGGATCGGGCAGTCATGAATTGCCCGCACCATCTGCTCGACGATGGCATGCTGCCGCCGCCAGGTGGCATCGGTCATGCCCTTGCGCTCGCGCAAATCGCCGCCGCTGCAGAAGGCGCCTTCCGCACCC
Source organism: Hyphomicrobiaceae bacterium (assembly GCA_024281145.1). Classification (GTDB taxonomy): domain Bacteria; phylum Pseudomonadota; class Alphaproteobacteria; order Rhizobiales; family Hyphomicrobiaceae; genus AWTP1-13. The sequence goes on along the minus strand of JAMXLN010000335.1, from coordinate 4,721 downwards.
GTCAAGACGAGGCACAGCGCAGCATCATGGTCGACATAGAAGCCGGCGAAGCAATCGCGCAGCTCGGTCATCATCTGCGTGTTCATGGCGTTGCGGACCTCGGGTCGATTGAGGGTGAGAATGCCCACCCGGTCCGCGCCGATTGCGACTTTTATGGTCTCATAGGCCATGCCTGCCTCGTCGGAGCTGTGGCGCTGCTGCCCTGCAACATCGCATGCCCGCCCAGCGGGCGCGAGCGCGCTCGTGTCCTGGCCTGTCGTCATGCCCGGCATTGTTTCCAGCTGCGACATGGCTATATAATAGAGGAACATGAGCCTGATCGGCATCCCTGCCGGGGCGCGCGAGCGAGCGCAAGCAATGACGAGGTGGCCCGTCGTCGTGGCGGGCCGCAGGCTTTTTTGGGGAGAGCGATGACCCGCCCCAACCGGCCCGATCATATACGGCTGACGTCCCATCCGGCCCCCGGAGCCAAGCCGCGGTATCCCATCGTGTGGGGCGCTCCCTCCGCACGCGAGCGCGGCCCCATCATTGGTACGGTATCGCGACCCTTCGACCGCAACGTCATCGGCACGCACGGCGGTTCCTACGCGCTCTATCGCGCACTCGCCGTCTCGGCTGGAGCGCTGAGCCCGCTGCAGCGGCCAGACCTCACCAACACGGGACCGGCGGTCGTGATCGGTCCCTTCGCGCAATGGCAGGCCGTGGGCAAGATCGTGTCGCTCGATCCATGGGGACACACGGTCACGGAAGCCTTCGCCGACGCGATCGCGGAGGGCGCCGACATCCGGCCCAGCATTGCCGTCACCCGCGCCCGCCTCGACCTGCCGGAAATCGAGCAGGCGATCGCCAAGGGGCGGCTGGCCCATGACGGAGCGGTGGTGCAAGCCAACGGCAGCTTGTCCGTGGTGAAGATCGCCATCGATCCGGTCTGGTACCTGCCCGGCATCGCCGAGCGCTTCAAGACCAGCGAAACGAGCTTGCGTCGCACGCTGTTTGAGCAGACCGCCGGCATGTTCCCGGAGCTCGTGACGCGGCCCGACCTGCGCCATTTCCTGCCCCCCATCGGCGGCACCACTGTCTATATCCTGGGAGACGTCGCCAAGTTGGCCGATCCTGCCACGTCGATCACCTGTCGGGTGCACGATGAGTGCAACGGCTCGGACGTGTTCGGGTCCGACATCTGCACCTGCCGGCCCTATCTTGTGCACGGCATCGAGGAATGCGCGCGCGCCGCGCAACGAGGCGGTCTCGGCATCATCGTCTACAACCGCAAGGAGGGGCGCGCGCTGGGCGAGGTCACGAAGTTCCTGGTCTATAACGCACGCAAACGCCAGGAGGGTGGCGACGCCGCCGCCGCCTATTTTGAGCGCACCGAATGCGTGGCGGGCGTCCAGGACGCCCGGTTCCAGCAGCTCATGCCCGATGTGCTGCACTGGCTCGGCATTGCCCGGATTGATCGCTTCGTCTCCATGAGCGACATGAAATACGCCGCCCTGACCGGGCAGGGCGTCAATATCGTCGAGCGCGTGCCGATCCCCAACGAGCTCGTTCCTGCCGATGCCCAGGTGGAGATGGCGGCCAAGAAAGCCGCCGGCTACTACGCTGGCGCGGCACTCGAGCCGCAGGACCTGGCGGCCACGGTCGGTCGCTCGCTCGACCAGCAGTGACCCCGCAACATCGGACATGCGCGTGAAGCCCGAGACGGCGGCAGCCTCTTCGCTATTGAGCGCCCAGGCGGTGCGCGAGCGGGCGCATCGACTGTTGACGATCGGGATCGACGATGCGCTCACGCATTTTCGCATCGACCTTGATCGGCTCGAAGAGGCCGCAGATCTCGTCGCGGCAACGACGCACAAAGCCTATCCCGCGCTCGATGTGCCCCTCCACGCGCGTTGGCGCCATTTCCTAGTCCGCGGGCGTGATCGTTGGGCCGAGATCGATGCGGCCACGCCTTGGCGCGATGCGGCCGAGCGTGCCCGAGCCGCGTTCGACCTTGCCATTGTCAGCGTGCTCCTCGACGCCGGGGCGGGGCCATCATGGAGCTATCACGACCGCGCGACGGGCGCGCGCGTCGGCCGTTCGGAAGGCCTGGCGCTTGCCAGCCTTGCCATGTTTGCCGGCGGCGGCCTTTCGAGGACGCCGGGCGCGCCGCTGCGCGCCGATGCGGCGGCGCTGCAGGCGCTCGACGGCGAAGGACTGGGTTGGCATTTCCAGGCGAACGACACCAACCCGCTGGCGGGGCTTGATGGGCGCGCCGGTCTCCTGCGCCGCCTCGGAGCTACCGTGTCCTCCCGACCCGACGTCTTCGCTCGCGCCGACAGAGCACGCGCCGGCGGCCTCTTCGATCACCTGGCGGCACTGGCGCACGGCCGCAGCATTGCCGCCGCCACCATCCTTGAGGAGGTGTTGCGGCATCTGGGAGCGGTCTGGCCATCGCGGCTGGAGTTGGCAGGCGTGCCCCTGGGCGACTGCTGGCGCCATCCCGATCTCACTGCGCCCGACCTCACAACAGGGTTGGTGCCCCTGCACAAACTATCGCAGTGGCTCGCCTACTCGCTCGTGGAGCCACTGCAGGCGGCTGGTATCGAGGTGACCGCGCTTGATGGCCTTACGGGTCTCGCCGAATACCGCAACGGTGGCCTGTTCATCGACACCGGCGTGCTTAAGCTGCGCGACCCGGCGCAAGCCGCGGCGGCGCACGAGGTCGGCTCCACGCTCGTCGTCGAATGGCGCGCGCTCACGGTGGCACTGCTCGATCGTTTCGCTGGCTTGGTGCGCGCCCGACTGGGCAGGGACGCGGCCTCCTTCCCGTTGGCCAAGGTGCTGCAAGGCGGCAGTTGGGCGGCCGGGCGGGAGATCGCACGCGCGCGTCGGCGGGACGGTTCGCCGCCCCTTCGAGTTGCCAGCGACGGCACGGTTTTTTAGCTCGCAAGTGTCGAGGCATCCCATGGAAGGCGTCACAGTCGTCACTCATCCGCTGGTCCAGCACAAGCTGACGCTCATCCGCGACAAGAACCGCTCCACCAAGTCCTTCCGCGAGCTCCTCAAGGAGATCGGCATGCTTCTGTGCTACGAGGTAACGCGCGACCTGCCGCTGCGAAGCGTGGAGATCGAAACGCCGCTGGTCCCCACGACCGCGCCGCAGATCGCCGGCAAAAAGCTGGTGTTCGCGCCCGTGCTGCGCGCGGGGACGACCTTCGTTGAGGGCATGCTCGACCTGGTCCCGACGGCCAGAGTGGCCCACATCGGGCTTTACCGCGAGCCTGAGACGTTCGTGGCCGTAGAATATTTCTTCAAGGCACCGGCCGACATCGCCGAGCGACTCGTCATTGTCGTCGCCCCCGTGCTCGCCACCGCCAACACGGCCGTCGCCGCCATCGACCGGCTGAAGGAGCGAGGCGCCAAGGACATCCGCTTCGTCTGCCTGCTCGGCGCGCCGCAGGGCTTTGAGCGTCTGCGCGCCATCCATCCGGAGGTGCCGATCTGGACAGCGGCAATCGACGAGGGCCTCGATGCCAATGCCTATATCCTCCCGGGCCTTGGCGACGCCGGCGATCGCGCTTACGGCACTCGCTAGTTCGATGGGCAACGGGCATGGGCTGAGCAAGGGCAAAAGCCGACCGCGCCGCGTGCACTTTGGGCAGCCCGCTCTCTTGCGGCCCGTCTCTCTGGCAGCCCGCTCTCTGGCAGCCGTGCACCTCGCAGCCTCATGCGCTCTGCCAGCCCCGGTCAAATGGCATCGCATATGGAGCCCGAGGCTGGCCTCGACGGTGGTGCAAAGCTTGCTGGCAATGGCAGCGGCAACCCCAAGGCCCAACCGAGCCCGCCCTTTGAGCGGACGGACCTTGAGCGCTTGCGCGAGGCCAACCTGCCAAGCGGCGGATGTGGGGATAGCCCGTTGAGGGAAGGTTGGCTCGAGCTATCGACCTGCCGCGCGGGACAGCGCTCTCAGACGCGACCCCGCGAAACCCTCATCACCACGCCGTCACCGAAAGAAAAGGGGCCGCGCTTGGCGGCCCCCGTGAGATCAGCGGCTTCGTGCCGGAAAGGCGGCTTAGTGGCCGCCCTAAGTCGTCCCGATCAGGCTTCGCAGGAGGCTGCTCCAACGAGTGCGTGATCAAGCTTCGTCGGCACCGCCGAATGCAAGATCCCACTAGACATTGGATCACCTCCTTTCCGTTGGTTGCGATTCGCCCTTAACTTAGACGCACCCGCGCCCTTTGAAAAGGGGCAGTTTGCCGCCCGGCGGGCGCCCCAACCGCTGCTGCCATTGGTCTCAGGGATTGGTCTCAGGGATTGGTCTCAGGGCCAGCTGCAGGCCACGGGCGCGAGGGCCGGCAACGGTCGCCGCGCCGGCATGGCAACACGTGGGCAACGGGTCGGCAACAGATGGGCAACGGGTGGGCAACTGACGGCAGATGGGGGCGATCGCGGGGGCCGATCCGTTCCCTCACACGCAGGGACCGATGAGCGAAGGATCACCAACCATGGCCGGCGAAACCAGCACGAGCAAGGGCGCAGCCCCCATGACCTCTACCCACAACCGTTCACTTCTCGCAGCGCTGCCGTTTGGCGATCGGACGGATTTTGAGGATGCGGCGCGAGGCTTCATCGGCACGCTGCCCAAGGTCGAGGTCCACAACGCTGCGGGCCGGGTGGTCTACAGCCTCGAGGACTACGCCTTCCTGGCGCACGAAGAGGCTCCCGATACCGTCAACCCG
>JAMXLN010000334.1 GCA_024281145.1 Hyphomicrobiaceae bacterium | reverse complement strand
GCATTTGCCGCGCAGCGATGGCGTGACCCGGGTGGGTCTGGAGGCCTGGGTAGAGCACGGCCGCGATGGCGCCATGCCGTGTAAAGTGGCGAGCCAGGGTCAGGGCGGAGGCCGACTGATATCGCACGCGCACGTAGAGTGTGCGCAAACCCCGCAGCAGCATCGCCGCCTCGAACGGCCCCAGCACAGCGCCTAGCATGGCACGCACGCGCGCTACCCGTTCGAAGTACGCGTCCTTGATCTTAAACGCCAGGGCGCCTGCCACCACATCCGAATGCCCATTAAGGTACTTGGTAGCCGAGTGCATGACGACGTCCGCACCGAGCGCGATTGGGTTAATCAGCACGGGTGTCGGCACCGTGGAGTCCACCGCCAGCAAAGCGCCGGCGGCATGGGCGATGCGCGCCGCTTCCTCGACGTCGGTGATGGTCCACAGCGGGTTGGCCGGGGTCTCGACCCAAACGAGCTGCGTTTGGCCGGGCCGGACCGCGGCGCCGATGGCACTTGGATCGGCGGCGTCTACAAATGTTACCTCGATGCCGAGGCTCGGCGCGTCCTCCTGAAGCCATTTGCGCAGACCCCAATACATGACGCTCGGTGCGATCACGTGCGCGGGCCGTTTCAGAGCGAGAAATGCGGAGGTGGCGGCGGACATACCCGACGCCATCATGAGACTGGCGGCGCCACCCTCAAGTTCGCACAGCACAGTTTCGACCTGACGTACCGTGGCATTGTCGGGCCGACCGTAGGAGTAACCCTTGCGGTACTGATTGTCGGGGTCGCGCAAGAACGTGGTGGTGACGTGCAGCGGGGGCACGATGCCGCCGGTCTCTTGGTCGATGGCGCCGGCGGCTTGTGCAGCGACGGTCTCGGGCGCGACGTTCTTGGTCATGGCCGGTCCTGCGATTGGTCGATCCGGCGTAGCATAGCAGAGGCGCTCAGGGCGGCGCATTGGGCCCGAGCATGCTAAGGTTGAGAGATAATGCCCTGACCCTGACAAGGAGGAGCAGCATGCCGATCAGCACGAAATACCTGTTTGTCGTGCGCATGGACGTGGACGCGGACAAGGAGGCGCTGTTCAATGAGGTCTACGACGGCGAGCACGTGCCCAACATTCTCAAGGTCCCCGGCGTGCGCAGTGCCACGCGCTTCATGGGCGAACCTTTCACCATGAGCATCGGCGGCGTCGTGACCAAGAAGCAGCACGAGGGTCCCCGCTACACTGCCATCTACGAGATCGACAGTCCCGAGGTGCTGCTCAGTCCCCAATGGGCAAAGCAGGCGGAGTTGGGTCGCTGGCCGGGCGAGGTGCGTCCCTACACCCGCAACCGACAGCATGCGCTCTATAAGGTGCGTTGAAGACGGTCGTGCCCATGCCCGTCGCCAGAGGTCACCGGCTCGAGGCGCGGGTCTCGTGTGGCGCGGTTCCGCGGACAACCCTGCGGGTAATTTGGGCTCGCCAATAATTTTCCTGGCGCGGCGAGGGTTCGTCGCGCGACCTCAGCTCGCCAGCTTCTCGATTTCCGCGAGGATGGCTTTGCCCATTTCGGCGGTGCCTACCTTGCGCATGTTGGGCTGCATGATGTCGCTGGTGCGCAAGCCCCGTGCCAGCGTGCCGGCGATGGCTGCCTCGATGAGATCGGCCTCGCGTACGAGCCCGCAAGAGTAGCGCAGCGCCATGCCGTAGCTTGCAATGGCCGCGATCGGGTTGGCGAGGCCCTTGCCGGCGATGTCGGGCGCTGAGCCGTGTACCGGCTCATAGAGCGCCCGCCGCTTGCCTGTCTTAGGGTCCGGCGCGCCCAAGGACGCGGACGGCAGCATGCCAATCGAACCCGTAAGCATGGCCGCCTCGTCGGACAGCATATCGCCGAACAGGTTGTCGCAGACGATGACGTCGAATTGCTTAGGGTTGCGCACCAGCTGCATGGCGCAAGCGTCAGCCAGGATGTGATTGAGCTCCACGTCTTGGGCCTCTCGCGCATGCGTCGCGGTCATCACTTCGTGCCACAACACCCCCGTCTTCATCACATTGCGCTTCTCGGCTGAGTGCACCTTGTTGCGACGCTTGCGAGCGAGATCGAAAGCAACGCGCGCAATGCGTTCGATCTCGTGCGTGGTGTAGACGGTGGTGTCCACCGCACGCTTCTCACCCGTTTCGAGCGTGACGATTTCCTTGGGCTCGCCGAAATAGGTGCCGCCGGTGAGCTCGCGCAGGATCAGGATATCGAGACCCTCGACATGCTCGCGACGGAGGGTCGAGGCCTCCGCCAGTGCGGCATAGCAGATGGCGGGTCGCAGGTTGGCGAAGAGGTCGAGTTCCTTCCTGAGCCGCAGCAGGCCGGCCTCAGGGCGGATCGCATATGCCACCTTATCCCATTTTGGTCCGCCGACGGCGCCGAATAGGATGGCCTCAGCCGCCCGCGCCTTGCCGAGCGTCTCGTCGGTAAGAGGGGTGCCACTTTGATCGATCGAGGCGCCGCCGATAAGAGCGGTATCGAGTTGGAATTGAACCTTGCCGTTCTTGTTGAAGAATGCGACCAGCCGTTCCACTTCGGCCATCACCTCCGGCCCGATGCCATCACCCGGGAGCAGCAGGAGAGAATGCGTGGTCATGGACGGTCCCTAGAAGCTGCCTGCAAACTTGCACCGGGATTGCTAGCTTGTTGAGATAGCGGGCGCAAGGGCGAGGGTTTTGAAGATACGCGGGGCGCGAGTGCGTCACACCCGAGCATGACACCTTGACGCTTCTCGCCTAAGACTGGGCAATCGGCTGCCGGTTGGGGGCGCACCAATGTGGCTGCAGGCGCAGAGTGTTGTGGGCCTGATTGCCATCCCTTTGAGCGCTTGGGCGCTGTCGGAGCGGCGCGCAGCGATCAAGCCCGCGCGGCTCGTGCGCATCTTGAGTGCCGGCATCGGACTGCAGGTCCTCATTGCTGGTCTCATGCTGAACGTGCCGGCCGCGCGCGCCGCCTTCGATTGGGCGGACGGGCTCGTGGCCGCGCTCCAATCTGCAACCGGCTCCGGCATGCGCCTGGTGTTTGGCTATCTTGCAGGAGGACCAGCACCCTATGAGACCGTGCGGCCCGAGACCAGCTTCATCCTGGCCTTTCAGGCACTGCCTCTCATTCTCGTGATCAGCGCACTTTCCAAGCTGCTCTATCACTGGGGCCTGTTGCAGAGGATCGTGTATGCCATTGGTTGGGTTCTGCAGCGCTCCCTCGGCGTGACAGGTCCAGTTGGCACCTCGGCTGCGGCCAATGTGTTTGTGGGCATGGTCGAGGCGCCGCTGCTTGTACGGCCATACTTATCGAGCATGAGCCGCGGCGGGCTGTTTGCCACTATGACGGTCGGCATGGCCGGTGTGGCGGGTACTGTCCTTGCGCTTTACGCCACCATCTTGGAGCCGCTGCTGCCCGGTGCGGCGGGGCACTTGATCGTGGCATCTGTCATCAGCGTACCGGCGGGTCTTATGCTCTCCGAGCTCATGGTGCCGGACCCGGCGCCGCCCTCGCCCGCGGCGGAACCCGCTGCTGACATCATTGTCGAGGATCCACCACACTCCAGCATGGACGCCATCGCGCAGGGCACGCGGGAGGGCATCGAGCTTCTGGTCAACGTGACGGCCATGTTGGTGGTGATGGTCGCGCTGGTGGCGCTGGCCAATCAGTTGATGGGACTGCTTACAACGCCGTTAGGCACCAAGCTCACCATTGAGGGCGTGCTGGGGTCCCTGTTTGCTCCGCTCGCCTGGCTTTTGGGCATCCCATGGGCCGAGTGCGGTAAGGCCGGTACGCTGCTCGGCGTCAAGACTGTGCTCAACGAACTCATTGCCTATCTGCAGCTTGCACAGATCCCGGGGGATGTGCTCGCGGGTCGTTCGCGACTGATCCTGACCTATGCCCTGTGCGGCTTTGCCAACTTCGGCAGCCTCGGCATCATGATCGGAGGCATGGTGGCGATGGTGCCAGCGCGGCGCGCGGAAATTGTGAGCCTCGGTGCCAAGACCCTCGTATCGGGTACGCTCGCCACCATGATGACGGCGGCAGTGGTCGGGGCCATGACGCCCGGTTAGCCCAAGTGCCGAGTCATCGGGGTGGATCAGAAGAGCGAGCCCTGATTGCCGCCGGTGCTGCGGCCCTTGCTCCTGGGAGGAAGCCGCGCTGGCAAAGGTCGCTTGCCGTCATTCTTGGCGCTGCTTGAGAGCGCTTGCGCGTCGACGCGGCCGTCGGCGAGCTCGATGTCGATGAGCTGGCCGGCAGCAATGTCGCGCGCCGAGCGCAAGGTGCGGCCAGCGCTGTCGCGCACAAGCGCATAACCGCGCTGGAGCACGCCATGGTAGCTGAGCGATGCTAACAGCTTGCCGCAGCCGTCGAGGTGCCGTCTATGCTCGCCCAAGCGCGCTAGCACTGATCGGCGGGCGCGAACGCCCAGAGCCTGCATGCGTTCATGGCAGCGCGCGACGCGCTCGCTGATGGGCTGCGGGCTCAGCCGGCCGGCGGCGCGCTCGAGCCTGGCACGTCTGGGACCGGTGACGCGGGACAGCGAAGCTGCAGCGCGCCGGCCGAGCGCGTCGAGCCGGTCGTAGGTGCGAAGGAGCCGTGTCTCCAAGAGGCGTGTATTGAGCCGGGCGGTTGAGCGGGCCAACTGCATCGCGTGCGCGCGCGTGTTGGCGAGCAGGGCGCGTCCCAAGCGGCGCTCGACTGCATCGAAGCGTTGCTGCGGCAGGGCGAGCAGGTCGCCGCGGCGCGGTAGGCCACGCACTGCAGCGCGCAGGTGCGCGCGCATGCCCTCGAGTGCCCGCCGCGCCGCAGTGCCCAGTCGCAACCCGAACTTGGCCGTCTGCTCCAAAAGTTCGGAGTACTTGGGCACCGACCATTCGGCGGCCTTGGTGGGTGTGGGGGCGCGCGCGTCGGCGGCAAGATCGATGAGTGTCCAGTCGGTCTCGTGGCCCACGGCGGAGATGACGGGGATGGTGCTACTGGCAACGGCGCGCACGACCATTTCGTCGTTGAAGCCCCATAGGTCCTCGAGGCTGCCGCCGCCGCGCGCGATGATCAGCACGTCGGGACGCGGCAGCGGCCCTGCCGCGGGAAACGCGTTGAAGCCACGGATGGCGGCGGTCACTTCGGCGGCACAGGTTTCGCCCTGTACGCGCACGGGCCACAGCACCACATGCGCCGGGAAGCGCTCGTTGAAGCCATGCAACATGTCGCGGATCACCGCGCCGGTGGGCGAGGTGATGATGCCCACAACGCGCGGCAGGAATGGTCGCACCTTCTTGCGCGCTTCTTCGAACAGGCCTTCGGCGGCAAGCTTCCTCTTGCGCTCCGCCAAGAGCGCCATCAGCGCGCCGATGCCGGCAGGCTCAAGCGCGTCGATGACGATCTGGTATCTGGAGGAGCCCGGGTAGGTGGTGACGCGGCCGGTGGCGATCACCTCAAGCCCCTCCACCGGTTTCAGTTTGAGCCCCAGGACGGTGGTGCGCCAGATCACTGCCTCGATCTTCGACTTCTCATCTTTGAGCGCGAAGTAGCAATGTCCCGAGGCGTGCGCGCCGCGGAAGCCAGAGATTTCGCCGCGCAGGCGCACGTAGCCATAGGCTCCCTCCAGGGTACGCCTGATGGCAGAGCTGAGCTCCGAGACCGAGTACTCCGGCAGATTGTTGCTGCGCTCAGCGCCCGAGCGGGCGGCTAACTCGACCACGATTTGCCTCTGGCTTTGTTCGGCATCACTTCGATGATACATCAAAGATTGCAAGCGGGGGCCCATGCCGGCCGGCTTTCCAGAGCTTTCGCGGGATTTCGTTGATGCACGTCCTCCTCATCGGTTCCGGCGGCCGGGAGCACGCCTTGGCGTGGGCCCTGGCCGCGAGCCCGCTGCTGAGCAAGCTCTACTGTGCGCCGGGCAACGCCGGCATCGCTGAAGTTGCCACCTGCGTGGGGCTCGATATTGCCGACCATGCCGCCATCGTTCGGTTTTGCATCGACAACCGCATTGATTTCGTCGTGGTCGGGCCCGAGGTACCGCTGGTGGCGGGCATTGTCGATGACCTCGAGGCGGCCAACATCAAGGCTTTCGGCCCGTCCAAAGCAGCGGCCCAGCTCGAGGGCTCGAAGGGCTTCACCAAGGATCTCTGCCGCGAGTTCGCGATCCCCACGGCCGCCTACGGTCGGTTCCGGGACCGCGCCTCCGCGAAGGCGTATGTGGCTCGACAGACATTGCCAATCGTGGTGAAGGCCGACGGGCTGGCGGCGGGCAAGGGCGTGATCGTGGCGGAGACGGGGCAAGCTGCTGAAGCGGCCATTGACGACTGCTTTGCCGGAACCTTCGGCGCTGGCGGGGCCGAGATCGTCATTGAGGAATTTTTGCGAGGCGAGGAGGCGAGCGTCTTTGCCCTAGTCGACGGCGAGCACGTTCTTCCCCTTGCTACAGCGCAGGACCACAAGCGTGTCGGTGATGGGGACACGGGCCCCAACACGGGCGGCATGGGAGCCTATTCGCCGGCGCCAGTGATGACGCCCGAGATGATGCGCCGCACACTTGAGGAGATCATCCGCCCTACCGTGCGGGGCATGGCGGCGCGCGGCACGCCGTTCAAGGGTGTGCTCTATCTGGGGGTCATGATCACCGAGGATGGTCCCAAGCTTTTTGAATACAACGTGCGCTTTGGCGATCCGGAGTGTCAGGTGCTGATGATGCGGCTCAAGTCTGACCTGTTGGCGGCGCTGGTGGCCACTGTCGACGGCGTGCTCGGCACCTTCGATTTGCGTTGGCACGACGATGCGGCTCTCGTGGTGGTAATGGCCGCCCATGGCTATCCCGGCGACTATGCCAAGGGAACGGAAATCCGCGGCGTGGAACGAGCGCGGGCAATGCCGGGTGTTGAGGTCTTCCACGCTGGCACGCGCCGCAATGGCGACCGGCTGCTGGCCAATGGCGGACGCGTGTTGTGCGTTGCCGCGCGCGGCAAAACGGTCGCCGACGCACAGGCGCGCGCTTATGCAGGCGTGCACGCCATCGACTGGCCGCAGGGGTTCTATCGCCGCGATATCGGCTGGCGTGCGGTGGCCAGAGAGAGGAAGGGTTCATGAACGTCATCGCCGACCTCTTTCCGGGATTTGCTGAGCATCGCATCCCGACCGAGGGCGCTGAGATATTCGTGCGCGCCGGCGGATCTGGCCCACCGCTGCTGCTGCTGCACGGCTATCCCCAGACCCACGTGTGCTGGCACAGGATCGCCCCTGAGCTGGCACGGCACGTCACGCTGGTGCTCGCTGACTTGCGCGGCTATGGCAGCAGCTCCGCCCCACCGGGCGATGCTGAACACAAGACTTATTCCAAGCGGAGCATGGCGGTGGACTGCCTTGCCGTCATGCGGGCGCTTGGCCACCGGCGCTTTGCGGTAGGCGGTCATGACCGGGGTGGGCGCGTTGCCTATCGGCTGGCGTTCGATCACCCCGAGGCCATCTGCGCCCTTGTTCCGATCGACATCCTACCGACTGCGGTGGTGTGGCGGCGCATGACGGCCGACCGTGCCGTCAGCGGCTATCACTGGGCCTTCTTGGCTCAGCCCTATCCGTTGCCCGAGACCCTGATTGGCCGCGAGCCCATCTTCTTCCTCGAGCACACTTTGAAGAGCTGGGCGGGGCCGCGGGACCTTTCCCCGTTTGCCGCCGAAGCGTTGGCCCACTATCGGGCGCTGCTGAAGGAGCCGGCGCGCCTGCACGCCGTGTGCGAGGACTATCGCGCTGGGGCGAGTATTGACCGCGAGCTCGATGAGGCGGATCTGGCGTTAGGGCGCAAGATCACGTGCCCGACTTTCGTGCTTTGGGGCAGTGAGTACCTGGGCCGCGGCGGAGCCGATCCCATTGAAGCCTGGCAAGCCTGGTGCACGAAGGTATCGGGAGTCGCGGTGAGGGCCGGACATTTTCTCGCGGAGGAAAATCCGCAGGCGACGCTGGCGGCGCTCATCCCATTTCTCAAGGTGCACGCGGGCAGCGACTGATGTTTGGGCGTCAGATCTTGCGGGGGTAGAACATGCCGAAGATCCTCTCCTCCATTTCCGCCGTGGCAGACGAGTTTAAGGCCAATGCTGCGGCTATGCGGGTGCTGGTGGAGGACCTGGCCGCCAAGCGCGCCGAGGCTGCGGCGGGTGGCCCGGAACGGCTGCGCGAGCGCCACACCGCGCGCGGCAAACTGCTACCGCGCGACCGGGTACTGCGCCTTATCGATCCCGGTTCGCCGTTCCTTGAGCTGTCGTCGCTGGCGGCGTTCGACCTCTACAGCAAGGACATCCATGCTGCCGGCCTCATTACCGGGGTGGGACGCGTCTCGGGCCGCGAGTGCGTGATCGTTTGCAACGATGCCACCATCAAGGGTGGAACCTATTTTCCGATGACGGTTAAGAAGCATTTGCGTGCACAGGAGATTGCGCGGGAGAACCGGCTTGCGTGCATTTATCTCGTCGACTCGGGCGGGGCCAACTTGCCGCAGCACACCGAGGTGTTCCCAGATCGCGAGCATTTCGGCCGCATCTTCTACAACCAGGCGACGCTATCGGCGCTCGGCATCCCGCAGATCGCGTGCGTGATGGGGTCCTGTACGGCGGGCGGCGCCTATGTGCCGGCAATGTCGGATGAGTCGATCATCGTGCGTCGCCAGGGAACGATCTTCCTCGGCGGGCCGCCGCTGGTCAAGGCCGCCACGGGCGAGAGCGTGAGCGCTGAGGAGTTGGGCGGAGCGGAGGTGCACACGCGCCAATCGGGCGTGGCCGACCACTATGCGCTCAACGACGACCACGCGCTTGAGATTGTGCGCAACATCGTCGCCAATCTGAACACGATCAAAAAGGTGGACATTGCGCTACGTGCGCCGCGTCCTCCGGCTTACGATGCGGCAGAGCTCGACGGTGTGGTGCCGGCCTCGCTTATGACGCATTATGACTCACGCGAGATCATCGCGCGCCTGGTCGACGCCTCCGAGATGGACGAGTTCAAGGCCAATTACGCGCAGACGCTCGTGACGGGCTTTGCCCATATCGAGGGGATTCCAGTTGCCATTCTCGCCAACAACGGCATCCTCTATTCGGAGACAGCACTGAAGGCCACACACTTCATTGAGCTCGCCTGTCAGCGCAAGATTCCGTTGTTGTTTTTGCAAAATATCACCGGCTTCATGGTCGGCAAGGCGGCGGAGGCGGGCGGCATTGCCAAGGATGGCGCCAAGATGGTGACGGCGGTGGCCTGTGCGCAGGTGCCCAAGATCACCGTCATCATCGGCGGATCGTATGGGGCCGGCAACTATGCCATGTGCGGGCGTGCCTACTCGCCGCGTTTCCTGTTCATCTGGCCCAACGCGCGGATCTCGGTGATGGGCGGTCCGCAAGCTGCGAGCGTGCTCGCCACCGTGCGCCGCGAGAACATCGAGGCTGAGGGCAGGACTTGGAGCGATACCGAGGAGGCCGCATTCAAAAAGCCTGTACTGGAGAACTTCGAGCGCGAGGGCAATCCCTACTACGCCACGGCCCGCCTATGGGACGATGGCATCATCACGCCGCAAGAGACGCGCCGAGTGGTGGCCCTGGCGCTATCGGCGGCGCTCAATGCGCCGATACCGGACATGGCGTGGGGCGTGTTCCGGATGTAGCCGCGTGCAAGGCCAAGCAGTTTTGAAGCTCGGCTTGACCTTTCCGTCGCCGGAATTGGTGCAGAGATAGCGCGGGAAGACCCAGCAGCCTCGGCGTTGCTCATGCGCTCTTAACTCGCTAGGAGACGGCGCTCCTCAAAACGCACGGAAATACCGGGATCTTCCCGCGTTTTCCCGCGTTTTCACATTGGCGAGCGGCGCAGCTGGGGTGACAATGGGGTGGTCGTAGTCAATGCGCAATGCAATGAGGGCGTTTTGGACATTTGCATTATGGCACGAGATCCAATTCGGGAACGCATCGGCTATCACTCACAGATTGCATTATCGCCCTTTTTTGGCAGGGAGCATTCGGCAATGCGTACGCTTGGAAGAAGGTCAACAAGGCTGTGTTCGCGATCGTTGGCACGCACTGTAGCGACCGGCAGAGGAGAAGATCATGCCTGATCAAATTGAAAACACTAAGTGCAGTGGCAACGATCCAGCCTTTGAAGGGGAATATGAGTTCGATCTGACGATCGAAATGCGGGGTCGGCGAATCACCCGTAAGGCGAGAGCCCTATACACCCACACGCCACGCTGGGAGTATTTTGATCTGAAAAAGAATGCCCTCTGCATCGCCGATATTCCCGAAATGGCATTTGAGTTGCAGATCTTGGCCATGCCGAAGGAGTTCCACGCGGATGGCACGATCACCGATGAAGATCCCTACTGGGTGACGGTGAACGACATAATGGAGGACAATCTTTTCCCTGCGCTGATGATTGCGCTCTGCGATGCGATTGATGATCAATGCATGTTCGAGAACGAGAGGCCCAAGGAGCAAAAGAAGCGCGAGAGCACGCGACGACACTAAGCGGATATAGGGAAGCCTACCACGAGCCGACGGCGAGCGCTGCGCCAGTGGCGGCCGAAAGCCGGTTCTAGCAGTACCGCTCCGCAAGAAGGATCGGGCGCGACCTAGAGCGGATTATCCGGTGTCGCATGGCCCTACCCAGGCGTTTCCTCTGCCAAGTCAAAGCAAAATCGCAACGTGATCGCAGCGGCGCTCATCTGCAAAAGCCAGGGCATTGACAACATCGGGCGTGTGCGGACGGAGCGTGACGTGGATGGGTGTTGCAATGGGACTTGCCCGTGTGGCAATCCGTGACCGACACGACAACGTGGGCGGACCCCCTGTTTTGCTGAGCTAATAAAGCGGTGTGCCTTGTTTGAGATCGCCGCAACGGCCCTCTTGGGCTTGCCGATACAGCGGCTTTGCCCAAGGGTAGGGGACGCGGCCGAAGGCTATTCTTGGGTGTGTTGGGCGCGAAGCGTAGAGACGCGGTCGCGTGCATCGAAGGCGCGCAGTGTCACAGAAATGCGTCGTCCCGTTCGTTGCGTGGAGGCGGGCACCTCATGTGTGAAGGCGATGTTCGTAGCGTAGGGAAGGACGAGCACGCTGTTGTCGGCCACCTCGATGTCATGCGTCTCGCGCCCCTTCCAGCGCCGGAGCCGAAATGTGCGGGTTTCGCCAAAGCTGATCGTGATGATGGGGGCACCCACAACCAGCTCCTTCTCGGCATCGCGATGGGGTCCAATCCTGTGGCCGAGCGAGCCGTCGTACCAGTTGACGAGTACGCCATTGAGTCGCTCGTCGACTTCAATCTTGCTCCAAGCGAGCAGGGGCGCCAGCGAGTGCGGGATGGGCACGGCACGGTGAAGTGTGCCGGAGTACCAATAGTCCTGGCCATAAGCTTCGGACCAGCGTGGCACGGCAACGCGGCGACCGAACATGCGCACTTCATGGTACTGCTCAGGATGAAACGCCCAGAACGCGTCGAACTGGGCCGAGCACCAGCAAAGGTCCGGCGGAAGGCGACCTGTCCAGACGCCATGTTGGCCGCCGACGTCGATCCATCTGAAGCCTTGGAAAGGCCAGTTGCATGAGGCCCTCATGTGCAACCTCAATATTGTTCCCCGCTCTCAACCTCACGTACCCGCTCCGCGCCAGCGCCGGCGCATGGGATGGTATCCCTTGGCGAAGCCCAATCGGCTCCCAGACTACTTGCTGCAAACCTTGCCAACATCCGAGCTGAGCCGCATCGAGATCCGTTTTGCGCACTCGCGCCGCAGAAGTCATGATCTACACTCGAGCATTGCATAGAACTAATCGGATTTATTCGTGGATGCATGGAGGTTGCGCCGGCTGCAGGCGTGGTTTGCCCGCGGCGATGAGCCCGGCGCGCGGGTTGCTGCCTGGTTGCTCGCACAAGTGCGCTAACCTCACTATCATAGTTCGGCACCAGCGAGGGAGCACCCATGCGCACCGTCAACATCCTCTCCGTCCAGCGCATCACCCCGGCAGATCGCGCGCGGATCGAGGCCGTCGATCCCGCCGTTCGGTTTACCGATGCGGGTGGCTGGTTCGACGGGGAGATCCGGGACACGTGGCCGGCGTTCACGTCGACGCGCTACCTGGGTCCCAAGGCCAATGGTCAGGGCACGCGCGAGGAGCGCGATCGGCTGCTGGCGGAGGCGGAGGTGATCCTTGGTGGCTGGCCGTTTCTGCTCGACATGCGCGCCCGGGCGCCCAAGCTCAGATGGTTCCATCAGAGGCCAGCGGGGGCCAGTAACCTCATCAAGGGCGATTTGTGGGGCAGCGACGTGACCGTCACGACTTCCCGCGGCGCTGGCAACACGCTGCAGATTGCGGAATACGCCGTGGCCGGGATGCTGCATTTTGCAAAAGGGCTCTACCGCGCCAGCGTGGATAGTACCAACAGGGCATTTGATTACCGCGCGTATCGGCCAATTCTGTTGCAGGGCAAGACCGCCTGTGTCGTCGGCGCCGGCGGCATCGGCGCCGAGATTGGACGGCTGTGCGCGGCGCTTGGCATGCGCGTCCTGGGCACCCGGCGCCAGCCGCTGCCGAGCGCGCCGCTGCCGGCCGGCTTTAGCGAACTCGGGGGCCCTGGCGACCTTGACCGCTTTCTAGCCTTGAGCGATTTCGTGGCGATCGCTTGTCAATGGACGACCGAGACGACCCATCTATTCGGCGCCGAACGCTTTGCCGCCATGAAGCCGGGTGCCGTGCTCGTCAACGTGGCGCGCGGCGAGATTATCGATGAAGACGCGCTCATCGGCGCGCTCGCGCGCGATCGGCTCAGGGGCGCGGCCCTCGACGTGTATATCGGCGAGTTCGAGGGACCGCCGCGGCCTGAACTGTGGTCCGATCCGCGCGTGCTTATCACGCCGCATATTTCGAGCGTCAGCGATGCGGAGCGCCACGGCGCCATCGACATCTTCTGCGCGAACCTGCGCTCCTATCTGGATGGCAGGCCGCTGCGCAATGTCATCGATTGGCAGCGCGGCTACTAGTGTACTCCTAATGTGCGCCGGCGACGCTATGGCCGGGGCGCTTCATGACGAGGGCCAGAAGCGCCAGGCCGACGAACAGCACCGTCAAGGCCAGGAACACGTCGGCAAAGGCCATGACTACGCCCTGTCGATGGGCGAGCGTGTTGAGCTGTTTGATGGCCATGAGCTGAGCATCGGCGCCGAAGTCGGAAAAGCGCTGCATCATGCTGTTGAGTGCCTCGACGGCTGGCTGCCGCGCCCAGGTTGCCACCTCGTGCAGACGGGTCAAGTGTAGGTCGGTGCGATCGTTGAGAAGGGTGGTCAGCGCCGCGAGCCCGACCGCGCCGCCGAGATTGCGTGTCAGATTGAAGAGGCCGGAGGCGTTCTTCACCCGCTCGGGCGGCAGCGTGCCGAGCGCGATGTTGTTGATGGGGATCATCGCCATCATCAGGCCCACGCCGCGGAAGACCTGCGGCCAGAACAGCTCCCAGAAGTCCCAATCCTTGGTGAGCCACGTCATCCAGTAGGTACCGGCGGCGAACGAGAGAAAGCCTGCGATCAACATGAAGCGCGGGTCGACCGCGGTCGAGAGTCGGCCGGCGATAGGCGCGGTCAGGAACATGAAGACGCCCGACACGAACATGGTCTCGCCGATCATGAGCGCGTCGTAGCCGCGCACTTGGGCGAGATAGACCGGATAGAGGTAGGTCAGACCGTAAAGGCCGATGCCAAGCACGAACGAGAACAGGCTGCCCAAGCCGAAATTGCGGTCGCCGAAGGCGCGCAGATCGACGATGGGATGGCGCGCGGTCACCATGCGAAGGAGAAAAGCTGTAGCCGAGACGCCAGACACCCACGCCATCAGCAGCACGGTATCGTCGCCGAACCAATCGTTGCGCGGGCCCTCTTCGAGCACATACTCGAGCGCGCCGAGGAAGCCCGCCATGGAAAGGAGACCGATCCAGTCAAAATTGCGGAACAGGGACCAATCGGGTTGATCAAAGTCGATGAGGAGGACCGCTGCAGCGGTTACCGCGAGGCCCGGCACGATGTTGATGAAGAACAGCCAGTGCCAGGAGAGGGCGTTGGTGAGGTAACCGCCGACGGTGGGACCGATGGTGGGCGCGAGCGTGGCCACGAGGCCAATCATCGGTGTCACCAAGCCCATGCGCGAGCGCGGGAAGATAGTGTATGCGGTGGCGAATACGGTCGGGATCATGCCGCCGCCGATGAAGCCCTGGATGGCGCGCCAGATGATCATTTCATTGATCGAGCTGGAAAGGCCGCACATGAGGCTTGCTGCCGTGAACCCACCAGCCGAGATGGCAAAGAGAAGGCGCGTGCCCATGGCGCGCGACAGGTAGCCCGAGAGCGGGATCATCACGACCTCTGCGATTAGGTAGGCCGTCTGAACCCAGGTGATTTCGTTGGCGGACGCGGCCAACCCAGCCTGGATCTCGGTGAGGGAGGCCGAGACGATCTGGATGTCCAGGATCGCCATGAACATGCCGAACACCATCGACAGGAATGCGATCAGCCGTCGCAGTTCGACGGTATCGCTAGCTGCCGCACTGCCGCTCGGGGCCGGTATCGGCCTTGCTGGTGCTGAGTGAGCCATGGCCTGGGGCTCCTGCCGGCTGCCGCGCTACTTGATGCTGGTGCGCAGGGCGGTCGTGCTCATGGGCTCAGATGGCCCGGCTGCCCCCGGCTTGGTGTTGACCTTTACCACCACGGACATGCCGGGGCGCAGTACCCCCTGTTCGGCAAGGTCAGCAGGTATGAGGATGCGCACAGGCAGGCGCTGCACGATCTTGGTGAAATTGCCAGTGGCGTTATCAGGCGGAAGCAACGAGAAGACCGAGCCTGAAGCGGGGGCCACGCTCGCCACGCGACCTTGAATGCTTTGTCCGGGCAGCGCATCGACCGAGATGGATACGGGCTGACCGGCTTTGAGACTGGCTACCTGTGTCTCCTTGAAGTTGGCGTCGATATAGACCGCGACCAGCGGCACGAGGCTGGCGAGCCGCTGTGTCGGCTGTACGTAGTCGCCGACTTGCACGGCTCGATTGCCGATCACGCCATCGAAGGGTGCGCGGATGACTGTGAAGCTCAGATCGCGCTCGGCCTTGGCGAGTGCGGTCTGGTACTGCTGCAACGTGCGGACAGCTTCCTCTTTCTGCGCCTTTAGCACCTCAACGTTGGCGATGGCCGACTCTACCCCAGCCTCGCCAGCTTGCACGGCAGCCACGGCCTGGTCGTAGTTGGCCTGCGCCTGCTCCAGCGCGGCGCGGCTGTTGATTTGGCGCGTTGCCAGGTCCTGTTGGCGCTTCAATTCGAGGTCAGTGCGCGTGGCGGCCGCGCTGGCGGAGGCGAGTTGCGCCTTGGCCTGAGCGACCGAGGTCTCTTGGACGATGATCTGTCTGCCGAGGCGGTCGATGGTGGCCTGCTGGACGGCGACCTGGTCGCGCGCGGTTTGGACGGCGAGGCGATAATCGCCATCCTCGATGCGCGCGACGACATCGCCCGCCGTGACGTGGGCGTTGTCCTCCACCGCGACGTCGGCGATATAACCTGAGACCTTGGGCGCGAGGGTTGAACTGCGCGCGCCGACATAGGCGTCGTCGGTGACGATGATGTAGCGCCCGGTCGTCCACCAGTATTGAGCAAAGTAGGCACCGCCGCCCAGGGCTAAGAGGCCGGCTGCGACGGCAACCACGCGCATCCGCGAACGGCGCCTCCCGGTCGCCCTTCCGGTCCCCTCTGGCTGCGGTAATAGGAGTGCCGGTTCTGGCGCATGGCCCGGTTGGCCCCCCAACTGTTGAGGATCATCCAGCATCGTTGTTTCCTTGAGACATTACCCCGATTGACCGAACGGTTCGGTCAGCCGCTTGACTTAAGGCAAGCGGCAGCGTAAGTCAATGACCGAACGGTTCGGTCAACGGCTTGTGATGCATCGCGCAAATATGTGGAGCAATGGGTGAGGTCATGGAGACGCAAGAAGCCGAAGGGGGCCACGCTACCTTACTGAGGAGCTCTATGACGCCAAAGCGGCGTCAGATCATCGATGGCGCATGCCGGGTATTTCTGGAACATGGGTTTGATGCAGCGAGCATGGGGGAGATTGCGCGCGCAGCCCGCGTCTCCAAGGGAACGCTCTACGTCTATTTCAAGAGCAAGGAGGAGCTGTTCGAGGCCATTGTTGAGGAGCAATGCAGTGCTCAGGCTGAGCAGATCTTCACTTTCGACAGCCACGAGCGAGACGTGGAGGCGGTGCTGACACGGCTCGGCACCGATTTCGTGCGCTTCATGTGCCGGCGAGAGGGTGGTATCTCGCCTCTGCGCACGGTCATTGCCATAGCCGACCGCATGCCCGAGCTCGGTGCAAAGTTCTACCGCGCCGGGCCCGCCGTGGGGACCAGCAGCCTCAAGACTTACCTTGACGCGCAGATCGCTGCCGGCGTGCTGCAACCGCACGACAGCGAAGTTGTGGCCGCGCAATTTATCGACAGCTGCCTGTCGCTGACATTCAAGCCGATGCTGTTCAACTTTGCCGGCCCGCCCAGCGACGAACAGATCAGCCGCGTTGTGCGCTCAGCGGTGCGCACTTTCGCGGCTGCCTATAAGGCGCGGGGCTGAGAGGACAGCCGGTCCATCATTGCGGCTCTTCGGGTTCTGCCACCGGGCCGCCGATGATGTTGGACATGTCGGAGCCGTCCTCTTCCTCCTCCTCAAGGAAGGTTTCATCCTCGTCTCCGGTGGCTGCCGCTTCGTCCTCGCTGTCGACGACCATGGCATCTTCCGCTTCAGCCTCGGGCGCGTCCTCGGGCTTGGCCCCCTCCACAGTGTAGGCTGGTTTTTTCATAGGCTTGCGCACGGCTCGGTCTGCAGCTGTAGGTGCAGCCGCCGCCAGGGCAGCCGGCGCTACCGCGAGCGCATAGACGGCGCCGCACACCGGGCAGGTAATGGGATCGCGGTTGAGATCATAGAAGCGGGATCCGCACTCGGGGTTCTGGCAAGTGCGTTTCGTCCCGCGCTCGGCTTTGGTGGACATGCGAACGGGTCTCCGGACTGCGAGCGGGCAAGTGGTTTGCCGCTCCTTGCCACGGGCTGGCGAGGCTGTCAAAACCCATCGTGGCGTGCGCTCGCAATAATTTTCAAGGAGCATGAGGGGCTCTGTGCCCAAAGAAGGGTGCTAGCGCCCGGCCCAGGCGCCGGCGGCCGACACCTGCCCATGAGGGCCGGCCGGCGGGCGAGCTTAGGGCAGGATCGGCCGCACACGGCCTCGGCGCCGGACTTTGCGTAGCGGTCCGCCCGCACCTTGCGCTTCGCCATCGGACTTTGCGCGAGGGAGGATGCTCGCTTACTCGCCTCTTGGAACCAGAATGGAGGCTGACGACTTTTCTTACGGGGCTGCTCACCTCGGGGTCCAATATGCGCACAGTGAGGCGGCTATTCGTGTTGCCGGCGGCGGCCGCGGTGCTGGCTCAGGTCGTGGCGGTGCCCGCCTCAGCCCAGGCGCCGGCCGGGTCGGGGCCTGCCGACGGTGAGGGGACGCCAGGGCTAACCTCGGTCATTAGTCAAAGTCGACTAGACAGTGTTCTTGGAAGGGAGGTGCGCACCCGCGTCGAGGAGGATGTCGGCAGAGTCGTCGACATCCTAGCCGACCGCCAAGGCCGCGTGCAGGCGGCCGTCATCGAGTTTGGCGGCTTCCTAGGGATCGGGACGCGCAAAATTGCCGTGGACTGGTCGGCAATTAGCTTCGAGAACGATGGCAAGCGTACCATTGTGATTGTGGATTTGAGCCGCGATCAACTGCGTCTGGCCCCCGAATACAAGCCCAATGAACAACCGATGATAGTCCGCACGTCCGACTAGAAGGCCACGATCGCGGCAACCTTCGCCCCAGGTGACATCGACCAGCAGCGCCGGCAGGAGGTGCGGTTGCCGGATTGGAAGGCGCAGAGTGCTGAGGGCCCGGCCGAGGTTCCTTCACGGTCCAGCAAGCGTGGGCTCGACTGGTTCGCATTTTTCGTTGCCGACATACAGACGGGCTTCGGCCCGTTTCTATCGGTCTATTTGACCACCCAGAAATGGACCCAGGTCGACATCGGCCTGGTGCTTTCGATTGGCAGTCTGGCAAGCCTCGTCGGCCAGGTACCGGGCGGCTGGCTGGTGGACAGAGTTCGATCGAAGCGGCGGGTGGCGGCCTTCGCCGTCCTCGGTATCGGCGTCAGCGCGCTTCTGATCGCTCTGACCCCTGTGTTTGCGACCATCGCGGCGGCCAAGCTGCTGCATGTCGCCGCGAGCTCGGTGCTGGGGCCGGCCGTCGCCGCCATCACGCTCGGGCTCGTCGGGCACGCCGCGATTGGTCCTCGTCTCGGCCGCAACGCGCGCTTTTCCGCCGCCGGCAACGGGCTTGCGGCGGGGGTGATGGGCGCGTGTGGCTACTTCGTGTCTGCACAGTCGGTATTTTTCGTGACGGCGGTCCTGGTCCTGCCCGCCGTGCTGGCACTGCGCATGATCCGCGAGCGCGACGTCGATCCCATTCGGGCCGACGGCGGCCTTGATGCGACCGAGACGAACCAGCGGGCTGCATCGCTGGGTCGCTTTTTCCGCAGACCCGGGCTCATCGTGTTGGTCGCGTGCGTGCTGCTCTTCCACCTGGCAAACGCAGCCATGCTGCCGCTGGTCGGCAGCGACGTGACCGCGCGATCGGGCCGATGGGCGACGGTGCTGG
>JAMXLN010000333.1 GCA_024281145.1 Hyphomicrobiaceae bacterium | reverse complement strand
TGAGTTTCGTCTTCCGCATTTCCATTCCTCTCCTTCTCCAATCTGTGCCGGGGTCCCGCCCCGGTCGCTAGCAGGCGGCCACCGCGTGCGGCGCTTTCCGCGATTTGAACGGATTGCCTGCGTCGCCTCCCGCAAGCGCCGCCTTTGCCGGCGGGCGCCTGCACTCCCGATCGGTCTCGGCAAACGGCGCCTCGCCGAAATCGCGTGCAAAGCGCCGATGCGAGAGTTCTAGATGCTGGCGCATCGCCGCCCTCGCCCCGTCTGGCTGGTGGGCGGCGATGGCGTCGCGGATCGCCATGTGCTCCATGTGCGCGGCCCGCCACGTGGCGTCGTTCTCAAGGTGCCTGGCAAGCTGCGTAAAATAAGGGTTGATGCGCTGATCGAAGAGTTCCCCGACCGTGCGCAGCAGGACCACGTTGCCGAGGATCCCGGCCACCGCCCGATGGAAGCTGCGATCGAGCGCCACCCACCGCTCGACATTGAGCGCTCCGTGCACATCGACCTCGGCCAGTACCGCGTCAAGCCGGGCGATGTCGGCCGGTTGGGCCTGGCGGGCAGCTTCCTCCGCCACCGCGCTCTCGACAAAGGCGCGCGCGCGCAGCACCTCGAAGGGACCTTCGATGGGGCTTGCGTGGGTCTCAGGCTCGCTCGCCGGCGGGGCGTTCACATAAATGCCGGAGCCCACCTTGATCCGTAGGCGCCCTTCCACCTCGAGGGCAATCAGCGCCTCGCGCACGGTGGGACGCGACACCCCCAGCATGTCAGCCAGCTCGCGCTCCGCCGGCAGGCGGCTGTCCACGGCATATTCGCCCTGGTCGATGAGCTGTCGGATCTGATCCGCGATCTGGCGATATAGCCGACGCGGCTCGATGGCTTCCAACGGCAAGCCTCGCTCCTCAACGTTCCCTCAGGGTTTCTTGTTTTTTGTGCCCCGATCGGTCAGGTGGTCTGACCATTGACCGTGTCGCAGGGGGCCCTGTCAAGATCGTTTGCCCCACTCATTGGCAGTTTTAGGCCAAAGTCTTAAGAGCGCGCTGAAAAAAAGGCGGCGGCCCCTGAGCTCAACAGACGAGGCAGATGCGTATAGACGTATCTGCACCCATTGCCCACCACCTCGCCCAGCGTATCGGAGGTGGCGGGCATGCCGGGTGTGCGGCCAGCGGCCAGGATCCGTGCCAGGGCGCCTTTGATTGCGTCAGCAACCGGCGGGGCTTTCGGGTTGCCCGGATGGCCCATGGATTGGGAGAGGTCGGAGGGACCGATGAAGAACACGTCGATGCCCTCCACCGCCAGGATGGCGTCGATATTGGCCAGCGCTGCCTCGTGCTCGAGCTGCACGCAGACGAGCGATTGGGCGTTGGCGGCCGCAGCGAAGTCTGCCATGCGCGCGCCCATGCCCCATGCGTCGGGGCGGGTACCGGCCGCCAATCCGCGGGCGGAGCCGGGACCGAACTTGACGGCGGCGACCGCCCGCCGCGCATCGTCGCCGGTATTAATGTGCGGCACCTGCACGCCCATCACGCCGCGGTCCAGCATGGCTTGAATGTCGCTCGGGGCATTGGTTTTGGGGCGTGCGATGGGCGTGATCCCGGCGGCGTCGCCGGCCATCGCCATCAGCTCCACGTCGTTGGCAGAGATGCTGCCGTGCTCGCAATCGATGAGCACCCAATCGAACCCGGCACACCCCAACATCTCGACGATCTGCGGCGAGGGGAACATGACCGAGCAGCCCAGCGCCGGCTCGCCACGGGCGATCTTGTCCTTCATGCGATTGGGTTTCATGGCGGCAAGGCTCCTGTTGGGAAAGCAATCCTCAACCTGCGATCGCCGGCGATGAGCGCCTCCGGCAACGGGGGCGCCTTAGAGCGCGGGAGAGGTGAGGCCTGGCAGGTTGAGCGCGTGCTCCCGGGCGCACAGCAAAGCTTCCTCGTAGCCGGCATCGGCATGCCGCATGACACCGCAGGCTGGATCGTTCCACAACACGCGCGCAAGACGCCCTGCCGCGGCCTCGGTGCCATCGCACACGATCACCATGCCGGCGTGCTGGGAGTAGCCGATGCCGACACCGCCCCCGTGGTGGATCGACACCCAGGTGGCGCCGGAGGCGCAATTGAGGAGCGCGTTGAGGAGCGGCCAGTCCGATACCGCGTCCGACCCGTCGCACATGGCCTCCGTTTCGCGGTTGGGGCTTGCTACCGAGCCCGAATCCAGATGATCGCGGCCGATCACGATCGGTGCGGCGAGTTCCCCCTTGGCGACCATGGCGTTGAAGGCGAGCCCCAGCCGGTGCCGATCGCCCAGCCCCAGCCAGCAGATGCGTGCCGGCAGGCCCTGGAAGGAGATGCGCGAGCGGGCCATGTCGAGCCAATGATGCAGGTGAGGACTGTCGGGCATTAGCTCTTTCACCTTGGCGTCGGTGCGGTAGATATCTTCTGGATCGCCGGACAGGGCGGCCCAGCGGAACGGGCCGATGCCGCGGCAGAACAGCGGGCGGATGTAAGCCGGTACGAACCCGGGGAAATCGAAGGCGTTCGCGACACCGGCATCCTTGGCCATCTGGCGGATGTTGTTGCCATAGTCGACCGTCGGCACGCCGCGTTTGTGGAACTCCAACATGGCGCGCACATGCTCCGCCATCGCCGCCTTGGCCGCCCGCTCCACGGCCTTGGGATCGGCGCCGCGCCGGCTCTCCCAGTCAGGAAGCGACCAGCCCTTGGGCAGATAACCGTTGACGGGGTCGTGCGCCGAGGTCTGATCTGTCACGATGTCGGGATTTATCCCGCGCCGCACGAGCTCCGGGAACACTTCGGCAGCATTGCCTAGCAATCCGACGGATATGGGCTTCGTGTCCGCGCAGGAGCGCTCAATGATGGCCAGCGCCTCGTCCAGCGAGTGCGCCTGCGTGTCGAGATATCGTGTCCGCAGCCGCATCTCGATGCGGCTTGGCTGGCATTCCACAGCCAGCAGAGAGGCGCCCGCCATCACGGCCGCGAGCGGCTGTGCGCCACCCATGCCGCCGAGCCCCGCAGTGAGGATCCATCGGCCGGCAAGACTGCCGCCGTAGTGCCGCCGTCCCATCTCGGCGAACGTTTCGTAGGTGCCCTGCACGATGCCTTGGCTGCCGATGTAGATCCACGATCCCGCAGTCATCTGCCCGAACATCATGAGGCCCTTGCGGTCGAGCTCGTTGAAGTGCTCCAGCGTCGCCCAGTGGGGCACAATGTTGGAGTTGGCGATCAGCACCCGCGGGGCATCGCGGTGCGTAGAGAAGACGCCGACCGGCTTGCCCGACTGCACCAACAGCGTCTCGTCGGCCTCGAGCGCGCGCAAGCTGGCGCAGATGCGCTCGAAGCTCTCCCAGTCCCTGGCCGCCCGACCGATGCCGCCGTAGACCACGAGCTCAGCCGGTTTCTCCGCCACGTCCGGGTCGAGGTTGTTCATCAGCATCCGCAGCGGCGCTTCGGTGAGCCAGCTTTTCGCCGTGATCGCGGTGCCGCGCGGGGCGCGGACGATGCGGGCGTTGTCGATGCGGGTCATGTTCTCCTCGTCAATTTTGGACCATCCCGACCGGTCCCATTGTGCCCATCGCCTCAGCCGCCCAGACCGCTCGGAAATGCAAAGGACGCCCGCGAATTTTGACTCCACCTCCCTTGCGCGCGGCACTAAGCTCCCAGAACGTGAGGAGTCCAACTGCGGTCTCGGACCCCAGGAGAGGAAGACAGCCATGCAACAGCGCACCGTAAAAGATGTCCGTGAGCTGCAAGAGATCACCATCAAGACGGACACGCGCGATATCCTCTCGCACGCCACCATTCAGGCCGAGGGGTTGGAGGACTATTTCCTCATCGACATCGACGCGCATGTGACCGAGTCCTCGTTTTGGAATGAGATCATCGACCTCATCGACAACGACGTCATCCGCCAAATGGGCCAAGCCATGATGATGCGGCCGGGCACCACTACGGCTCTCCTCAATACCCAGCCCGGCACGCTCTACCAGCACGTCTTTGGACGCATCCCGCACCAGGCGGTCCTGGCCGAAGCCGTGGACGGCAGCGAATCGCATCGTTTCACCGAGCTCGCGCGCCGCTCGATGGACGCGATGGGCATCGACTACCAGGTCGTGTTCCCCACCCCCATGTTGGTGCTCGGCATGCACCCGCAAGAGGAGATCGAGGCCGCCATCGGTCGCGCCTACAATCGTTGGCTCATAGAGCGCATCCTGCCCGAGGACGAGCGCATCAAGGGACTGCTCTACCTCCCCTTCAACTCGCCTGAGGCCGCGATGGACATCGTGCGTGATTTTGGCAACGCGAAGGGCGTCATCGGCTTCACCGTCACCTGCACGCGCAACAGACCCGTGCACCACAATCAATACATGAAGCTCTATGCGATGATCGAGGAGACGGGCAAGCCGTTGGCCTTTCATTCCGGCTTCCACTGGGGAGACCCATCGTTCCTGCAACTCAACCGCTTCATTTCCATGCACGCCATTTCCTTCGTGCACTATAGCCTCATTCACCTGACCAACTGGGTGATCAATGCGCTGCCAGAGCGCTTTCCGAAGCTGAAGCTGGTGTGGGTGGAGAGCGGGTTAGCCTGGATCCCGTTCATCATGCAACGGCTCGACCACGAGTTCATGATGCGGGTGTGCGAAGCGCCCAACCTCAAGCGGTTGCCGAGCGAATACATTCGCGAGATGTACTTCACCAGCCAGCCGCTGGAGCGCAGCAATATGAAGCTGCTGGAGGCAACGTTCGATGCCATCAAGGCAGGCACGCAGTTGCTGTTCGCGTCCGATTGGCCGCACTGGGACTTCGATCCGCCGAGTTCCATCACCACCCTTCCGTTCCTCTCCGAGCAGGAGAAGCGCAACATTCTGGGGCTCAATGCGGCGCGCCTCTTCAATTTGGAGGTCAAGCGAATGCGCCCGCGCGCCAAGGACGTGCTGGCGGCGCGGCCGGGAGTAGCCTGAGGTGTCGGAGGCAACGCCATCCCCCCTGGCGGGTGCTGCGATCGAGCAAGAGTTGCCAGCGGCCGCACAGGCTTTCGCTGAGGCGGCCGAGCGGGCGCTTGTGGACCCCAAAGGCGTCTCAAGCGCTGAGCTCGAACGCGTTCTGACGGGAGCAATCAAGCTTTACGCGGCCAAAGCGGAGACAGAGGAGCGAGCCTTTCCTCCGGTCGCGGTCGAGAAGATCACGCCGACGGAGGTTGTCATTTTCGTGAGCGAGTTGCTGCGCACGGCCAACATTAGTCTGTTCGATCTGGCCATGTGGTACCGTCGCGGTGCCAGGTCATAGCCCAGTGTCAGGAGGGGCCCAGTGTCAGGAGGGGCCCAGTGTCAGGAGGGGCAACGAGCATGCAAAGCATCTTGATCGGCAAGGCGGCGGCCTTCCCCAATCCCGGCCGCAAGGTGGTCGAGGTCGAGGGCGTTTCGGTTGGCGTGTTCTGCCGCGACGGCAAATTCACGGCCTTCGAGAACGTCTGCCCGCACATGGGCGGCCCCGTTTGTCAGGGCAAGATCATCGCTCGGGTCGAGGAGCTGATCGCAGAGGACAAGACCAGCCTAGGCCTGGCCTTCTCCAAGGACCACACCAACGTCGCTTGTCCTTGGCACGGTTATGAGTTTGACATCGCCACGGGTCGTCACCAGGGCAACCCGCGCCTGCGTCTGCGGCCGGTGACGATCGAGGTTGTCGACGGGGACCTGCGCGTCACCCTGCCCGAGGGCACGCGCGAGCGCATTGCGCGCAGGCGTCAAGCCCCTCTTCGGGAGGTTGATTGATCGGCGCGAATTGCGAGGAACGAGGCGCGTGGGGTGGCTAAAGATGCGCGCTCACGTTTGGCGCTCTGGGGCTCCCGGCAGGGCAACGCAGTTGTAGAGATGACAGGCGACCAGGCGGCCCTCGATCTCTTCAAGCACCGGCGCCTCGTCCTTGCAGCGCTCCATGGCGCTGGGACAGCGGGGATGGAAGCGGCAGCCGCTTGGTGGGCGAAGCGGACTTGGCACCTCTCCGGCAAGCACGATCTCGTCCCGTCGCTCCTCCGGGCTCGACGGTAACGCCGCCGAAAACAGCGCCTGTGTGTAGGGATGCTTGGGCACGCGTACCAGCGATTCCGCTTCCCCGCTTTCGACGATTTTGCCCAAATACATGACGGCAATGGTGTGGCTCATGTGCGCGACTGCAGCCAGGTCATGGGCGATGAACAAGTAGGAAAGGCCGAGCTCCCTCTGCAGGTCGCGCAAAAGATTGAGGATCTGAGCGCGGATGGACACGTCGAGGGCCGAGACGGGCTCGTCGAGCACGACCAGTTTGGGTGACAGGGCCAACGCGCGTGCAATGGCGATGCGCTGACGTTGACCACCGGAAAACTCATGCGGAAAGAGGTCGGCCGAGCGGGCCGGCAGCGCCACGAGGTCGAGCAAACGCAACACGGCGCGGCGCGTCTCCTTGGCGGTGAGCGCCTCGTTGGTGACGAGCGGTTCGGCAATGATGGCCCCTACGCGCATGCGCGGGTTGAGCGAGGCATAGGGATCCTGGAACACCGCCTGTACGGACTTGCGATAGTTCCGGCGGCCGGCGGCGTCGAGCGCATTGAGATCGCAGCCCTCAAAGCGGATCCCTCCCTCGGTCGGCTCTTCGAGGCCCAGCACCAACTTGGCCGTCGTCGTCTTGCCGCAGCCCGATTCGCCCACCACGCCGAGCGTGCGCCCTCCTTCGATGGCGAACGAGACGCCATCGACCGCCCGCACCACGCCGCGCCCGCCGAACAGACCGCGCCGTGCCCGGAAATGCTTGCTGAGCGCCGCAGCCTCGAGCATCGCCATTAGAGGGCTCCATTGCCAGCCTTGCCCCGGCCGGCGTCGGGCGCCGCCAGCCAGCAGCGCACGCGGCTGTTGGCAACGCCTGCGATCTCCGGCGGCTCCGCCGCTCGGCACGCATCAAATGCGCTCGGACAGCGCGGGGCAAAGGCGCAGCCCGGCGGCAACGCTGAGAGGTCCGGCGGCTGGCCATCGATGGCGGTCAGGCGTTGCCGGCCATCGCTCATGCGCGGGATCGAGCTCAACAGCGCCCTCGTGTAGGGATGTGCCGGCGCCTTGAAGATCTGCCTGACGGGCCCCTGCTCGACCACCCGGCCGGCGTACATGACCGCCAGCTGGTCGCACATCTTGGCGACGATGCCGAGGTTGTGGGTGATGAAGATTAGCGCCAGGC
Source organism: Hyphomicrobiaceae bacterium (assembly GCA_024281145.1). Lineage (GTDB taxonomy): Bacteria > Pseudomonadota > Alphaproteobacteria > Rhizobiales > Hyphomicrobiaceae > AWTP1-13. The sequence goes on along the minus strand of JAMXLN010000333.1, from coordinate 5,411 downwards.
CATGGGCGCGCTGCAGCTCGCGCAGCAGGTTCAGGTATTGGGCCTGGATTGTCAGGTCGAGGCTCGTCGTAGGCTCGTCGGCGATCAGCAGCCGCGGTTCGCAGGAAATGCCGATTGCACCGACGATGCGCTGGCGCATACCTCCCGACATCTCGTGCGGATGCTGGGAGAGACGTGCCTGCGGCGAGGGGATGCGCACGGCCTTTAGGAGATCGCGCGCTCGGGCCCAAGCGCTGGCGCGCGTGGCCCCCTCGTGCACCCGAATTGGTTCCGCGACCTGATCGCCAATGGTAAAGAGCGGGTTGAGCGAGGCCATCGGATCTTGCAGAATCATGGCGATGCGCTTGCCGCGCACGCGCCGCATCTCCGCATCGGACTTCTGCAAAAGGTCCTCACCCTCAAACAGCATGCGCCCGCTCGGTATCCGAGCGGCCGGTGGAAGCAGGCGCAGGATGCTGAGCGCCAGGGTGCTCTTGCCCGAACCCGATTCGCCGACAATGCCCAATGTCTCGCCGGCCGCGACCCGGAGGGACACGTCCTCGACGGCCCGCACCACCCGCCTGCCCTTGGCGGAGACGTAGTGGGTTGAGAGGTTCTGGAGTTCAAGCAACGCGCGCGTGCTCATGGCGCGGCCCTCTGCGCCTTTGGGATTGCAACAGCTCCGCGCCCGTGCGGCTCAGAGCTGGCGAAGCTGGGGGTCGAGCTTGACACGGAGCCAATCGCCCAACAGGTTTGCGGAAAGAACCATCAGCATGATGCACGAACCGGGCAAAACGGTGAGCCACCAGTAGCCTACCATCAGCCCCTTTTTGCCATCGGCGAGCATCAGACCCCAAGCCGGTTTGGGCGGGGGAACCCCGACACCCAAGAAGGACAGCGATGCCTCGGTCACGATCACGACGCCGAGCATCAGCGTGCCGAGCACGATGGCCGAGTTGAGCACGTTGGGCAGGATGTGTCGCCGCATGATCGTGACCTTGGAGCAGCCCGCAACGATTGCAAGCCGCACGAATTCGCGCTGCTTGAGAGACAGAACCTCACCGCGGATGACGCGCGCATAGCGTGTCCAGTAGACGGCGCCGAGGATGATGACGATGTTCATCTCGCTCGGCCCGACAATGGCGGTGAGGAAGATGGCGAAGGTGAGCGCAGGCAGCGCGAGCCAGGTATCGGTGACGCGCATGATGACTTGATCGACCCAGCCGCCGAGGTAACCGGAGACGATGCCGAGGCAGGTACCGATGGCGCCGGCCACCATAACGGCGGTAAACCCAACCACCATCGACACTCGGGCACCGAAGATCAGCCGGGACAGCACGTCGCGGCCGAGGTGATCGGTACCGAGCAGGTGGTCGATGCTACCCCCGGTCTGCCAGGCAGGGGGATGGAAGCGCAGGGCGAGCGAGCCGACCTCAGGATCATAGGGTGCGAGCAGCCCAGCGAACGCCGCCACCAAGCCGATGCTGACGAGGATCGTCACCGGCAGGAGTGGGAAGCCTTCGAGCCCGCGAACGAGGTCGCCGCGCGAGGAGAGGGGAACGGCTTCTGAGCGCATTGCCATGGCGTCAGGCCTCCAGCCGAATGCGTGGATCGATCACCGCGTAAAGGATATCGATCAGCAGATTGACGATCACGATCATGGCCCCTCCGAGCAGCACCACGGCCTGCACGACCGGGAAATCGCGGAACGTGATGCCCTCATAGAGCAGGCGTCCGATGCCGGGCCAAGCAAAGACTGTTTCCACCACCACGGCCACATTGATCATGATGACAAGGTTGATCCCAGCGAGCGTCAGCACGGGGATCAAGGCATTCTTGAAGGCGTGCTTGGCGATCACGAGCGACTCCGGTAACCCCTTGAGGCGGGCGAGCTTGATGTAGTCGGAGCCCAGCACCTCGAGCATGGAGGAGCGGGTCAGCCGCATATGGGCGGCTGCGAAGTACCACCCCAGTGCGAAGGCCGGCATCAAGAGGTGCAAGGCGGTACCTGAGCCGGACGAGGGGAGCCACTCCAGGTAGACGGAAAAGAACAAGATCAGCACCAACCCGACCCAAAACGAGGGCAGCGACAGCCCGAGCAACGAGAACACCTTGCCGGCTCGGTCCCAAAAGCGGCCAACCCGCACCGCCGCCAGGATGCCGCTCGGCACGCCGATCAGGAGGGAGAACGCCATGGCGGCGAGCGCCAGCAGAAGCGAGTTGGGCAGGCGCGACAAGTAGAGCTCGAGCACGGGCGTGCGATAGTAGAACGACTGTCCGAAATCGCCGTGCACGAGGGACCGCACGAAGCTTGCGTACTGCACCCAGAGCGATCGATCCAAACCAAATCGCTCGCGCATGGCGTCGATATCGGCCTGGCTGGCGCCCGGCTCAACCAGCAGCGTGGTGGGATCACCGGTGACGCGAACGAATAGGAAAATCGTCAGCGATAGCAGGAACAGCGACAAGAACGAGTACGCCACCCGCCGTGTGATGTAGCGCGCCATGGGACCTCGCCTCGCTACTTGTCCGTGAACGTGCCATCCTTGTTGGGCGCCGGGTGAGCCTGGCCGCCAATCAGGCCCCCTCCCCCGTTGCCAACACCGGGACCCGTGGCGTCGGCTGTGCGACGTGGGCTGGGGGGCACGCCGGGCGAGTGGAGCGCAAGCCCGCACCCAAGGGGTTCATGCGCTTGGCCCTGTCGGCTCTTCATCTGTGCCCTCTCCGTCTCAGCAGTGCTGGCCCTCTGCTGTCGCCTGCCTCGCGATCTCCGCGGGTGTCGTTCAGCCCTGCCTCGCAACACCTCCGGCTTGCGCGGGGGTGCGCCGGCACTGGCGTTGTCAATGCACCTGGACGCTGCTGCCGGCCAAGGCACGTCCGCTGCGGTCGAGGCCCGCCGCCGCAGCGCTCGGCGGCGTGCGCGGGCGGCAGCCGTGCCCAGCCTGCGCGCGCATGAAATCGGCGGGACTTAAGGGGTACCCGGCTCGGGGGATCCACATGGCGTCTCCCTACGGTCGCGTGGCGCGATGCCTAAATTTTCGTGCTCCCTGGCGGATCGGCGCCGGGGCGGCAGGCCACGCGCAACGGACAAAACCTTTTGACTCGGCAAGTTGGTCCTAAAACGAGGCCCTCGCCGTTGCAGGCAGCTTAGCAAACCGCTCAGTTGATGCCCAGCGGTGAATTGGCGATGCGGGGCGCCGATGCTCGCCGACCGCTCCTTTACCCTACCGAACTGCCGCCAGTGCTCCACCCTTGGGCGATGGCCAGGGGAGGTGAAGCGATGGCGCGCAAAGCGAGGTTTGTGGACGTCTGCGAATACCTCACGACTGAGACCTGTTCGGAGTGCGGCGCACTCGGCGGCCCCAAAGACAGCGCAGGTCTTGAAATAAGGGCGTGGCGCTGTGGCGGTTGCGGTTCGGTTCATGATCGAGACGCAATTGCTGCACGCGTCATTCTCCGCCTGGGACGTCAGGCCCTTGCTGAAGGAAGCTCCACCCTGAGCGCCTAGCCGCTAGGGGGGAGAGGACATCACCGAAAGCACGAGAGGGGCCCGAATTCCTGTGTTAGGATGTGCTCATCCCGACAGGCAATATTAAGGGATCGGGAGGATCAAATGTCGAAGGCAAGCGACGGAATTGAGCTCACGCGCATCGGCCCCGGTACGGTGATGGGTGACCTCATGCGCTGCTACTGGATCCCTGCCCTCATGTCCTCGGAGCTTGAGCGCGATGGTGCTCCCGTGCGCCTGATGCTGCTCGGCGAAAAGCTCATCGCCTTTCGCGACAGCGACGGCCGGGTCGGCGTGATGGACCACCGCTGTCCGCACCGTTGCGCCTCGCTGTTTCTCGGCCGCAACGAGGCGAGCGGCCTGCGCTGCATTTATCACGGCTGGAAATTCGATGTGGCCGGCAATTGCGTGGACATGCCCAGCATCCCGCCGCCCGGCTTCATGCAGAAGGTGAAGGCCAAGGCCTATAAGGTGATCGAGCGCGCCGGCCTGGTTTGGGTTTACATGGGTGCGCGCGCCGAGCCACCCCAGCTCCCCGGTTTCGAGATCCTCGACATGCCCGAGGATGAGATCAAGGTCAGCTTCATTCAGCGCGATTGCAACTACCTGCAAGCCCTGGAGGGGGAGATCGACACCTCCCACTTCGGCTTCCTGCATGCGGGCCATGTCGATCCTGCCGATCTGGCGGAGAATGAACCAGTTCGCCATACCGTGCTCAACCGCGCGCCGGAGTATTATCTGACTGACCAGCCCTGGGGCACGCAGTATGCGGGCTATCGCGGGGCGGCCCCCGGCCAGACCTATTGGCGCTTCGGCAACTTCCTCTTTCCGTTCTGGACCCAGGCGCCCAACGGCGAGTTCGCCAACCACATGCATGCGCGCGCTTGGGTACCGCTCGACGACGAACACACCATGTTCTGCTTCATTTGGTGGAAGCATGCGGCATCGGCGATGTCACTGCCGCAACCGGCCTTCAAGGACGGCAGGCCGATCGGCGGCACGGGTCGCGGCAACAAGCTCTTGCCCAACACCAGCGATTGGCTCGGTCGGTGGCGCATGGTGGCGAACCCCGGCAATGATTGGCATCTCGACCGGGCAGCGCAGCGCAACAATACGATCTACAGCGGTATCGATGGTATCCACCTACAGGACCAGGCCATTACCGAAAGCATGGGACCGATCGTCGATCACGAGTTTGAGCACTTGGCGCCGTCAGACCAGATGATCACGCGCACGCGCCGACGCCTGCTGCTGGCCGCGCGCGCCCTGCGCAACGAGGGGGTGGCGCCACCGGGTGCCGAGGATCCCGAAGTCTACCGCGCGGCCCGCAGCGGCTATTTCGTCAGTGACGATAAGACCCCCTGGCGCGAGGTCTATGCCCGGCAGCTCGTCGCCTCGGTGCACGCGCCCGAAAGGCCGATGCGGGCGGCGGAATAGTCTTGGCTTGCCAGGCGGCGCAAGACCCGCTAGCGCGCCAGTTCCTTCAGGCCACGTCGGATCAGTTTGGGTGTATCGGCCGCCTCACCCAGTTCCGCCATCGCGGCGGCCACCGCCTGGCTCGCTTGCGCGGGCTGATAGCCGAGATTGGCGAGCGCTGAGATGGCCTCAGCGGCGGCGTTGTTCTCGACCGGAGCCACGGCTCCCTTGCGTGCGGGCATGGGCCCGTTGAGCCCCGCCACGGACAGGGCGGGTGCTTTATCGCGAAGTTCGGCGACAATGCGCTGAGACAGCTTCTTGCCCACGCCCGGCGTTTGCTCCACCGCCGCCCAGTTCTGCAGGGCGATGGCATAGGCGAGGTCCTGCGGCGCAAGTGTGCCAAGCACCGCCAGGGCAACCTTGGACCCCACGCCCTGGACGGTCTGCAAGAGGCGGAACCAGGCGCGCTCGACCTCGCTGGTGAAGCCGAATAGGCGAATGGCGTCCT
>JAMXLN010000332.1 GCA_024281145.1 Hyphomicrobiaceae bacterium | reverse complement strand
CGCCATCGTAGAACATCACGCGGCTTGCATAGTTCAGGCGCACGATGCCGCAGACATCTTCGACCTCGAACGAATGTGACAGGCGCGGATAGCGCATGTAGCGTCCGGTGGCGCAGGTCAACTCGCGCTCCTGAAGATGAAACCGCGCATTTGGAAACCGGTCGAAATTGCCGACATGGTCGTAATGCAGGTGGGTGAGGATCACGTCGCGCACGCTGCCCGCCTCCACACCCAAGAGCTCCAGGCTCTCAATCGGGCAGCGCAGGAAGGTGCGCTTGCGCTCATGTGCCATTTCGCGCGTGAAACCCGTGTCGATCAGGTAGGCGCCACCGCGGCCCACCGCCACCCACACAAAGTAGTCCATGGGCATGGGCCCATCGTGCGGATCGCCACCGATGAAATGGTCGCGGCGCTGCGCCTCGCGGGTGGCGTAGCGCAGCGCAAAGACCTCGTACTCGGGCAATTCTGTCGGCATCGGCATGTCCTGCGCAATTAGGCCCACATGATCGAATGGCCCATCGCCTGGCGAGGCTAGCACCGGCGCCTCACGCAAGCTATGGCCTTGCGGCGAACCAGCACAGGCACGACCGCTGCCGATGACCGCGTCGCGCTCCGCTGACAGAAACGACGGGGCCCAACGCCGGCGCGAAATTCGCTGGGTGGCACCCTCGTGCAAACCCGGCGCCGCGTCTTGGCGGACCGACGGCAGGCGCAGTCGCGTTCATAGCGCTCAAGCGCCTGCCGGATAGAGGCCAGGATAGGGGCAGTGCAGAGGCCGGTTGCGCTCGCAAGCGGCCGGCTGGTCTTCCGTGGGCTCAGCCCTTCGCCTTGATGCGCGCGGTGATGCCAGCGCGAACGTGCTCCGGCTGCGCATCCACAGCGGACAGGAGCGCGTTTAGGTGGCAACGCGCTTCGTACAGCTGGTCCATCAGCGACAGCACAACCGAGAGGCTGTCCTCCTCAATGCGCAGCTCGTAGTGCAACTCGCAGATGAGACGCACGCGCGCCACATCGGATGCGTCAAACAAAAGGTTTTCGCCGTCCCGGTGGGGAAGCACCCATCCCTGGTCGACCCAGCGCCGTAGCGCCTGCGCGTCGAGATGCTCTACCGCGGAGATGACCTCCGGTTCGGCGATGCTGCGGTCCGTCATGCCTGGTCTCCCTGCTTGCGGGGATCGTAGGGATGCTTGGCTTCCCACTCAGTGAGGCTGCGCACGAACTCCTCGTCAGGATGGGCGGGCAGCACGACGCGCAATTCCACGAGCTGGTCGCCTTTGCCATGGGGCGACGTCACTCCCTTGCCGCGCAGACGCAGAATGCTGCCCGTATTCGACCCCTTCGGCACGCGCAGCTGCACGGGTCCCGACACCGTCGGGGCCTCGACCGTCGCCCCGGCCAGGGCTTCACCGGGCGTGATCGGCAAAACGGATCGAATGTTGTTGCCGTCCCGGCGGAAGATTGGATGCGGCGCGACGTGAACCTCCACGAGGGCGTCCCCCGCCTCACCACCCTTCAGGCCTGGGCGACCCTGGCCTCGCAGCCGCAGGATCTGGCCATCCTGCAACCCCGCTGGGACGGCAATATCGAGCGTCTTGCCGTCGGCCATGGTCACCCGTTTCTTGGCACCGTTTACCGCCTCGGTGAATTCTACGGCCATTGTGTAGCCGACGTCGGAACCTCTGGCTTTTACCCCAGCGCGGCGCTGACCGAAGATTTGCGTGAAGAGGTCGTCCTCATCCTCGGGTCCGCTTCCTTGCCAGCGGCGCTCGTACTTGAAGCCCGGGCCAGCCTCGGCATGCTGGCGGTAGAACTCGCGCTCAGGCTGCTGGCGCTCGGCGCCGGATGCATCTATCTCACCGCGGTCGAAGCGCTGGCGCTTCTTCTCGTCGCCCAGGATGTCATAGGCCGAGGCGATCTCCTTGAAGCGCGCTTCCGCGCCTTTATCGCCCGGATGCAGGTCCGGGTGGCTATCCTTGGCGAGCCGGCGATAGGCCTTGCGGATTTCCTCTTGCGTCGCCTCGCGGCCAATACCCAACACTTCGTAAGGGTCTGCCATGGAAGGGTCCTCGGGGAGCTTCCCGTCGCGTGAGCCTAGACGAGGCCGCTCAAACAGAACAGATGCGCATGACGCCGCTGCTGGGCCAAGGCTGCCGGATCACCCCTGGCAGGCTCGGGTGCCCGTTGTCCTCAACACACCTTTAGACGTTGACCGTGCAAGGTCGCCCCGGGTTCGTTGCGCAGCCCTCGCCGGTGACGGCAACGCCGGCCGTGATCGCATCGAGCACCCTCGCGCCTGGACAAAGCAATACCTTGTGCGCAAAACTCGTCCGGCCTTAGAAGTCACCCGCACAGTCAATCGAGATTGCGATCAGCTCATCGGCATTTTACCGCGGCGAAGGCGAAAAGAATAGCAGCCCGGGCTCATTGTGGTTCACAGAGCAACGGGAGAATCGGGGGATACATGCGCAGACGGGAGTTTTTAAAATTGACCGCCGGTTCGGCGGCGGCAACGATCGCACCTCGCAATCTCGCACTGGCGCAAGCCGTACTCTCGAAGATAAACCATTTTGTCGTCCTCATGCTGGAGAATCGGTCATTCGACAACTTATTGGGTCGACTGTATCCAAAATCCAATACATTCGATGGCCTGTCCGGGGAAGAATTCAACCTAGATCCTGCTGGAAAGCCGATCTACGTCAACAATCTCCCGGGTATGACCGCAGATGTCCTCACCATACCCGACCCGAATCCGGGGGAGCGCTGGACAGATATCAACGAGCAACTGTTTGGTGTCATTGACCCGCCAGCGGGCGCGCTTGCAAAAATGAACGGTTTCGTGCGCAATTATCTCAAGCAGACAAAATGGCCGGCTGAGCGCTACGATCCCAACCGGATCATGCACTGCTTTATGCCCGAGCAGGTTCCGGTGTTGAGCCAGCTGGCGCGACAGTTCGCCGTGAGCGATCGATGGTTTGCGTCAGCCCCAACACAGACATGGCCAAACCGCTTCTTCGTGCATGCGGCCACTGCCAATGGTTACGAGAACAACGCGCCTCCGCATTTTCCATACATGATGCCGACCATCTTCGACCGGCTCAAGGATATGGACCCCGTCAACGGCTGGCGAATATACTTTCATGATGTCGCTCAGTCCTCCGCCATGTCGCGACTATGGCGGATTCGGCATCACTTCACGCGCTTTTCGAAATTCCAGTCCGACGCTCAGGAAGCCCGACTTCCGGCCTATACATTCATCGAACCGGATTACCTCTCGTTCCTTGGTCCCCAAAATGATCAGCATCCACCAACAAGCGTCGCGGCGGGCGAGCGCCTTATTGCTGCTGTCTACAACGCCTTGCGCCAAAGCCCCCTTTGGACGTCTAGCCTGCTCATTATCGTTTTCGATGAGCACGGTGGCTGTTTCGACCACGTTCCCCCGCCGGCTGCCGTACCCCCGTCGTTGCGGGCGTCGAGCCCCTTTAATTTCGACAGATATGGCGTGCGTGTTCCCGCGGTGCTTGTGTCACCCTTCATTCAGCAAGGGCTCGTACTTCGCCCGCCAGGCGACACCCCTTTCGACCATACATCGATCATTGCGACGCTGAGGAAGCGCTTCAATTTGGGTAATCCTTTGAGCGAAAGGGACGCTGTTGCTCCCACCGTTGAGGGCGCTCTCACGCTGCCTGACCCGACCAACATGGGACCGGAGCGGATTGACGCTCCCGTGTTAGAGCCGCGGGTCGCCAGCCCAGCGACGGCATCCGATCCCGCGCAGATGACGGATCTGCAGGCGAGCCTCACAGACCTCGCAAGGGTCCTTCCCGATCCCGGAGAAGAGGAAGCGCACATCCGCCGCTTGGAAACTTCCCCCGAGCGCGCCGCGCCACAGCAGCTCTCCCCGCGCGACGCCGGAGCCATCGTTGATCGCAACGTCAGGCGGTTCCTGGGGGAGAGCTAACCTCACTTAGCGTGCGCTCCCGCAGCTCGCGAATTGTGAACCTCGCTACTCGACTTTAAGCCGAAAGGGCCGCAGGTGGCGGGCGTGGCGCTTCTCTGAATGATCAAATGCGGCGACCCACATCAGGACGCCGGTCTTGAGCTCCACGTCGTAGTGGCTCGCCGGCTTCAGCCGCCGCACAACCTCCAACGTCCAGCGACCTGCGGCCCAGCGCCCGAAGCCGATGATCTCGTTGTCTTCTTTTTCCTGCTTCTCCAACATAATGACGCCAGGGATCACGGTTCCGACGGGGATTGCCGCGTCAGTGTCGGCGGCGAAGGGCTTCGATTCGGCCGCCGTCATCCACCACCGCGACTTCTCGCTTTCGCTCTCGTTCGTGGCATCACTCATCCGCCCCATGGCCTGCGTCATCGCCGCGAGGTCCTTGGGCAGCCGTCGTGGATGAATTGCTTGCCCGGCAGTGAGGCCCGCAACGTTGGTTTCATAGCGTCGCGGTCCAGGGTCCAGGGCAAAGCCGCCGCTGTAGGGGGCGGTGGACGCGGCTGCCGAGGCCTCTCGCGGCCCCCCGAAGTGACAGTTGTCGATATGCCCGTCGGCACCCTCGTGACTGGCCCGCCACTGCCACACGTCGAGGATGCTCCCATCAAGAGTGTAGTGGAGCCCACGCCCCGTGCTGCCCGCGGGTTTGCCCTGCAGAGGCCGGACAGAGAGATGGATGGCAGCTCCGATGAGGGGGAATGCGGAAGGGCTGAGGAGAACGGCAAACTTGTCCTCATGGTAGACGTCCTCATCGGCGAGGTCGGGACGGCTCGATGCCACGCGCCAACCGTCTCGAGTCTTGACGAGGGGATGGTGCTTGAGGGAGCGCGTCGGGTCATCCCAGGTGAACACGAAATATGCGAATTCCTCGTCGTGCAAAGCGCGAATCTCAATGTGCGATTGATGCGTCCCCCCGAAATCGCCGCCTTGCGTCGCCGTGACGCTGACGGGACGCGCCTTGCTCCAAACCGGATCCGATACGTCGCCATCCACGATCGGTGCTTCGCTCTTGGGGATGGCAACCACGGTTAGAACCGGACGTGTGAGCGTCTCCGAACCGCATGCGATGCCGGCGACGACGAGCGCAACAGCAACACCCGTTGCCAGGGGATGGGCGTGCAGGGAAGGCTCCCGGTGGGAGGATGCTGCGCCATGATCAAGAGGCGGCGCGGTCCGTCGGCGCAACTCCTCCGCCAATAGCTCGGCCAAATCTGGCGGCGGCGGGGCGATGCGCAAGCGTCCGGGTTTGAAGATTTTAAGCGCGTAGCGAACGCCTCCATACGTCACCTGCAGGGCAATGTGCGCCACCACACAAGCTAGACTGAGCCATGAAACCCAGTGATGCAACGCGATCAAAGTTTGCCCGCCATCCCAAAAGATGGCGACTCCGGTAACGATCTCGAACGTCAAGCCTATCAGCAGAAGCCACACTACGACGACGTTCAGCGCCGACACTCCGGTTTGGCCGCCGCGCCAGATCGCTTTCGCTCGGGCGAAGTCGAAGCGGATGCGAGCGGCAAGACGAGCCTTCAGAACGTACACGGCGTATCCTGCCAATGTGCCCGCCATGGCCACGCCAGCGATCAGATGCCGAAACCAGAGATGCTCCATTGGCAGAATTGGGTCGAGAATGGATAGCCAAGCCGCGTCCGGGTCATCGGATGCGATCCGTAGGCCAGTGCCCAGCGTTACGACGAAGGACACAATGAGGACCAGATGTACAAGGACCGTACCGATGTCGGTCCTTAGCGAGCTCCGCATGCTCATCGGACCGCTGCCTCTTCCGCTGCTGACCGCATCGGTTTCTTGGGCGAGCCCCGCTCACCCAGGACCGTTCGATGGTCTGCATTGGAGACCGTCGTGACCCAAGCATTGCCCCGCGCGGGTTGATCGCCCTTCCATCCCCCGCCAAGCGCCTGAAACAGCATGACACTGTTGGCCCGCAGCGCTGCCTTGGCTTGCGCATGGCTCGAACTCGCTTGCGCAAAGAGCTGCTGGGCGTTCAGCACTTGGACAGCGCTTGCGAGCCGCTTGCCAAGGAGCATGCGCGTGCGGTCGAGGTTGACTTTCGCGGCCTCCATACCCCGCCGCGCAACGACGAAGGATCGTCGGTCTGCCTCCATGGTCTGCAACACGTCGGCGACGTTCTGGAAGGCGGTGATGACGGTGCTGCGATAGAGGGCCTCCGAGCGGTCAAGCCCTGCTTCCGCGGCGCGTTGTTTCTGCGCCAGGGTCATGCCGTCAAACAACGTCTGGGCCGCGCTGCCCCCGATTGACCAGAACAGAAATGGCGGCCAGGCACCGGCGAATTTGGCCACCGTACTCGCGCCGGCGCTCGCTGTAAGATTGAACTGAGGAAATCTGTTCGCTATCGCGACACCGACTTCTGCAGTGGCCGAATGCATGTTCGCCTCGGCTGCGCGCACGTCCGGACGCCTGCGCACGATATCAGCAGGGAGGCTGAGCGGCAGTTCCTTAGGAAGCTTAAGGCAGGCGAATTCGAACTTCTCCTGGATGCCGTTGCCGGCCAGCCCGCCCGCGAGCGCGGCCATCAAGTTTCGGCCAATCGCCAGGCGCTTTTTCAAGGATTGCAGGCTCTGTTCGAACTGACTGAGAGCCACGTCCTGGGTGGAGACATCAACGAGGGTTGCCTCGTTGGCATCGGCCTGCTGCTTGAGGATGCCCAGAACATCGCGTCCCACGCTGACGCTGGTCTCGGCCGAGCCTATCTCATCGCGCAGGGAGGCTTCCGCAATGGCGGCCAGAGCGATCTTCGACGTTAACGTGAGATAAGCGGCCTCGACCTCGAAATACTGCGCCTCGGCCTGCGCGGTCAAAGATTCCACTCGGCGCCTGTTGCCGCCAAACACGTCGAGCGCAAAGGAGACTGATAATTGTCCCGAGGCAACCGAATAGGGCGACGTCACGCTTCCCGGCGGCTGTGTCTGCGCGGGATTGGGCCGTTGCGAGGAAGCGCCCACGTTGGCATCAATTTGCGGAAAGAAACTGCCACGTGCCGCTTGCATATTGGCGTCCGCGATGCGCAGCGCCGCCTGTGCAGCCTGCAGGTCGGGATTAGCGGAAATTGCTCGGGTCAGGATGGAATTGAGGGCCGGGCAATGGAAGAGTTCCCACCATCGCATGGGGATCGCGAGACCTTCAACATAGGTCAATGTCTCGCCTCTACGCCCAACCGTCTTTGCAAGCGGGGTTGGCGAGAGCGAGGTCGACGGCGCGGGCGGAGACCGGAAATCGGGACCGACGGCGCACCCAGAGGTCAGGATCGAAAACACCGAGCCGATGAGAACTGCCATGCATTGGCGGCGAGCGAGCGCACCGCCACGGCGCGTACCTCTAATCCAGAGGGATTCGATTTTTTTGCGTCGGCAATCCACGGGGCAACTGATCTGACAATCCCGATCCGCGCTTCATGCTTTGCACATGGTGCGCTCGCCCCGCAGCCCCTTCTCTCGTCAAAACACGGCAGAAATCGGGACCATCTGACGATTCGATCGGTAGACAGATTCAGCTCTGCTGGAGCATTTCCAGATCTCCAAATAAACAGAAGATGAGCAATACTGACTAATAAATTTTCCGGTCATTAGAGCATTGTCACATTATCGACCGATTTATTTCTAGCTTGCGATTAATGTTCACTGCGCCGGGACGACAGGAGAAAATTGCCATGGTGGCAGCTAACATACATTCCATCCCTGCGCAGGCCGGTGCCGCCTTCAACAACGTGACGCGACAATTGAGGAGAGGCTTGTGGAAGAACGGCGCCGAGGGACAAGCGCAGGATCTCGGCAGCGCCATCGTTGCGGATCGGCAGGCGGTAATGATGAGGTCAATCGGGGGAGGCAAGCGGCGTGACGCCTCTCATCCCTGAGCGGCGTCCGTTGCTTGTTCTCTAGTCACGATCCAATGAAGGTAGCGCAGCGGCCTAACTCGGTAGCCGACGCATTGGCGGACGTGCGGCGACGTCTCGTGGGCGTCGCCGGCATAAGCGGCGCCATCAATTTGCTAATGCTTTCCGGCTCGATCTACATGCTGCAGGTCTATGACCGCGTTCTGCCGAGCAGAAATGTCGCGACGCTCGTGGGGCTATCCGTTTTGGTAATTGCCGCCTACCTGCTGCAGGGGTGCTTGGACGCCATTCGAAGCCGCATGCTCGCGAGAATTTCGGCTTTGCTCGACGCCGCCCTGCAGGCGCCGATTTATGGGGCGTTGGCGGGACTTCCGCTGCGGGGCGTGGCCCCTTCGATGGTACAGCAACCCCTGCGGGACCTGGAGCTCGTCCGGGCCTTCCTGTCCGGGATGGGGCCAACGGCGTTTCTGGATATGCCGTGGTTGCCGATCTTCGTGCTCGTGCTCTTTCTCTTCCATCCCCTAATTGGCCTTGTTGCCATCACGGGCGCGGCGTTGATCGTATTTGCTGCCGTCTTTGCGGAGCGCCAGTCGCGAATATTTGCTCTCGGAGTTTCCAAGCGCACTGCCGCACGCGCGGCGCTTGCCGACGAGATCCGCCGCAATGCCGAGGTGATTCATGCGCTCGGCATGCGCGACCGGTTCAAGACCGCGTGGTGCCGCCTCAACGAAGCGCACATCGCAGAAGCCATCCCCATGCGTGATGCCGAAGCGGACCTCGGTGCCACCGCAAAGGTGTTGCGCTACACCCTCCAATCGGCCGTTCTTTGCGTCGGAGCTGCCCTTGTCGTTGGTGAAAGAGCAAGTGGCGGCATCATGATTGCCTCGTCGATCATCATGGGACGCGCGCTAGCACCGATCGAAATCGTTCTTGGGACTTGGAAACAACTCATTGCAGCCCGAGATGCCGTCAGACGACTGGATAAAACGCTGAACGGCATGCCCTCGCCTCCTGCGCCTGCAGTGACGCTGCGCTCGCCCGCCAACAATCTCTGGGTCCAGCACGTTGCCGTTGTACCGCCGGGCTCCAATCGGGTTATTGCGCGCGATATTTCGTTCTCTCTGCCTGCTGGGAGAGGTCTTGCTTTGCTCGGCGCAAGCGGTTCGGGGAAATCATCCCTCGCCAAGACCATCGTCGGGTTGTGGCAGCCCGCGCACGGCCAGGTGCGGCTGGATGGGGCGCGCCTCGACCAGTGGGACAGCGATCGGCTCGGGCGGCACATCGGATACTTACCGCAAGAGGTTTCCCTTTTCGATGGCACCGTCGCCGACAACATTTGTCGCTTCGAGCACGGTGTCAGCGAGGAGACGATACTCGAAGCCGCCACAGTGGCCGGCGCGCACGACCTCATCGTCTCACTGCCCGACGGCTATGCGACGCAAATCGGCGAGGGCGGAGCCCTGCTGTCGGCAGGCCAACGCCAGCGCATCGGCCTTGCCAGAGCCCTCTATGGTTGTCCATTTCTCGTCGTGCTCGATGAGCCCAATGCAAACCTGGACGCAGAGGGCGAAGCGGCACTGGCGCGCGCCATCAAACACGTTCGGGCACGCAAGGCGATTGTCATCGTCATTTCGCATCGCTTGAGTGCCCTCTCCGAACTCGACATGGTCCTCGTCTTGAACAGGGGCGGCCTTCTTGATTTCGGCCCCCGGGACGAGGTGTGGGCCAGACTCGCGCAGCGAATGGGCAAGGGGGTGCCTCGATCAGTCGATGGCGCACATTCGCGCCACTCCGTGGTAGCTGAAGGGAAGCCTGCATGAGCCGGATTGCCCATCTGCCGCGGTCGATACCGCCGCCGCTTCCCTCCCGTGCGGAGTGGATTGCCATCATGCATGCCGTGGCTGCAGCGGCTGAGAACGGCGAGGTGAGCTGGGCGCGAGGTCCCACGCTGGTTGCCTCGCCGCATTCACCGGCGTTGACCAAAGAGAGGCGGCAGCAGCTCGAGGGCGACAACCATCAACACGCGCGTCCCCTCGGCATATCCGTCGATAAGCTTATCGACGTCACACAAGAGGTATCAAACAATTGTTATAAGGTTGCGCGCCATTTCGTTCGCAGCTCGCTTGATAAGGTCATTGCCAACCAACGCCCGCAGTCCGACGTCGAAATTCATGCATCGATTGGGCAAAAGCTGGAACGGGCCCTTGCCCGCGAGCGGCGACGGAGCTCGCGCATCC
>JAMXLN010000331.1 GCA_024281145.1 Hyphomicrobiaceae bacterium | reverse complement strand
CAGCGGCACCGAACAGCTGCATGGCCTCTTGTTTGCTGTGCTGTCGGGTCCAGGCGGCGATGATTTCGTCTACCTCAGCCCCGCGCTGGCTGCGTGCTTGTTGCGTGTCGTATCGCGCATCACCGCTAAGGTCCTCGCGGCCGATGACCTTGAGCAGCCGCTGCCAGTGTTCGGGGTTGGCGCGGCTGCAGAAGACATACACGTAATCGTTCGGCCCACCGGGCTTGCACGGGTAAAGCGCACTGGGCGTGAGGCCGCCAGGAGTTGATCGGCTGGTGCCGTCGCGCTGCACTGCCTTGCCGGTCAGCTGTGTGCGGGAGAACGGGACCCGCATGTAGTGGAGCATCGCATCCTGCATCGCCACCTGGAGCAGGCAACCCTTGCCCGTCCGCGCGCGCTTAAAGAGGGCGCCAAGAATGCTGACGGCCATGAGCATACCCGTGCCGGTATCGCCGAAGGATGTGCCCGGTTTGACCGGTGCCCGGTCGCGTTCGCCGGTGACACTGATGGTGCCGCCCGCGGCCTGCGCGATCATGTCGAAGGCGAGGTTCTTCTCGTAGGGGCTGCCGGCGCCGAAGCCCTTGACCTGGCAATAGACAATGCCGGGGTTGATGTTCTTGACCGCGTCGTAACCGAGCCCGAGGCGCTCGATGGTGCCTGGGGCCATGTTTTCGATGGTGACATCGGCCTTCTTCAGCAGCGCACGGACGATCTCGAGCCCGCGTGCCGACTTCAAATTGAGAGTCACCGATTTCTTGTTGGCGTTGAACTGATGGAAATACCAGGGGTCATTGTCCGGCTTGCCTGCCTGCAGCCGGCGGCCTGGGTCACCTGTACGCAAATTTTCGATCTTCACCACCTCGGCGCCCAACCAGGCGAGCGCTTCGGTGCATGACGGACCCGCCTCAAATTGGGTGAAATCGACGATGCGAACGCCTTGCAGACAATCGAGTTCGACAGCAACGCTCATCGCTGATGCCTCCGTTGTGCGAAAACCGTGAACGCTATGCTTATCATTCCGGTGGGGTCGAGACCAACCAGCTCGCCAAGGGCTGCTGCCAGGCATTTGAGGAGTAGCACGATCGAGCGGACCCGGCTTGCAGAGACTGGGCTCGTGAGGTTTGCGGGGTGCCGCGCAGCGGATGGCGGCCAGCGCCGCCACATTGCACTGCAATAGGCCGCTCTTTGGCTGTGCGCAGGCTGCGATGCAGCCAAGCGTCGACCTGTCGGTTGTGTTTTGCTTGTTGCCCTCGATTTCAAAGGGCAGACAGCGGAGAGCAACGTCAACGTCGCCGAACGTCTGGCCCAGCAGAATAGTGCTTGATGGCCGACGACTCCCTTGTTGCGTTGACCAGTCCCCGGGGGTTCATCGTTTGGCCGAACCAGAAATGGCGATTGATCGCCTATGCTGTGGACCAGCGTCGTCAGACGCGGCGAGGGGGCAGAGGGCAATATCTATGCCTCCTCGCTGCATTGGGGCGGTTAGGATTGTAATATGCTCTCCTGGACAACTTGGCACCCAGGGTGCGCGCGTCGCAAGGGTGGTGGAAACGCCCCTGGCTTCCTCGGGTCGATCATGAGCGTCAAAATGCTCTATAAAGTCAAAATGCTCTAATGCCACGAGTTCAGAGGGGACGCGGGGCACCGGCGGGAGCTCGCTGCTAGGAACAAAGAGAGGATGAAGGCCCATGCCCAAGATGACGGATTCCCGGCGCAAGAAGATCCAAGCCAGGCAGCGTCGGGCGCGCGCGACCCTGCGGCGCGCGAAGAAGGCAGCGCGGCGCGCACAAAAAGGAGCGCGAAGTTTTGAGCTAGCGGATGGCCAGCAACGCCCGAGCTCAGCGCCGCCCGGGGCGCCTCCAGCCAACCACTGATCCTCGTCACATTTGGCCGATGCCGGTGACCTTCCGCTCAAAGACGGGAGCGGGGGGGGGCCGCGGCACGGCCGTCGCTCGACGACAGATGCCATGCTGAGGCCGCCCACACTCTCGCGCCGGGTTCTCGTGGTGGCGGAGGCTGTGCAGATGAGGTTGATAAGGTTGATAGGATGGAGCCTCGTCCCGCGATCTGAGAAGCGGTTGCGGGCAGCGCCGCAATGGGCAACCTCTCGGGCACACCCCTCTCGACATGCCATGTGTTTGCGCTAGGAAGCCGCCATGATCACTGGCAAGACCCTGATCGGCTGGGGTTACAAGCCCGGACCGTGGTTCGCCAAAGCCGTCGCGGCCGCTGAACGCGCGCGCCGGGCTGGGGCTGACGAGGTTGCCATTCGCGTCATAGTGGAGCGGCTTGCGCCCCCACCGGGGCCGCCGACGGTTGGCTTGCGCCGGGTTGGCGAGCTTTCCTATCGGCTCAACGTGCGCGCCGAAGATGAACCTGAGGCTCAGAACATCGCCAGTGTGGAGCGCCACATGCGCGAGCTGATGCGTGTGCCCACCATTGTCGCGGGCTCCGTGATGCCCGACGCCTGCCCCTCCGGCTCGGCGCCCGGCACCGTTCCGGTTGGCGGCATCGCTGCGGCCAAGGACGCCATTCACCCGGGCATGCATTCGGCTGATATCTGCTGCTCGATGGCCGTCACCGTCTTTGGTGACGTGGCGCCGACGGCACTGCTCGATGCTGGCATGAAGCACAGCCATTTCGGAGGCGGTGGCCGGCCACGAGGAAGCCAGCTGCACCCGCCGGCGGGCCTGTTGGCGCAATTTGAGGAAAATACGTATCTGAAGCCTCTCGTGTCTGCGGCAATCGAGCACTTCGCCACTCAGGGCGATGGCAATCATTTCTTTTACGTCGGCCGTGTGACATCGACTGGTGAGATTGCGCTCGTGACGCGTCACGGTTCGCGCAAGCCCGGGGCCATGCTTTACAAGGCGGGCATGGCCACAGCCGAGCGTTTCCGGGGCGTCCTTTCACCCGAGACGCCCAAGCACAACGCTTGGATTCCGGCCGAGACACAGGAGGGCACCAGCTATTGGCAGGCGCTGCAACTAATCCGCGCATGGACCAAGGCAAACCACTACGCAATTCACGATCTGATAGCGCACGCGCTAGGGCTTCAGCGCAAGGACCGCTTCTGGAACGAGCACAACTTCGTCTTTCGCAAGAGCGACGGCCTCTTCTACCACGCCAAGGGTGCAACGCCGGCCTGGCTCGGGTTTGCCGACGACAGCTGCGGGTTGACGCTCATTCCTCTCAACATGGCCGAGCCGATCCTCATCACGCGCGGCCTTGATGCGCCAAATGGGCTTGGTTTTGCACCGCATGGCGCCGGGCGCAATTTCAGCCGTACGGCCTACTTGCGCGCGCACGCAGGCAAGGCCGAGCAGGACATTGTCGCCGAGCAGACGGCCGGCATCGACGCGCGCTTCTTCTGTGGCTTCCCGGACATCTCGGAACTGCCAGGTGCCTACAAGAATGCCGCGGCCATGCGCGCGCAGATCGCGGCGTTTGGGCTAGCCGAGGTCGTCGACACGATTGACCCGATTGGCTGCATCATGGCAGGCGACTGGCAGCGCGATGCACCTTGGCGAAGAAAGACGCCATCAAAAAGATGAGCTCAAGCGGGGGGCTGCGCAGCCCGGGTTGCGAGTTCGGGCTCGGTCGGCAACGCTCATCTTCATGAGGCCGCACCGCCCCCTTGAAGTCCAACGACGCCTCAACACTGGGAACAAGTAGGGGTTGCCGCCGCAATGGCCGGCCCTGCTGGCGCGCGTCGCAGTTTTCAAAGTGCGGCATCTCCGCGGCAGGTGCGAGATTGGTAGAGGGATGGACGGGCTTTGTCGATCGGGCGCTGGCGCCCTATAGTGCCGGCGGGCTGACATGGCGGGTGGCATTCTCGTTCGACGCTGCTTTCCGGAAAGCTTCACTTGTGGGGCGTTATCTGGATTGACGTTGCCCCATTACGAGGAGGCGACTTTGACCGACGGCGACCTTACCCTTCTCACCGCCACCGAGGCGGCGGCGCGCATCGCCCGTGGTGAGACGAGCTCCGAGAAGCTGATCAGCGCATGCCTGGAGCGGATTGCCGCGCGCGAGCCCCAGGTGCAAGCCTGGGCATTCCACGACCCTGAACATGCATTGGTGCAGGCGCGCGCTGCCGATCGGCTCAGCAGCGAGGGTAAGGGGGTTGGCCCACTGCACGGTGTGCCTATGGGCGTCAAGGACATCATCGATACGACCGACCTACCAACTGAAAACGGCTGCCGCGCCCATCAGGGGTGCCAGCCCACCGCCGACGCCCGATGCGTCGCGGCGCTGCGCCGCGCCGGCGCCGTGATCATGGGCAAGACGGTGACGACCGAACTTGCCACCTTTACGCCCGGCAAGACGCACAATCCCCACAACCTTGAGCATACGCCCGGCGGTTCCTCCTCGGGTTCGGCAGCAGCCGTTGCCACCGGCATGGTGCCGGCCGCGCTTGGCACACAGACGGTGGGCTCGGTCATTCGGCCTGGCGCGTTCTGCGGCATCTATGGGCTGAAGCCGACCTTCGGGGTCATTCCACGTGCCGGTGTCCTCACCCAGGCACCCTCGCTCGACACGGTGGGCGTCTATGCCCGTTCGGTGGAGGATCTGGCGCTGCTCACCGACGTACTCCAGGGCCACGATGAACGCGATCCCGCGAGTTTGCTGTCGAGCCGGCCGCGCTTACTTGCCACCGCCACCCAGGACTGGTCGCTCGACCCGCTGTTCGCCTTCGTGAAGACGCACGCCTGGAGCGAGGCAGACGCGGCGACGCACGCGGCATTTGGCGAACTCATCGAAGAACTGGGTGGGCAAGCGACCGAGATCGGGCTTGAGCACACGACCGAGGCTGGTTACGCCGCCGCCAGGGTTGTGCAAAAGGTGGAGATGGCGTTCCAGTTTGGACCGTTGCTCGATCGGTCGCCCGACCAGTTGAGCGACAACTTGCGCCAACAGCTTGAGGATGGCAGGCGCGTAAGCGGCGTTGCGTATCTCGCTGCACTCAACGCGCGAGAGAAGTTCTACGCCTCGGTTGAAGAAGTCCTGCTCAACTACGGGACGATTCTGACGCCCGCCGCGCCTGGGCCAGCCCCCAAGGGGCTTGTTTCGACGGGTAATCCCGTTTTCTGCGGCTTTTGGACCTATCTGGGTGTACCCGCCGTGACTTTACCCTTGCTCGACGCGGCCGGGCTGCCCATGGGTGTCCAGCTCATCGGCGCGCGGCGCGACGATGGCCGCTTGCTGCGCACCGCCCGGTGGTTGGCCCGCCGATTGGGTGGCGCTGATGGCTATCACCGCCCCGCCGCGTAGCCTTGCATGCCGCGCGCGTTGGCGGCGGCCCGGCGACGAACCCCATCCTGGCTGGCAGCGGAAAGTCGACCCTCGGACCAGTCGTCGGCCACCTCGACCTTATGACCGCGCCGCTCCAATTCCTTGATGCAGGCTTTGGGTAAGCGGCCTTCCACGACCAACACGCCTGGACGTGCGGTGCGCGGCCAGAACGACAGGGGAAAGTGCTCGATATGCCAAGCTGGAGCATCGATGGCCTGTTGCAGGTTCATTCTGGGTTTGTTGCTCGTGCGACTGGCATGGCGAAGAAACATCTGGCAGCTCCATTGGTCCTGCTGGTCACCGCCAGGCGTGCCCCACACCAAGTAGGGCTTGTCGTCGCGCAGGGCCATGCCGACCGACAGCGTGGAGCGCGGCCGCTTGCCTGGCGCCAGTGAGCCGGGCAGCCCCTCCTCGAGCCAGAACATCTGACCCCGAGAGCCCAGCGGCCACCCGAGCGCAGGGATTACCGGGGACGATTGCAGCCAGCCCCCCGATGGCGTGGCTGTAAACATGTTGCCGGCTTGGTCAATGATGTCGATATGCACCGTGTCGCCCATCACTTCGCCGCGGCTTGAGACGGTTTGCTCGCCCGCACCGTGGCCCGTGTTGAGCTTGGCAAAGGTGGGCTCGCCAGCGCCGGCGGCCGCCTCCCGTGCCGCCTTTACGATCACGCGGCCGGTATAGCCCTCGATCTTTCCTGGCCGCTGCTCCATAGAGGCGTGCGCGCCCACCAACGCGCGCCGCTCGGCGTTGTAAGGCTCCGACAACAGCGTCGTCATCGGCACGGCGGCGAACTTCGGATCACCGTAGAACGCCTCACGATCCGCATAGGCGAGTTTGGCGCACTCCACCCACGTGTGCACGAAATCGGGGTCCGTGGGCGAGAGCGTGTCGAGGTCGAAGCCCTTGAGCAGTGCCAGCATTTGCAGGAGCACCGGTCCTTGTGTCCAGGCGTTGGGCTTGAGCACGCGATAACTGCCGTAATCGAGGTGGACAGGTTCCTCGATCGTCGGGAGCCACTTGGCCAAATCCTGCGCTGTCAGCACGCCCTTGTGGCGACGGCCGCTCACGTCCATCACTGCGTTGCGGCGGCAGAAGGCATCGATTGCCTCGGCGACGAACCCTTGGCTCCAGGCACGCCGTGCCCGCTCAATCTCGGCTTCGCGTCCGCCACTGCCGGATTCGGCCTCGTGCAAGATGCGCTCATAGGTCTCGGCGTGCTTTTGATTGGTAAACAGGGCGTAAGGCTCGGGCACCTTACCGCCTGGCAGGTAGATTGCAGCGGAGGTCGGCCAGTGCTCGCGGAAGAGTTTTGCTACCGTGGCGATGGTGGAGGAGCCGCGTTCCACCAGCGGGTAGCCGTTACGGGCATAGCCGATTGCGGGCTCAAGCACGTCGCGCAGACGCATCGTACCCCAGTCGCGCAGGATCATCATAAAGGTCTCGAACGTGCCGGGCACACAGGCGGGCAGGAGTCCCGTGCCCGGCACGATGTCGAGCCCCAGATGGTCGCGGTAGTGGGCGATCGTTGCCCCTGCCGGTGCTGGCCCCTGGCCACACACGACGATGGGCTTGGCCGCCTTGGCGTCGTAGAGCATGGCTGGCACGTCACCGCCGGGCCCGCACAGGTGTGGCTCGACCACCTGCAAGACAAAGGCGGTCGCCACGCCGGCATCGAAGGCATTGCCACCTCGCTCGAGTATGCCCATGCCCACTGCGGTGCCGATCCAGTGCGTGGAGGCGACGACGCCAAAGGTTCCTTCGATCTGCGGCCTGGTGGTGAAGGGGCCTGCATTGATGTTGGCCATGATGGCTCCATTTGCGGGGTCATGAGCAGCCGTTTGCGGGTATTGCCGGGGTAGCCTAGGGGCCGCCGGGGTCCAGTTCAACGCTTGTGCGGCTAGGGAATGTGCGTACTCAGTGTACTGGGGCCAACGGACTGCCGCGCCGCCGACGCATGGCTGGCAAGCATGTGGCCGCTCAAAGCTCGTGCAATGCGCTCGGTTGCGGTGGTGCAAATGTCCAGCAGGACGCGCAGCCTGCCGACAAATTCAACCGCGCTGAGGGAGGATAGAGCTTGGGGGATCAGACCATGGGCCTTGCGCCAAGGAGGACGTCTGCCCCATCCCGGACGATGTCAAGGCGCATGCGCGTGGAGGCGGCAAGGCGCCAGGTGTAGTAGGCCTGGATGGAGAGCGCGTCGAGCTGCGGCGGCTGGCCGCCTGCGACGTAGTCGGCGAGATACTGAGGCGGGCGCGCAGCGGCGCCGCGGCAGCGCAAGCGGAAGGTTGGTCTCTCAAGGCTGTCGCCGATGGTGACCTCGATCTCGCCGCCGCGCGGCAGGCTGGTGATGGCGCTGGCGATCAGGTTGAGCAGCAGCTTGACCTTATCTTTGGCCATCTGTCCCGGGGCGCCGCGCCAGACGAGCTTGTGCTTGCCTTGTCCTACCAGCCCACGGCTGATTTGCTCGGCCGTGCCAAGCTCAATCTGGGCGCCCGCCGAGCCGGCAGCGCCAAAGGCAAAACGCGCAAACTGCAGCCGTGCGGAGGCTTGCTGGGTGACGTTGCGGATGACGTCGAGGGCGTAAGTCTTGGCCTGAGCGTCGTCATCCTCGTCGAGGATCTCCAAGCCATTGTAGATTGCGCCTACGGGGCCGATCACGTCGTGGCAAATCTTGCTCGAAATCAAGGCGGCAAGCTCAAGATCGGTCGGCTGGGCGCGCTCGGTCATCGAAGAGACCTCTGTTCTTGTTGGCTTTGAGGCGCGGCCGGCCACGCAC
>JAMXLN010000330.1 GCA_024281145.1 Hyphomicrobiaceae bacterium | reverse complement strand
CTCATCGACGCCATCCGAGCGCTCATCACCAAAAGCGCCAACGACCTGGCCATCGCGATTGCGGAGCACATCGCCGGCAGCGAGGAAAAGTTCGCCAAGCTCATGACGCAAAAGGCGCGCCAGCTCGGCATGACCGCGACCGTGTTCCGCAACGCCTCGGGCCTGCCTGACGAGGAGCAGGTGACGACTGCCAGGGATATGGTGACGCTGGCCCTGCACCTGCAGGATGATTTCCCGCGGCACTATCCGCTATTCGCCACGCGCACCTTCACCTATCGCGGCGAGACACTCTACAACCACAACACGCTGCTGGAGACCTTCGAGGGCACAGACGGCATCAAGACCGGGTACACGCGCGCGTCGGGTTTCAATCTGGTCGCTTCCGTCCGGCGCGGGCGCAAGCACGTGGTCGGCGCCATCTTTGGTGGCGTGAGCGCCTCCGCCCGCAACGCGGCCATGCGCACATTCCTCAGTCTGGGCCTTATCAAGGCCTCCAACGTGAAGACGCGCCAGCCGGGACGGCCGCTGGTGGCGCAGGTTGCACCGGAGACCGCACGCAATATCGGGTCCGTGCCCGTGCCGCGCCGCGTCGAGCGCCGTGCCCCCGAAACCGCGAGCGCAGGACCGGCTCCCGCTGTGGCGCCGAACGAGGCCCGGCAAGGGCCCGCAATCGAGATCGCGCGGGTGCGCACCGTCCGGCTCTCGCCGGGCCCCGCCCATCCGACCACCACCGAGCGTGCCCCGACGCCGGCGCCTTTGGACGAGGCGGAGCGCACCCGCGTTCGTGCGGCCGCCGACGGCGCCCCGGGGCCACAACCCAAGTGGACCACCGCCTCGGCCGGCAATCCGCCCACGTACACGACGGCGTCGGGTGAGATGCCCGCGCACTCCTCCGGCGGCGCCTCAGGGTTGGGCGCCACCCCTTCCACGCTGCAGGCGCAGGCCGCGAACCTCGCCCGGGGTGAGGCGCCGATCCTCACGGCGCCGCCCTCACGCGTCGAACGGCGCTTGGCCGCCGCGCCGGTGCCGGTTGGGGCCGGTACCTTCCACATCCAGATCGGGGCGTATCAGAGCCTGGACGAGGCGCAAAAGCGCCTCGCTTCGGCGCGCAAACTGGCGCCTGGCTTGCTCGCCAAGCGATCGCCCGTAACGACCGAGGTGAAGCAGGGCAACAAGCTCTTCTACCGCGCTCGCTTTGCCGGCTTCCAAGCCACGGCGGCGGCCAGCGCCTGCACCGAACTCAAACGTCTCAAGATCGACTGTCTCGTGATGAAGGCGCAGTAGTACCCGCGCCCCTTTCGCCAGCGCTAGCGCTGGTCTGGGTCGAGCTGGGCGCGCCACACGCGATAGCGGCGGGTCTCGGCGGCGATGGCCACGCTTGCAAAGTGTTGGGCAAGCCATCGCTCGAGGGGTACCCGGCGCTGCACCACGATCTGGAGTAGGCCGCCGGCGCGCAAATGCCCCGGCGCCGCGGCAATGAGATGCTGCAGGAGCGTGTGGTCCTCGGCCGTCCCCTGGCGCAGGGGCGGGTTGGAGAGAACGGCGTCGTAGCGTGTGGCGCCGACCTCGCCAAGGCTCGTGCCCAGCACGCAGTGTGCCGAGGGCAGGTTCTGGCGCGCGGCTTCGAGCGCCACGCTGTCGCTGTCAAGCGCGTCAAGCCTAATGGCGCACGATTGGCGGAGCACCGCCGCCCCGATCAGGCCCGACCCGCAGCCGAAGTCGAGAACGCGCATACCCGCCCCGAGCGGGGGGAGCGCACCCATCAGCAGGGCGGTGCCCTCATCGACGCGCCCAGCGGCAAAGACGCCGGGATAGGAGATCCACTCGCGCAATTGGCCCCCGATCTCCAAGGACGCCGTCGAGCGCCAGGCCGAGAGTGAGGAGCGCAGGTGATCGGACTGTGCCGGCCGGGCCACCGCCAGCACGCGGCCGTGGCCGCGCTTGGCGAGGGTCGCAACCCCCCCGCACAATTCCTCCAGCATGGCGGCGGCGGAGCGAATGCCCTCCGCGTTGCCGCCGTAGACGACTAGCTGGCCATCGGGCGCCAGCACGCTGAGACAGGCATGCGCGGCCATCTCCTGCTCGTCCTTGGCCTTTGGCAGGCGCAACAGGACGACCTCAAAGGGACCCGCCGGCGGCCACGGCGTGGCTTTGCCGCCGCCCGGATAGGAGGTGGGGGGACCCACCAGGCGGCGGTTCCAGTGCGCGACCTCGCCGCCGCGGCCAGCAAGCCCGGTGGGCGGATGGTACGCTTGATTGGCCAACAGAACGCGGCCCGTCAAATCGACGGCATCGAGGCAGCGCTCGAGGAGATCGCTCGCTGCGCGCTCGGGATCATCCGCCCAACGGCTCATTAGGCGCTCCGCCGATCGCGCCGGGCGGCGGTTCGTCCCGCCACCCGCGCGTGCCGCTTAAGTGCCAGCGCGCGCCACTGGCCCGTCACCTCGGCAAGGAAGGCTCGACGACGCGCAGGGTCTAACGGGCGATCGCCTTGCGGATCTTCTCGGCATTGGCCGCAAGCACCTCTGGCTTTTCCATCTTGCTCGCCGGCGGCCCCAGCGACACGCCCTCAAACCGTGGCAGGATGTGGAAGTGCAGATGGAACACCACCTGGCCGCCGGCGGGCTCATTGAACTGTTGCAAGGTGATGCCGGAGGCGCCAAAGGCCTTCATGGCCGCGTCGGCCACCTTCTGGACCGTGCGCATGCAGGCGGCAAGCTGCGCTGGGCTGGCATCGAGCAGATTGCGCGCCGGCGTCTTCGGGATCACCAACGTGTGGCCTTCGCAACGCGGCATGATATCCATAAAGGCCAGCGTATCGGCGTCCTCATAGACCTTCTGCGCCGGCAGCTCGCCGCGCAAGATCTTGGCAAACACATTGTTGCTATCATAGGCCATCGCCGCACTCCTCCGCGCCCACGATGGTGTTAATTGGCTCGTAACCGCATCGTCAAGTCGTCGACCATCTTAAGCAGGCATCAAGAAGCATCTGGCAAGCTCTCTGAAAAGCATCAAGGGAGGTCGATCGTGTCGGCGTTGCACGCGCAAGCCGCCATCGCACGGAGGCAGGGTGAACCCGGAGGCAAGCTCGCCGCGCGCCGTACCGAGCGCCGCGACCGGCTGGTCGCCTCGGCCCTGCTCGCAGCACTGATCGTCGGGTGGGTGGCGAATTTCGTCAGTGTCAAGCAATTGTCGCTGGGGCTCAGTGATCTGCTGGCGTATGCGCTGACGCGTCAGGCTTGATCCGGCGACACCTTGCGGAACGGCGCGTATTCGCTGAGCTGGGCGCCGGCGGCCTCCACATAGGCGCGCTCGCGCACCAGGTAGTCGGCAATCGCCCGGCGCAGGGCCGGGTCGGCGATGAAGTGCACCGAGTAGGTTTTGGTGGGCAGGTAACCGCGAGCCAGCTTGTGGTCACCTTGCGCGCCCGCCTCCACGCGCGCGATCTTGTTGGTGATGGCGAACTCGATGGCCTGGTAGTAGCAGAGCTCGAAATGCAAGCATGGGTGATGCTCGATTGCGCCCCAGTAGCGGCCGAACAGACAGTCGCCGCCGATCATGTGCAGCGAGCCTGCGATCGCGCGCTTGCCGCGCATGGCCAGCATCAACAGGCAGCTCTCGTCCATCGCCGAGCCGATGAGCGAGAAGGCCTTGCGGTTGAGGTAGGGCCGCCCCCACTTGCGCGAGCCGGT
>JAMXLN010000329.1 GCA_024281145.1 Hyphomicrobiaceae bacterium | reverse complement strand
TTGCCGCGGATTGCACCGCGCACATCGACGCACGAGCGGCGATGGCGCAGCTCCTCGTTGCCCGGCAATTCTGCGGTATCCCAGCCACCGCCCAGCGCTTGGATGAGAGTGACGCTGGCAACAAACCGGTCCTGTCGAACGGTAAGAGCCGCCTGCTCATTGCTGAGCAATGTCGCCTGCGCTGTGACGACGGCGGTGAACGCCACCGTGCCGGCTCGGTACTCGTTCAAGGTGATGTCGACGGCACGTCGCGATAGGCTCACGGCCTCGTCCTGGACGCGCTGCTGCTGGCCCAGAATGCGCAGGCTGGATAGCTGATCCTCCACCTGCTGGAAGGCCGAGAGGAGCGTCTGCCGATATGTGGCGACGGCTTGATAGTAGCTCGCCTCCGCGGCTGCCACCTCGGCCCGTCGCAGGCCGCCGTCAATGACCGTCTCGGTCGCCTGTCCAGCGATTTGCCACACCTCGTTGGCAACTCTGATGGGAATGAGCTGGGGTCCGACCCAGCCGTAGAAGCCCGACAGGGTGATGTCGGGAAAGTAGGCCGTGACCGCTACCCCGATCAGTGCGTTCTGCGCGGCAATTCTGCGTTCGGCGCCCGCAATATCCGGCCTGCGCTCCAGCAGCACCGAGGGTACGTCGGGTGGGACTACCGGCACGTAACGGCGAAGTTCCGCACGTCGAATGGTGAGCTCTGCCGGCGGCCGGCCCATCAGCACTGCAATCGCGTGCTCGAATTGGGCGCGCTGGACGCCCACGTTGATGAGTTGCGCCTCAACTGTTTTCACCTGCGTTTGCGCGGTGATCACATCGGAGCGGGCCACGGTGCCCTGTTCGTACTGGTTTTCCGTAATCGCTTCTGTTTTCTTGTACTCGGCGATCGTCCTCTCCAAGAGGACGCGCAAGGAATCGGCTGCACGCAGGTTGAAATAGGCGACGGCCAGCTGGCTTTGGGCCAACAATCTGACGCTGGCGAGGTCGGCGGCGCTGGCCTGCGCCAGATTGACGTCACTTTCCATCATGCGCCGAACCTTGCCCCAGACGTCGACGTCCCAGGTCGCCGTCGTCTCAAGGGTGGTGCGCGTGATCGTGCTGGCGACGCCGGATGGGCTGGCACCGCTGCCCGTATGCGTGCGGACCGGGTTGTAGAGCAGTCCAACGGTTGGAAACAACGCGGCTCGCGCCTGCTGCACAATCGCCGCGGCCTGGCGGTAAGCCGCCTCGGCCGCGGCCAAGGTCTGGTTGGAAATTTCAACCTGGCTCTCGAGCGCGTCCAGCGTCTCGTCGCGGTAGATCGACCACCAGGCCCCACGATCGAAATGATCGCTCGGGGCCGCTATTTTCCAGCCTTTCACTTCTTTATAGGTGGTTGTCACGGGCGCGCCTGGCCGCTCGTAGTCAGGCCCGAGGGTACAGCCCGTCATCCCCGAAACGAGCGCAGCGGCCAGGATCTTGGCAAGCATTCGATGCCGCAGATGCATTGACCTCGCTACGGTGCCCTCGGCCGCTGGCAGCCAGAGCTCTCGCGGTTGCGCACACAACCCAACCCAGCAAAGCGCTTAAGAGGAACGGCGATCGACCCGGCATACCGTTGCCGATGGAACGTACAACGTCGCAACGTGTGGCCACTCGGCCTCACCCGATGTCAACAGCCTTACGAGGTCTGCCGAGGCTCGCTGATCGGGAGACTTCCTTTGCGCACCCGAATCAACCAACCCTCAGTCGTGGATATAGGACCTCGTGGCAAAACACCATGCGCCTCTTGCAGATTTCCATCGCAGTCTTTGTCGTGGCCTTTGGACCGACCCTTGCAAGCGGCCAACCGTCGCCGCCCGAATTCGGAACCTGCAAGGTGTGCTGTTGTGCTTATCCTGCGGGCTGGTGCGGTATGTGCGTGCGCCGCTGCCTTGCCACTCGCCGATGGTTCCCCAAGCCGGAGAGGGTCATCATGCGCTGCGAATGTTCGCTCAACTGGCGCCGAGAATGGACGTGCGGCCGATGAGCCCCACATGAGGCATCCAGGGGCCGCCGGCGCGGTCGCAGGCTACGGATTTGCGCACTTTGCCTTACAAGTGCGGTTCTCCTGGACACAACGATCCGTTTCCGAATTTCCCTTCGTGTATGCCGCTTGCCATTCGGGCGAACCGAATTTGGCGTGCTGCATCTCTCGCAGCCCCTCCCGCATCTTCTTCTCCCCAGCGGCAAAGCACTGCTTAAAAGTGGATTGGCACGCGTCAACGCATATCTTTGGTGCGCGGCATTTGCCCGCGCACATGTAATATCTGTCCCAGCAATTCTCGGCTTTCTGAAAAGCACCTTCGAATTTGACATCGGCCCGCTCTCGACCGGAACTCCCCACGCTATAGGCTGTTGTCTCCTTGAGGGCCGTTTCCATGATCTTGTTGGACGCCGCCGCGCATTGGTCGAGGCTTGATCTGCAACTGGCCTCGCACTTGGTGTTCAACTGCTCCGCCACCTCGGCTCTGGTTGAAACCGAGCAAGCAAGCAATGCTAGGTACGCCATTGCAACGAAGCGCATGCATCCTCCACGCCAGAACTTGGTACTCATTGCTGCACGTCCGCTGGCGTTTGTTTCTCATCCTCGGCGGCTGGCCGCTTGCACCCTGGCTGCGCTCTGGCTTCGCAGGCTTCCTGCAGGTTTGGGATTTTGCCGTGGCGTCACTCGTTCCCGGCGAGCGATAAGCTCATGACCAAAGCATTGGAACGCGCTGCTCGCACGCGAGAATCGCAAGAAGCGGCGCCCCGGTCCTGCTTCGAGGCGCGTGTGACTTGCTCGAAGCCACGGGGTAACTGTGCTGGTTGGATAGCCGCCCATCATGAGCTCGCTGACCTGCCCGATGATGCTACCACACAGGCGGTGCGTGAAGACAACAACCCTCACGGTGGAGCTTTAGCTTGGCTCATGTGCGCAACCGAGTGCGCCCAAGATCAACCAGTCCCTGTTGCATGGCGATAAGCCCCGGGACGGGTTGTCCCTTGAAGCTCCTGGCAAGGAGCGGGAGCGGGCCGCCTAAATCCGCCGCGGATCGCGCTCTCGTTGGCGTTCGTTGATCGCACCTGCCGCCAAGCAATCCCTTGAGCTGGTTACATCGCAGTTGGTGCATTGACCGCCTCTTGCACAATGGGGGTTCGGTCAAGAGCTGCCGAGGGGTCTTTGCCATGATCTAAAGGAGCGCCTGGAGTTCAAGACCTCGCAAAAGGGTAGCTCATTGCAAATGTCCATTCCCGCGCGTGCCCCGGCCCGGCATTCTGACCCGCACGCGTCAGCGCTTCTCCATTGAGGATCAAGCCCGTCACCCGCTCGTCTGCGGTGCGATGCGGACACCCCTGCGCGAGCGGCGTCCCCTTGGAAGCGAAGCGCTGGAAGCTCAAGCTCTAATCCGTTTGGCGTGGAGCGTGTACCCTTGAGGAGTGCCGATGATGCCAAAGCTCCTTCGCTGGTCCTGCGCTGCGCTTGTGATCTTCGCCATCTCCTGTTTGCTTGCGACACAAGGGGACGCCGCTCGCGCAGGGGTGTCCGCATCGCACCGCAGACGAGCGGGTGACGGGCTTGATCCTCAATGGAGAAGCGCTGACGCGTGCGGGTCAGAATGCCGGGCCGGG
>JAMXLN010000328.1 GCA_024281145.1 Hyphomicrobiaceae bacterium | reverse complement strand
CGTGGTGGCCATCGCCGGTCTGCCGCCGCTCGGCATCTTCATGAGCGAGTTCCTGATCGTCAGCTCCACCTTCGCGCGCGCGCCGCTGCTGGCGATCTTGCTCATGGCTGGGCTCTTGATTGCGTTCGGTGCGCTGCTGCTGCGCCTCACGGAGGTCGCGTTCGGAGAACCCATCGGCAGCACGGCGCCCGTCAAGGCTTCCTACGTGCCCTTGTTCGCACATTTGGGGCTGGTGCTCGCCGCTGGCGTCTACCTGCCGGCCC
Organism: Hyphomicrobiaceae bacterium; assembly: GCA_024281145.1. Taxonomy (GTDB): domain Bacteria; phylum Pseudomonadota; class Alphaproteobacteria; order Rhizobiales; family Hyphomicrobiaceae; genus AWTP1-13. The sequence goes on along the minus strand of JAMXLN010000328.1, from coordinate 12,981 downwards.
CCTTAGTGGTCTGGTTTCAGACTGTCGCGCGACTGCTTGGTTAGGACCATGCCACACCGCCGGCTCATGCTCCATATTTTCAGCCGTCCCCTAGATCGGTGCGTTTGGCATGGCCGCGCGCCGCACCTCGCCCCATGACATTCCTGTCGGCACTGGAGAGCAAAGGCAGCCGCGTGGCGGCGCAGCGCCCTTGGCCGCGCGTCGTGGTCGATGCACCGACCTGGCGTCAGGCGGTCATCGGGCTCGCCGCGGGCGAGGCCACGCTGCTCGGGCTGTGGAGCGACGGGGAAGCCGTGCATTTGGCCCTTCACGCACCAGAGCCGCCCCAGCTCCTCATAACCAGCCTGCCCTGCCCGGCGCGGCGCTTCCCCTCTGTCGCCATCGCGCATCCGCCGGCCCTGCGCCTTGAGCGGGCAATTTACGATCTCTATGGCCTTGAACCGGAGGATGCGCCCGACAAACGCCCCTGGCTTGATCATGGGCGCTGGGGAATGCGCCACCCCCTCGGCGTGCCGGAGCCGGTGCCTGCTGAGGGCGATACCTATGCCTTCCATGGTGCGGTCGGCCCGGCGTTGCATCAGATCCCGGTGGGCCCCGTACACGCCGGCATCATCGAGCCAGGCCACTTCCGCTTTAGCTGCAATGGTGAGGCGGTGGTGCGCTTGGAAGAGCGATTGGGTTATGTGCACAAGGGCATAGATGGTCTCATGCGCGGTGCCTCCCTCGACCGGGCGGCGAAGTTGGCAGGGCGTACTTCGGGGGACAGTACGGTCGCCTACGCCACCGCCTTTGCCGGCGCGGTGGAAGCGGCACTGGGCCTCGACACCCCGCCGCGGGCTTTGTTCCTGCGCGCTCTGATGGGGGAACTTGAGCGTCTCGCCAACCACTTCGGCGACATCGGCGCCATCTGCAACGACGCCTCCTTCTCGCTCATCCATGCCCACTGCGGAATTTTGCGCGAGCATGTGCTGCGCGTAGCCGATGTCGGTTTCGGCCACCGCCTGATGATGGACTGCGTGGTGCCGGGCGGGACGGCCGTCGACCTCGCGGCGGCGGGCGCCCAGGCGATACCAACGCTCATGCGCACGATCCGGCGCCGCTTTCCAGAGCTGGTTGAACTCTACGACAGCTCCGCCTCACTGCAGAACCGCACCATCACGACCGGCACGCTCAAGCAACCACTGGCGCGCCAATTTGGCGCCGGCGGCTTCGTCGGCCGTGGTTCAGGGCGCGCCTTCGATGCCCGCAAGCTGCCGGGATATCCGCCTTACGACGACCTGCGTTTCGAGATGGTTGTGCGGCAAAACGGCGACGTCGACGCGCGCGTGTGGGTGCGCATTGGCGAGATCGCCCAATCGCTGGCGCTCATCGAGCAGATCCTGGAGCGGTTGCCGCCCGGTCCCATCCGCGCCCATGAGGACCTGCCCGCGCCGGGCCAAGCACGCGAGGGGCTCGCGCTCGTCGAAGGCTTTCGCGGGGACGTGCTCGCCTGGGTGCGGGTCGCCGGCAACGGCACCGTCGCGCACTGTCATCTGCGTGACCCCTCCTGGTTCCAGTGGCCGCTGCTCGAGGCAGCGATCGAGGGCAACATCGTTGCCGACTTCCCGTTGTGCAACAAGTCCTTCAACTGCTCCTACTCGGGCCACGATCTGTAACGCGAGACGCCAATGCGCAAGCTGTTGCTCGAGAGCCTGCTCAAAGCCCCGCTCACGGAAGCGCCACCGTCGCCCGACGATGGCGCGCTCGCCGAGCTGGCGCAGAGCCTGGAGCGAGCGTCGCGGCGCCGGCTCGGCCGGTCGTTGGCAATTCGCGAGGTCGACGCCGGTTCCTGCAACGGCTGCGAGCTCGAGATCCACGCGCTCAACAACGCGTTCTACGATTTGGAGCGCTTCGGGCTCAAGTTTGTGGCCTCGCCACGCCATGCCGACGTGCTGCTCGTCACCGGTCCGGTGACGCGGAATATGCGCGAGGCACTGGAGCGCACCTATGCGGCCACACCCGATCCGAAATGGGTGGTGGCCGTGGGTGACTGCGCCCTCGACGGCGGCTTGTTCTCGGGCAGCTACGGCGTGGTGGGTGGCGTGTCCGCCGTGGTGCCGGTGGATCTGCACATTCGCGGCTGTCCACCCAAGCCCAACGCGCTGCTCAAGGGGCTGATAGCGCTCGTTGATGGATGAGGCCTCGCGGACTTCGCAGGCAGTGCCTTCGTTGAGGTGATTAGCCTTGGCGCAGCTTGCCCACGATGCCCGTGGGGAAGAAATACACGCTGAGCACGAAGAGCACGCCGAGCCACAGCAGCCAACGGTCAGGGTGCAGCAGGTGGGGAAGCAGTGGCAGCGCCTCGGTGCTCTTGGCGGCGGCGCCCATGAGCTTTTGCAGGTAGTTTTGGGCGACGATGAAAAGCGTCGCTCCAATCACCGCGCCGTACATCGTGCCCATGCCGCCGATCACCACCATCAACAGGATGTCGAGCATGATAGCGAAGGAGAGTGTGGTGTCCGGACCGGTGTAGCGAAACCACAGGGAATTGAGTGCGCCGGCAAACACCGCCATGCCCGCTGCGAGGCAGTTGGCCGAGGTGCGATAGAAGATCGTGCGGTAGCCCAACGCCTCTGCACGGAAGTCGTTCTCCCGGATGGCCTGCAAGACGCGCCCGAATGGAGAATTGACGATGCGCAAGGCACCGAGGAACGAGGCCAGCGCCGACAGGAAAACCACGTAGTAGGTGATGGTGCGGCCGGTGATGGGGCCAACGAACGGCAGCTCGATTAGCGCGTCGGCTCGCAACAGCTCGGGGATGCGAAACGAACGACCGTCTTCCCCGCCCGTGAAGCTGGAGAGTTGAGCAGCCAGGATGGCGAAGGCGGAGGCCACGGCAAGCGTCACCATCGCGAAGAAGATGGCGCGCACGCGCAGCGAGAAGAGACCGATCAGGAAGGCAAGGGCGAGGCCGGCAAAGAGCGCGATGGTAAGGCCGGCCAGCGCTGAGGCCCAGGTCGGACCCCAACTGTAGAGGGCAAGCCCGACGCCATAGCCGCCGAGCCCATAGAACATGGTGTGTGCAAAGGAGACGATGCCGGTGTAGCCAAGCAGCAAATCGTAGCTTGCGACCAACACGACAAACACGCAAATCTTGGCAGCGGTGTTGATGGCCTGCGCGCCCGGGAACAGAAGGGGCGCGGCTGCCAGTGTGGCGAGGATCAGCACCAGCAGCCCACTGAGCAGCCGGCTGCGCGGCAGATCGCCTGATAGAAGGGTCTTGATCATTTCGCACCGCTCTCCCCGGGCCCCCTCGTTGGCGCCAAAGTGGTGGGGCGCTCGGCGGTGCTGGTACCCGCGTTGCCCCTGTGATTATGAGGCGCGCGATGGTCCCTGCGAGCGCGCGCCAGCGAGCCCGAGCAAGCCGGCCGGTTGCGTCCAACACACGCCCTGCGCGCGCCTTCTCCCCGCCCTGAGGCGGCTTGCGCCACTGGCATCGCCAAGCTCGTGGCCCCCGCGCGCCGCCTCGCCCTCATCGCCCGACCACCGCATAGAGGCCCTGCGGGCGCCACATCAAGATGATCACCATCAAAAGAATGTTTGAGGCCAAAGCCACCTTGGGTGCGAGGTAACCTGTGTAGTTGGCCACCTGTGCGACGAGGACGGATGCAAGGAAGCAGCCGCCGATGGAGCCGAGGCCGCCGATGATGATGACGATGAAGACGAGCACGATGACCTCGCTGCCGATGCCGGCCGTGAGGGTCTCGCGGTAGAGCGCCCACAGGGTTCCGCCGAGCCCAGCCAAAGCCGAGCCCGCCACGAAGACCGCGACGAACAGGCGCCGGATGCGATAGCCCAGCGCCTCCACCATCTCGCGGTTTTCCACACCGGCGCGCACGAGCAGGCCCAGTTTGGTGCGGTTCAGCACGAGCAGCATGGCAACGAATACAGCAAGGCCAACGACCATTGCCAGCAGACGATACTTCTCAACCGCGACGTCGCCGATGGTGATGGCACCCCGCAACGCAGTCGGCAGCGGCATCGGCTTCTGGTCCCCTCCCCAAAAAACGTGGATCAGCTGTTCGGCGACGATGAGACCGCCTGTGGTGATCAGGATCTGCTTCAGGTGCTGACCGTAGACGGGCATGATGATGACGCGCTCAAACGCCCAGCCGATAACGCTCGTTCCTGCCATAGCCACCAAAATGGCCAGACCCAGCGCCGCCAGGTTGAGCGCGAGCTGATCGGCTTGGATCCAGTCTGCGAGCGGAATGAGGGTCGTCATAGCAAGGTAGGCGCCAATGGCGATGAACGCACCGTGACCGAAGTTGAGCACGTCCATCAATCCAAAGACGAGGGTGAGCCCACTAGCAATCACGAAGATCATCATCCCCATGGCGAGGGCCGCGATCGTGAGCGTGATCCACGTGACGGGGTTGGCGATGAGCGGCAGCGCCACCGCAGCCAGAAGCGGCACCAGGAGGATCGGTAGATAGTCGGCACGGTGCGCCGGGATGGGCTCGGGTGCGCCACCCGCGGCAGTAGCTCCATCTTGTTCGACCATGCCTCGCTCCAAACATTGACACACGATGGTTCACCCGCGCGACCGACTGGCGGCTTCCCGCGGCCCGGCGTGCCTATCCATGCGCCTCCAGCGACAGGCCGAGCAGGCGCGTCTGGGTAGCCGTATCAGCTGCCAACGCGGCCATGGTCTCGCGGTGTACGATGCGGCCATCGTCCATCACCACGGCGTGGTCGCCGAGCGCCTCGGCGAATCGGAAATTCTGCTCCACGAGCAGAAGCGTGGTAGCGCCGCGTTTGAGCTCGTCGAAGGCGCTGATCATGTTATCGATGATGGCCGGCGCGATGCCTTTGGTAGGCTCGTCGATGAGGATAAGCGGGCGCGGCTCGATGATCGCGCGGGCAATCGACAACATCTGCTTCTGTCCGCCCGAGAGCACGCCGGCGGGATGGGTCCAGAAGCGTTTGAGGGCGGGAAAGAAGCCGAATATCCACTCAAGCCGCGCCGCATCGGGCGCTCCCGCGCGTGCTGCAAGGATCATATTCTCGCGCACGGTGAGATCTGCAAACACGCCCATGGTCTCCGGCACGTAGCCAATGCCGGCCCGGGCGATGTCGGGCGTCGCCCAGCCGCCGATCTCGCGACCCTCGAACGTGATCTTGCCGCGGCTTGGTTTCCACAGGCCCATGATGGTGCGCAGCGTGGTGCTCTTGCCCGCACCGTTGCGGCCGAGCAGCACGGTCATGGCGCCGCGCGGCACAGCAAAATCCACGCCTTGCAGGATGTGATACTGCCCGATGTGGGTATGCACGCCTTCAAGCGTCAACAGCGCATCAGCCATGGGGCGCCTCCCCGGGGCGCCTTCGGCCGGCGGGGATGCCCAGATATGCCGCTTGCACCACAGTCGAGCCGATCACTTTGGCTGGATCCCCGTCAGCGACCAAGCGGCCATTGTGCAGCACGAGGATGCGATCGGCCAAGCTCTTCACCACCTCCATCTTGTGCTCGACCAGCAAGATCGTCTTGTCACCCCCCGCTTTCAGTTTCTTGATGAGATCCAAAATGACCGGAACGTCGTCGACCGACATGCCCGCGGTCGGCTCATCGAACATGAACACGTGTGGCTCAAGGGCCATCATGATGGCGACCTCGAGCTTGCGCTTATCGCCGTGCGGCAGGGCCATCGCCGCAGTGGCGTGTTTGTCGGTGAGGTTGGCTGCCTCGATGAACCGGTCGGCTTGTTTGATCCAGTCGCGCCGACTGTCCCAGCGCGAGAAGATATTGGCACCGCCACCCGCCCGCGCTTGCACGGCAAGGCGCACGTTCTCGTGCACGGTGAGGTTGGGAAATAGGTTGGTGAGCTGGAAAGCGCGGCCGATGCCTGATCTGGCTCGACGCGCGGCACCGAAGTTGGTCACCTCCACGCCGTCGATCAGCACGCTGCCGGCCGTGGCAGAAAGCTGGCCCGAGATCAAGTTGAAGTAGGTGGTCTTGCCGGCGCCGTTGGGTCCGACAATGGCAGTCAGCGTGCCGGCATGGAACGCGGCGCTCACGCTGTCGACGGCAACGTGCCCGCCGAAGCGGATGGTAAGGCCTTTAGTCTCCAACACGGGTCTGGACATGCCGCCCCCCGTTCACGTGGTGCCCGGTTCCCGGGCACGCTGACGTCGGTGCCCGCTGGGCAGCGGCACCTTTGCGACCTCGCATGCCAAGTTCGCGCTCTTGAGAGGGACTGACGAGCACGGATGGAGCTATTTCACGCGAAGCGGGAGCGGCATGTTGTTGGCGGGAATGGTTGCCACGAGCTCTAGGACGTCGTTGTCCTTGGCATCCTTCTTGATGCGCCAATGATACATTTCCTGCTGGGCTTGATGATCCTCCTTGCGGAAGGTCATCGGACCCTTTGGAGTATCGAAGGTGAGCCCCTCCATGGCGGCAATCAATTTTTCGGTGTCAGGGGAGCCGGCCTTTTGCAGACCTGCCACGACGGCCGCGGCAGCTGCAAAACCTCCCGCCACGAAGAAGTCGGGAGGAGCGCCGAACCGCTTTTGGTATTCGGCCTTGAGCCAGTCGTTCATCGGGTTGGTGGGAAAATTGTAGTAGTAATAGATTCCACCCTCGGTGCCGGCGAACTGCTTCCACGAATTCATGACGGGAAGGATGTTACCACCGGGTGCCAACTCGATGCCGAAGCGGTCGGGCTTCATGTCGACGAATTTGGCCATGGGATGCGGGCCGGCCCAAATGAAACCGATGACCCGCTTGCCCGGCTTGTCCTTGAGCGAATTGAAGAGGCGTTCGGCGAACGGCGCGAAGTCGGCCGTGTTGCCCGCCGCGTACTCCTCGGCCACGATCTTGACGTTGGGACGCATGGCAGCAAGCGCCTCTCTGAACGCGGCGACGCCGTCGCGGCCGAAGGCGGTATCGAGCCCAAGCATGCCGACCGACACTTCGCCGCTCGTCGGAAAGGCGGCGGCCCCGGCCAGCGCGTCCTGGTAGGAGCTGCGCCCCGTGCGGAAGATGTAGCGGTTCCACTTGTCGCCGGTAATGGAATCGGCCACCGCCGGCTCGACGATAAGCACCTTCTTCTTTTCCTCCGCGACGGGCAGCATGGCCAGCGTCACGGGCGAACCGGTGGTCCCGACGGCAAGATCGGCGCCATCGTCGCTGTAGCACTCCTCCAACAGCGACTTGCCGCGGTCGGGCTTGAGTTGGTCATCCTTGACGAGCACCTCGAGCTTGTCGTCGCCGAGCTTCATGGTGTTCTTGGTCAGGTACTCAAGCCCCAGCATGAAGCCGTTCTCGGTCTGCTTGGCATAGGCTTCGAGCGGCCCGGTCTTTCCGGCTATCAGGCACACCTTGATGTCCTTGGCGAGGGCCGAGGCCGATGGCAACCCCCCAGCAAAGGCCAAGGCGAGGATGGCCGTCAGCGACGCAGCGGTGGCGCCCCCCGTGCTGCCGCGACGCAACTGACGCATGTGCTTTCTCCCTCCAACCCAAGCAGAACCATGACGATTAAGCGATGTCTCGCTATCTTCGGCCACACTGGCCGTCAAGGCGAAAGCGCAACACAACCCAGCGATGCGCCGGCAGTGCGCAAGGGGTCATGCCGCCTTCTCGCAAGTCTGATGCTCCAGGTCCGAGCGCGCCCATTCGGTCCGCTGCCCGCGCCCAAGACGAAGCGCTTCGACCAGGCCAAAAAAAACCGAGCGCCGCTGAGCGCGAGGTCGGCCCTATGGGTCTTGCAGAGCGCGATCGACACCAGCACGGCCGCGGTCGACCTCGGCCAGCCTACGATCTGCGCTCGGCAGCAAAGGGCGCAAGCGCAGACGTGGGTCGCCACCGAGCCCAGAAGTCAGGGGCCAAGCTGCGGGTTCGGCAAACCAAGCATCGCCGTAAGCGACGCTGGGACGACCCCGGACGCTGCCGCCACCCATGGCCACGACCATGGGCTCAAGCTTGAGCTTCGAGGGCGTCGGGGTCGTGGGGGGCTCATACTGTGCACGCACGCAGCGGTGAGTTTTCGCCAAGCCAGTCGACGTGCGACGGGCGGCCGATTGCGTCAAAATCGTGATGATGGTCGCAGGCCCCGCGCGCGATTTCTGGCGGGAGATGCCGTCTGGCAACGCCCCCGCCGGCCTTGACGGGTTCCGCTAACTATTTGGCAGGGCACACACTTTCGTTCCGTGAGCCTGATTGAGGCCCCTTGCGCTGTTCTTCGTTAGAGCCCGGGCGCTGGCGAAAGCATCGCCTGTGCTGCGCGTGATCTGGTAAACTGGCTCGAACGCATGGATGCCCGCAATCGAAGCCAACAGGAGAGAGAATCCGATGCCCAACTTGGCAGCCCTGCCCCTGCAAGCGCTTGGCCTCTTGGCAGCAGTGGTATTCGTGGCTTCGTTGATTGGCCACTCTTTGGTGCGCAACCCCTTCATCGGCGCAATTTTGACAGTGATCTTGTTCGTGGCGGCCTACGTGTTCTGGAATTACTACGACCATAACCTCTTGCCGGGCGTGCGCTTCCGTCTCGCGTGAGGCCGTCCCCCCGATTCGGGTGATGCCTTAGCGTGATCTGGTGCACCGGTTGCCGGGACGGCGCCTGACCTCGTCGTGGTCATGCGCCATTTGTGCTGGCGCCCCGTCATCAGCACATTGCTCGACAGGGTGCGGGGAAGGACGCGGGCCACGCACTCGGCTGATCGACTGGGGAGGTAGGCGATGTGGATTGGCTGGACGCGGGGACGCGTCGCTCCCAAGGCCGGCACGGCCCGGGGTGCTCGAGACTCGGACCGAGACCGAGTGTTCGCCAGGCTCGTGACCACAGTCCTGGCCACGGTGTTGGCCAATGTCTTGGCCGTCCTGGTTGTGGCCACCTGCGCCATAGCACAGGAGAATGCCTGTGCCGCGTCCGATCCGCGACAAGCGTGCTCCTATCAGTGCTGCGGGCGCAGGTCCTGCCCGCCGTCCTGCGAGGTCGATTGCGTGAAGCTGTGCGTCGATGCTTGCGGCTCGCAGACCCGCTCGCTCGCCTATGACAACCGCAAGCGCGATCTTCAGCTGCGCTGCGGCAACAAGGGCGCGCGTTAAGCGAGGCCCTGCCCCAATGCTCAGTTCAAGCCCGGCTAGCTCAGCGAGCCCCGAGTCATCTTTTGTTGGGGGGTCCCATGCCCGATCTGCCGCCTTCCCCGTTTGAGACGCCTACTGAGCGTTTGATCGATGGGTTCTTGCGCGGCCTCTTTGCCATCCGCATACCCTTGGGCCTCGGCGTGCTCTCGATCCTCGTGCTTACGCTTTCCGATCAAGTGCTCGAAGTCCATCGCGTGCTGACGCAGGAGCGAGCACAGAACATCTTCAATATTCACTGGCTGCTCAGCCTTGTGTCGCTCTTGGCCCTGTCGGTGGTGCTCTGGCAGCTGGCGCGTCAACACGCCGAATACGCGGCCGAGGACACTCCCGGAGAACACGTGGTGCCGCACCCCTTGTGCCATTGGGTGCTGAGGTGGGGTCCGCGGCTGATGGCCGTCTTGCCGTTATTGGGTGCGGCCCTTGGCATTTGGCTGAGCCGGCTGCCCAATCTCGACGACGCCGAGACGCCGCAATCGCTCGCCGGCCCGCTGAAGATCCTCGCCCAGCTGCGCAAAGATTTCATAGTTGGGAGCCTGATCTGTCTGGTTCTGGCGATCATCGTGTTCCTCGTTGTGACCTTGTTTGAGCGCCATCTGACCCCGCATGGCAGCCGGCGTGCGCGCAACCTCGCTGTCGTCAGCAACTGGATGCTGTTTCCCGTGGTGGTGTTGGCCTCCATCATCTTGCTGATCCGCGACCCTGTGCACCTGCCGCAAGCTCTTGGATCGATCCCGCTGTTTGCCCTGTGGGTGGTCAATCTCGCCGTGCTGACGGGTCTGTTCGCGCGCTACTATCGCATCTTCGGGGTGCCAATCCTTGGGACGCTGATCATCCTGCTCATTGCCTTTGAGGTCTTCGGCCTTACCGACAATCATCAGTTCCGCCACACATCGGCCGACATCCAACGCCCGACCGTTGAGACAGCCCTGCGCGCCTGGCTCGCCGCGCGCAAGGATGGGCCGGCCTACCGCAGCGTCAACAAGCCCTATCCGCTGTACGTCGTGGCGGCCGAGGGCGGCGGGCTTTACGCTGCCTACCAGACCGCCAAGTTTCTGGGGCGCATGCAGGACCTGTGCCCGAACTTTGCCCAGCACGTGTTTGCTGTGAGCTCCGTCTCTGGAGGCAGTCTCGGTGCGGCGGTGTTTGCTGGCCTCGCGCGCGCGTTTGCCGCCAACGAGGACGCACACCCATGCCTGGAGATGCTCGCCGATCGCGGCAACTTCGAAACGCGCGCCGACGCGATCTTATCGCGCGATCTGCTGGCGCCGGTATTGTGGGGAGGTTTGTTCCCCGATTTCCTGCAGCGCTTCATCCCCTGGCCGTTCCCCGCGCTCGACCGGGCGCGGGCCCTGGAATATGCCTTCGAGGAGGTTTGGCGCTACGGCGGCGATAAGGCCAACAATCCGCTCAGCGGCTCGCTTTTTGCTCTCTGTGGGGCGGGCGCTGTCGCCTGCCTGAGCGGGTCAACCCCGGCGCTCGCCTTCAACGTCAGCAACATCGAGACGGGCATGCAGATGGTTTTGAGCCCGCTCGACTTCACGTCCATCGGGCCGCCGTGGACGAGTTCGGCAAAGGCGTTTGACTTCTTCTCCACTGGCGTCGATCCCGTGGACATGCCGCTCAGTACCGCCGTCGGCTTGAGCGCGCGCTTCCCCTGGGTATCGCCGGCCGGCTGGTTCACCTTCACCGATCCCACCGCGAAGACCCTCGGCGCGGCGGCTCAGAGGCGGCGCATGAGCTTCGTGGACGGGGGCTATGTCGACAACTCTGGCGTGGCGACGGCGTCCAAGCTCGCCCAGTCCCTTGCCGAGCTCCACGCCAAGGACCCGACGCTCCCCCCCGTGGAAATCAAGCTCATCATGATCTCCGCGGCGTGGATACCGTTTGATCGATTCTGGATGGACGCGCCCGACAATCGCGCACAGAGCGATGTATTCACTCCGTTCGTAGCCGCGCTCGCCACCTGGCAAGGCCGCGGATATACGACCCAATACGATCTCGCCGCGGATCCTAAACCCGGCTTCAAGATCATTGAAGCAGGCGTCTATTACAATTTTATGCCGCTGCCGCTCGGCTGGCAGCTCTCGAGCCTGTCGCGCAGCTACATCGACCTCTTCAGAGGTAACCCCGAGAAATGCGATCCAAACCAGCTCGATCGCTCGCTCGAGAGCCATGCGGCGCTCGCCAACTCCTATATCAACCGGGCTAATTGCGTGGCCGCTGAGATTGCGAGGGATCTCACGCCTGCGGCAGCGCCGCTCATGATGCCCGCCATCACGCCTGCCCGATGACCCCGCCAATTGGATCGAGCACGATGCGCGCAGAGAGAGCCTGCGCGCAGCATCGACGCCTGCGTTTCGAATGTTCGGCCGGCGAAGGCGCCGTGCCCCATCCCTATTTGGCTTGACCAGCGCACACTTCAGACAACATGCGCGCGAAATCCACGAGCTTTTGCTGCATGTCGGGCCCCAGCTGCGCGAAGTAGCCGAGGAGCAGGGCCTCTCGCGAGGCTTCCGTCACTCGGTCCACGGCATCGACATCCGCCCGGCGCCGTTCTACGCGCGCGTCCATCGCCGCGGACGAGGCCTCCAGATCATGGTAGAACCAGGCGACCGGCACGCAGAAAATCTTCGACAGCTCGAAGATGCGCGATGCGCTGATGCGGGTTTCCCCAATCTCGTATTTTTGAATCTGCTGCGGAGCGACGTCGACGATCTCGGCTAGCTTCTCCAGGCTCACCTCGTTGATCTGGCGCAGCAATCTCAGCCGCTTGCCCACATGCTTGTCGACGCCGGTCGGCTTGCGGGGCGACACGCCTCGGCGAACGCGGCGCGCTGGACTGGGTTTTGGTGCGGCTCCCGGTTCGGATCTCGACATGCCGCCTACCTCGCCCGCAAGCAATCCAATCCAAACGTCGAGCGCGCGGCGTCTGCCGCGCAGCCCCAGTATCGGGGCTTATGCCAGCGTGGGCATGACTTCGCAACCCTTCCTCCTCAGCATGCCGCCAGCCATAGTGGACCCTCAACTTAAATTAGAGGTCCACAGCAATGAACACGATCCCACCAAATGGCTCGCCGCTGCTTGCCAGGCTCGCAATCGACCACGGTCCCGCCGATCTCTTGGGTTGCTTCTTTGGGTACGCCGACGCGACGGCTCGCACGCTGGGCGTAACCCTGTCGTTTGCCGATTTAACCGAGCTTATCGAGGTTAACGAACAAAACCGCGACAGCTGGCTGCCGCTGTTTCCAACCTACGACGTTCGCTGCAACACGATCGATCCCGACGATGCCTTCTGCATCATCGGGCGCGACGGGCATGGCAAGGTGGTGGCGACCCATGCAGGTCGGAAATTCAACCTAAAGTTAAGCAACTTTCACGACCTGGCACAGAGCCTTCACCTCATGTACGAGCACCCCAAGAGCGCCAAGCGCCCGGGCGAGACGTGCACGGTGACGGCGAAGTCGGCCCAATCGATCGCCGGCAGCGTGGTATTCTCGGGCGCAGCCTGGTACCACCCCGACTATCGGGGTAAAGGGCTGTCGAGGATCGTGCCGATCCTGTCGCGAGCTTACGCTTTCGCCCACTGGAACATGGATTACCTCGTCGCCATGATGTCCGAGGGCGTGGTAAGGGGCGGCATGACCGAGCGCACCGGGTACACGAACATCGATTGGGACATTCGCGTCAGCAATTCCCCGCTCGGCGACGTGCGGTTCGCCTTTATGTGGATGGAGCCGCGTCAGCTACTGCAGGACGTCGCGAAGTTCGTCGTCCGCTCCGAGCGAGACGCGCCTGACGCTCTGCTGGAGCGTCGCGCCTAGCAGCAACGTTGGCTGCTCGCCGCTTCCGATCGGCAA
>JAMXLN010000327.1 GCA_024281145.1 Hyphomicrobiaceae bacterium | reverse complement strand
TCACGTGTGTGGGCATGGCCCAAAAGTCGTCGAGACCCTTGGTCAGGGCATCCCTGAGGTCCGCCAAGGTGATGGTGCGCACCGCGGGCAACTCGTGCAGCCGCTCCGTGGGTAGGATGACGTCGCTTTGTGCCATGGCGATCTGCGCCTCCTCTTGGCGGGCCTCCTGAGCCCGCGTCGCAATCCCGAGTGCGGCTGAGACAAGTCCCCGCGGTTTGTCCTGGACCTCCCCTGCCGTTGCAGGGCGTCTTAGGGCAGTGGCGGTGCTGTGGTCGGCGCCTGGCGTCCACCCATGCGCTGGGCCACGGGTTCCAACACAATCCAGGCGGCAAAGGCAGGTTCGGCGAGGCCGCTATTGCGCCGGTCGCGTTCCGCTTCCGCCTCCTTCTGGGTCATGTGCTTGGAAACGAGCCTTGCCCGGCCTCCTGGTGATCGCTGCTCGACCACGATCCAGGTATTCAGGGGGAGATTTCGTGTGGGCATGTGCGTGTCCTCAAATGTGCCCGGATGATGGGGTGGGCACCTCCGGCCGTGCCGAAAGCGCCCCGCCACCGGGCTCGCTCACTCTGTTTCGTTAGATCCTGTCCGGTTTGGCATCCCGGCGGCGCCCGATCGCGTCGCGCAGATGCGCTTCGGCGGCCGCGCAATCCGCGGCAATGCCGGACTGGCGATCATCAAGGTAGGATCGCCACACGTACTGGGTCGGACTCGTCGCGTGGGTCACCGAGCCCACGGCAAGCAGGGGATCGGAATGGCTGAAGAAGTTCACGATCCCCGTATGTGGGCAACGCCGCTTGGTAATCACGGGGGCGGTCTCCTTGGTTCAGCGTTCGGTCATCCTCCCTCCCCCCATCGCAGCGATAGCCTAGCAGGGTAGGGCAAAGGCAACACCCCCGTCGCTTTGGCAGTGCAGCATTAGGGCCGCTTCAAATGCCGGGGGGAGGCCAGGACCGCGTGTCGCCAACCGGAGCCGATGGCAAAGCACGCGCATGGCCCAGCGCGCAGGGCCAGAGCGTGAGGAGCGGGCAGGCTTAACCCCGTAGTCCCCGTCGTAGCTCCCGTCCCATTTCGAGAGAGCCCGGTCGGTCCATCAAAGGTCGCGCGGGCCGGACCGCCGGCGCACCGTGGCACGCGGCCCTCATCGATGCCAACCAACGGGGGGCTGCGGGCGTGCGACGTCGACATTTGCGGGCGACTACCGGCACGGCGGTGATCCCCGATCCTCATCACCGCAGGAGCGTGGCGCGCTCCTCGGCATGATCGGCCACAGTGCCGTAGCCGCTGATCTCGCGAGGCGGGTAGCCCTTCGCTCCCTCACGATTGCCGGCGACCCGAGCGCTGAGCACCGGAGCGTCCGCGTATCAGACCCGCTCAATGGGCGTCACCTGCGCCACCCAACCTGCGGGTGGGCCTCGATGCGCTCGTACCGCTGCGGGCGCCTTCGGGTTGCTCCGGGCTTGCGTCCGCCGCCGGCATTGCCGATTGGCGCTGGGGATGCGAACATTCAAGACCCACCAGCGAGGTTTGCCATGATTTACGAGTTCCGCACCTATACGTTGCATCCGCGCAGCCTGCCCGAATTCATCAAGCGCTGGACCGACATGATCGACAAGCGCCAGACCTACTCCAAACTCGCCGCGCTCTGGTACACGGAGATCGGCCCGCTCAATCAAGTCATCCACGTGTGGCCTTACGAAAATGCGTTGGAGCGCAGCAAGATCCGTGCGGCCGTCGTCAAGGACAAGGTTTGGCCACCCCCCACATCCGATTTGATCGCCGAGATGCGCTCGGACATTTATGAACCGTTGCCCTTTTCGCCACCTTTGACGCCGGCAAATGACGGCCCGTACTTCGAGATGCGCACGTACACGCTGAAACCCGGGTCGATCGCGGGCATGGCTGAGCGCTGGAAGGAGCATCTGCCCGCGCGCATCAAACTCTCGCCCTTGACGGGCGTATTGACCTCCGATGTCGGCGGTCTAAACCAATGGATGCACATCTGGGCCTACAAGAGCCTCGACCAACGTGCCGAAGTCCGCAAGAAGGCGGTGGATAGCGGCATCTGGCCCCCGCCCGGCGGCAACGTCACCATCAAGCAGGAGAACAAAATCCTCCTGGCGGCCCCGTTCTCGCCCATCAAGTAAAGCTGACTGCCTGAGAGTTCAGCCCTCGGCACCGTCCTGAGCTTGGCGAAGGGCGGCATGCTCCTAGCCGTGGGTTGCCCAGCTCGCCACGTGGGGAGGAAGAGATGCGCTGCGAAGTCATCGCCATCGGCACCGAGCTGCTCCTCGGCATCATCGTCGATAGCAACTCGGCATGGATTGGTGAGCAGTTGGCGCTCGCCGGCATCGATTCCTACTTTCAGGTCAAGGTCGGCGACAACTTCGGGCGCATCGAGGCCTGCATTCGCCAGGGCCTCGAGCGCAGTGATGCCGTCATCTGCTGCGGCGGGCTCGGTCCCACCCAGGACGACATCACCCGCGACGTCATCGCCCACGTCATGGGCGTTAAGATGCAGCGCGACGCCTCGATCGCCGCCAGGATCCGGCACATGTTTGAATCGCGTGGCCGCGTCATGTCGGAGAACAACCTGCGCCAGGCCGATATCCCCGTCGGCGCCACCCCAATTGCGCAGATGCCGGGCACGGCGCCGGGGCTCGTCTGTCCGGTGGGCAACAAGGTGATCTATGCCACGCCCGGCGTACCTCACGAACTGCACGAGATGTTTCTCGGCACCATCCTGCCCGACTTGCGGCGGCGCGCCGGGCAGGCCTCCGTGATCAAGAGCCGCGTCCTGCGCACCTGGGGTATGAGCGAATCGGGCCTCGCCGAGGTCCTCGAGACACGCTTCGGCGAGCTCGACAAGCTCGGAACCCCGACGATTGCGTTCCAGGCCAGCGGCATCGACGGCATCAAGGTCCGCATCGTCGCCAAGTGCGACGATGAGGCCAGTGCGGCGGGGATTCTCGATGCAGAAGAAACCCTCATACGCGGCCTCCTGGGCGAGGTTATCTTCGGGGTCGACGACCAGTCCATGGAGAGCGTGGTACTCGAGACCCTGCGCAGCAAGGGACTGACCTTCGCAGCGGCCGAAACGATCACCGGCGGGCTCTTGTCGGCGCGCATGAGCGCGGTCGATCCCGCCATGGAGATCTACCGCGGCGGACGGGTCGGCCCCGAGCGGGGTCCCGCCGGCGATGCGAAGCCCGAGCAGCGCGCAGCAGCGGCCGCCTCGCAGGTGCGGCTGGACTGTGGGGCCCGCGTCGGCCTCGCCGCCATCGCACCCGATGCTTCCGAGGACTATCGACCTGGCACGGTCTTCCTCGCCGTCGA
>JAMXLN010000326.1 GCA_024281145.1 Hyphomicrobiaceae bacterium | reverse complement strand
GCCGGTGTATTCGTCCCATTCCACGATTTCGCGCGCAATGGGTTGGCTCACGGCCACGGTCGGCGGCGCAGATTTCTGCTGCAGCTGCGCCTGGGTCGAGTTGCCTTGATCGCAGCCCGAGCCCAGTGCCAGGAGCGCAAATGCGGCAAACAGCGTGCCGGCGCGGCAGCTGTCAGACGTGCTTGTGGGCATGCGTGGCACTCATCGAGGAACGGCGACAGCAAGAGCAATACACAGTCAAGTCCCCAGGGGAAAGGTGTGGGTGGGTGCGTTCCATGGCGCAGAGGCGGGCTGGGGCCCTGACTGAGGCGGTTAGTCCTCCCAATAGAGCGCTCTGCGCTGTGCGGCGCGGCTCACGCGCGCCCTTTCGCCCCGCTCGGCGCGCGCTGCGGCCACCTCGGGCAGCGCTCCGCGCCGGGCGAGGCTCGGCGGGTGCCTCGAGCCACCGTGCACCACGACCTTCGTTGCGGCAAAGCCGTGCTTGTGAACAAGTTTGAAGAGCGCCGCGGCATTGCCGGGGGCAAGGCGCACGCAGCCGTGCGACGCCGGTTGCCCGAGCAGCCCCACGGCGCTGGTGCCGTGAAAGGCCGTGCCGCGATGAAAGAAGACCGCATTGGGCATGGGAGCATCTTCGTACTGGCGCGAGTACCACATCTTGGCGGCCCACTGCGGCTGGAAGGTGCCGGTGGGCGTGGCAAAGCCGCGCCGACCTGACGAAATCGCCCAGGTGTATTTGGTCTTGCCGTTCTCGACGACCGTGAGGCGCTGGGCGCCCAGATCGGCGTTGAGGACGAGCGTGATCGGTGGTGGGGGCGGACGCGCCGGGACCAACTCGATGACGGGCGGCGGGGCGGCGATCAGATCGCTGCCGATCCCGGCCATGGTGCGCGCCACGGGCGCTGCAGATGGCAGCGCAGCGGGTGGCGCGGCCGGGCTTGCCGGTACTGGCGGCTCTTGGGCCGCGTCTTGCGCGGCAAGCGGGTGACCGACCAACCCCATGGCAAGCGCCAAGGCAAGCCCCAGCTTTCTCATGACGACTTTCCTCGACAACGCAACCTGCGGACCGGACTGGAGATTATCTATGGGCTGAGCGCCACTGTCGAATGCATAATGCTTGCCGGGCGAGCGAGGCCGCTTGCGCGCAACGCCTTGACGCACGCACAACCTCGACACGGGCGAGCCGACCAATCGAGGTTTGATACGTCGAGCTTTGGGCCACATCGAGGTTTGGGCCGCGCGAGCTTTGGGCAGGCAGATCCTTAACGGGGCCGATGTCTGAGAGGGTCGAGCCGGGTGCGGCCTGGGGGCGGGCTAAGTGAGTTCGCCCGAGGCGAGATTGCACGAGGTGAGGCGAGGTAGGGGCGGGCCCGCACCCCAGGGGCTGACGTCACCTCCCCACCGCCGCGGGGTGGGCCCCTTAAAACCCGAACAGCAGCTCAAACAGCGTTCGCGGCCGGCGGCCGCGCTGCTCGGCCGTGCGGTTCTGTTGGGTCTGGGGTGGGGGCTCCTTGGGCTTGCCTTGCCGCAGCTGGAACTCGTCGGTGACGCCGTCGGCCGAGGCGACGATGAGCTTGCCGTCGTCCCAAGTCCACTGCGCCAGCTTCTCGCCCTGCCGCTGCACCTCCACCGACACCACCGAGCCCGACTGCAGGTCGATCACGGCGGCCTGCTCCACATCCTCAGGACCTTTGGGTCCATCCACCACGCCGGCGTGGAAGCGCAGGACGGCGATGCCTTGGAAGGGCGGCTTTTTCACATCCCACTCCAGGATGCGCGGCTGGCCGCGCCCCACCATCTCCAGCGCGACGCGCAGGCGTGGGAACTCGTCGTTGGTGGCGATGTACTGTCCGCCGCTCTGGAACACGCGCCATTGGTCGAAGCCGGCATCGGCCACCTCAGCGTCGCCCGGGCGCACGCTGACGCCCAGCCGTTGCAGCGCCTGGCTCGCTTCTTTGAGGCGCGGCTCGAGGGTGAGGGCCTTGCGCAGGTCCGCGACCGCCAGTTCGGCCCGTCCCTGCGCTTCGTTTATTTCGCCACGCGCCCAATACGCTTCAGGGCTCTTGTCGTCGAGTTTCAGGGCCCGCTCGACATCTTTCGTCGCGAGCTCTGCTTGCTGTTGCTGGCGATAGGTCCAGGCGCGATAGGCGTACGCCTTGGGCGCGCGCGGCTCCAGTTCGATGGCGCGGCCGAAGTCGTTGAGAGCCTCCTCGTAGGCTTCGGCCTTGGCATAGGCGAGGCCGCGCGCGGCATAGAACGCCGCCACGTTAGGAGCGAGCTCGATGGCCTTGGCGAAGTCCTTGATGGCGGAGGCGGCGTTGTCGGCCTCCATGTAGGCAGCGCCACGCAGCGCATAGATGTCGGCATTGCGCGGCTCGAAGGCGACGGCACGACTGAAGTCCTCGATCGCCTCTTCGTAGCGATCGATCGCCATTTTGGCTTCGGCGCGGCTGCGATAGGCCGCGGAGAAGCGCGCGTCGAGCCCGACGGCACGCGTGAAATCGCGGATGGCCCCGTGCGGCCGATGCGCGGCGAGATGCGCGCGACCTCGCCCGCTCAGGGCCGCGGCGCTGTTGGGGGTGAGCTCGATGGCCTTGGTGTAGTCGGCGATCGCCCGATCGACCTGGCCGAGCTTCATAAATGCCCCGGCGCGGTTGCTGTAGGCGGCGGCATATCCCGGCGCCAGCAACAGCGCGCGGTCGAAGTCCTTCATTGCCTCGCGCACGGCGCCGAGACCCAACAGCACATTGCCGCGATTATTGTAGACGGCGGCGTATTCCGGATAGAGCTGGATTGCCTTGTTGAAGTCCTCGATCGCCTCCTTTTGCTGCTGGCGGCGCGAATAGGCAACGCCGCGGTCGTTGAGAATGGTCGCGCGCCGATCATTGGGCAGCGACTTGTCCTCAAGCGCCTCGGAATAGATGTTGATTGCCTGGTCGACATTGCCGCGCACCAGCGCCGCGGCCGCCTCACGCACACGCAGCAGGCTGGTGTCGCTCTGCTGCGCCAAGGCCGTCGATGCCCCGCTCGCCCAGAGCCCACTCGCACAGATCATGAGGCCAATCGTGAGCCGCCGCACCATGCGCCGAAATCCCTGACTGAACTCCTGGCTACCTCTTGCGCCCAACCTGCGCACGGGCACCCCTTATAGCCCAAATCCGGCACTACCGGAACGCCGGCTAGAGGCCTCCGGGGCGATCAGCGTTGCAGCGCCGCCGCGGGGCCAGCATTTCCCTGGAACTCGGGTCCTTCAACTCCGGCTCCATCAACCCCGGCTCCATCAACCGGCTCGTTCAATCTTGGCCGCCTGAAGCTTGGGCGTATCAGCAAGGCTGAAAAGGTCGGCGGGATCGGCACCCGCCGCTGGTCCCAGGTCGGCAATGCCGACCCCGATCAGCCGGAAGTGCCGGCCGTCGGCCTCTCGGTCGATGAGCGCGGCAACGCTCGCAAAGATCAGCCCTGCACGCTGGGTCGGGTGCGACAGACGGCGGCTGCGCGAGAGAACACGAAAATCGGACGTCTTGAGTTTCAGGACGATGCTCAATCCAGCGACGCCCTTGCGGGCGAGCTCCTTGGCGACCCGCTCACATAGTCCGAGCGCCACCTCGCGCAGCCGCCCCGGCGAGGCGGTGTCCTGGCCGAAGGTGGTTTCGGCGGAGATGCTCTTGACTGGCCGAAACGGCGTCACGCTGCGGTCGTCATTGCCGTGGGCAAAGCGGGCGAGCCGGCCGCCGAACTTCCCGAACCGTCCCACTAGCTCCCGTTCCGTGAGGGCTTGCAAGTCGGCAATGGTGTTGAGCCCGCTCGCCTCCATGCGCCGCGCCGTGACGGCACCGACGCCGTGGATCTTGCGCACCGACATCGGCGCCAGCAGCGCCTTGGCCTCGGCCCGGCCGATGACGGAGAAGCCGCGGGGCTTGGCAAATTCGCAGGCCAGCTTGGCCAGGAATTTGTTGCACGACAGACCAATCGAGACCGTGATGCGCTCCTCTTCTTCGATGCGCTTGGCAATTCGCGCCAAGGTCGCGCCCGGCGAGGCCGCCGCCAGGCGATGCTCGTCGCTGAGATCGAGATAGGCCTCGTCGAGTGAGAGCGGTTCGACCATGGTGGTTGCGCCCGCAAAGATCGCCCTGATGGTCTCGCTCACGCGCTTGTAGGTGGCCATGTCAGGTTGGATGACGGTCGCGTGCGGGCACAGTTGCAAGGCTTGGAACATCGGCATTGCCGAGCGCACGCCGAATGTGCGCGCAACGTAGCAGGCCGTGACCACCACGCCGCGTCCGCCGGAATGGCCGACGATTAGCGGCGCGTCGCCAAGTTCTGGGCGGTCGCGCTTTTCCACCGCCGCGTAGAAGGCGTCGCAGTCGATGTGGGCGATGCTAAGGCTGGCGATTTCTGGGTGGGCAAGGAGCCGCCCGCCGCCGCACCGATCGCAGATCTCGGCTGGGCCATCAAAGACTTGGCAGCAATCCCGGCACAGGATGTGCGTCATGGATCGGACCGGTCCTCGTTGCACAATTCCCGGCAGCGTGCGCCGGAAATGCCACCCCCTTGCGTCTCCAACGACGCATACTATGTGAGTCGGAGGCGTCCCGCGGGGCGTTCGCCCCGCACTCCAGCACTCCAATACGTGGGCCGGCGCTCAATCTTCTAAAGGCGGCTCTGAAAAGGCTACGCCAGGGCTTGGCTCTCGGACTGCGCAGGCTAGCACGCGCTCGGGGGCGCGTGGGTGCCTCGCCATAGGCGGAGACCGGGATGGGGATGACAGTTCCATGAACGAGATGCGCAACAGGTCCTACCGACCGCACCGGTCACGTCCCGGGGGCGAGCGGGGTGCTCGCGGTGCGGCCAAATATCGCCCCCACCAGACACCGCTCGAGCGCCGACCCCACCACAACGGAACCGCCAACGCCCAGCGCAATTACGAGCGATATATGGCCCTTGCACGCGAGGCGGCGGTGAGCGGCGACAAAGTTGAGATGGAGAACTTCTACCAGCACGCCGAGCACTATTTCCGGGTCATGCGTGAGCGCACGACCTGATCGGTCTCACGGCTCGATCAGAACAACACCAAAATCCCCGCACAGATGCCGCCGAGGAGCGCAAGCCACAGGCGACGGCGCTGCAGCCTCGCCCAGCTGACGGCGCGCGCCGGCACCGTGGACCAATTGATGCTGGCAAGCCATGCCAACGTCAGGCCCATGAGGAGGCCGAGCGCCCAGACGCTGTAGGCAACGGGCGCGTTGTCCAGGGCCTTGCCCGGTCCGCTGGGCGCGGTGTCGGCGAACAGCACATAAACGCCGAGACCGGCCGCCATCACGGCGAGGAGCCCAAACAGGCGATGCATTGGCCACCTCCCATCCAGACGCCGACTTGGGGCGCTGGCCTCGATCGTTCGTTGCCAGCCTAACACTGGGGCGCGAACGCTGGGTTAATGGCGTCCAATGTGGGGATACCCCCGCAATCCCGCGCGAAACGCGTCTTTGGTTGCGATTTGACAATTGTGATGGGAAGGCCAGTTGTGATTTGACGGGGCGGCGCCGGTGGATGCAGTGTTGTAGGTAATCCAGGAAAGGAGGTCTAAGAAAATGTCTCCTCCGGGCAGTTTCGAAGCCGTCCTGATGCAGGCGATTGTCGCCTGAGGCCCGCGTGTGCCGCAGGGCGGCAGCTCAACGTAGCTCAAGACAATTCGCGACTTACAGCGGATCTCTGGGTGTTGTGGGGTTGTGGGGGGAGCGAGGTGCTCGAGGAGCCAGCTCCCGCCAAAGCAGCGCAAGCAGGAGATCTCGCAAATACCTGATCAGGGATCAGGAGGGCCAGCAAACGGAGATTGAGCCGCGACAGAGCCAAGCTGCGGACAGCGCTTGTGCTTGACATGTCCTCCGGCAGCTCCAGCGTTGAAGCGTAGAGCCCACCCAACCTCGCCGCCCCTCTCTATGAGAGGAGCGGCGCACGGAGCCCGACGGATGGAACTCCGTCGGGCTTTGCATTTCGCTGCGCGGCACCACCCGCGCTTCGCCTCATACGCCGAGATGGCGATGCAGCAGTTGCGGATCTGCTGTGAGCCGATCTGGAGTGTCGGCAAACACCACTTCGCCCTTGACCAGAATGACGATGCGGTCGGCAACGGCCGTCACCGCGGCCACCGTCTTGTCGACCAGGAGCGTGGCCATGCCGGTGGACCGGATGAGCGCCACCGTTTTCCAGATCTCGTCACGGACGATGGGTGCCAGCCCTTCGGTGGCCTCATCCAGAATGATGAGCCGCGGATTGGAAAGCAGCGCGCGGGCGATCGCCAGCATCTGCTGTTCTCCACCCGAGAGCGCATCGCCGCGATGGCCGAGGCGGTCTGCCAGGCGCGGAAAGATCTCGAGCACCCGCGCCACCGACCAGCCTGGGGCAGCGCCCGCCTGCGCCGGCCGAGCTGCAATCGCCAGGTTCTCGGCCACGCTCAGGCTTGCAAAGATGCCGCGCCCCTCGGGCACGTAAGCAATCCCGCGCCGGGCGATGGCGAAGGTCGGCAATCCCGTAATGTCTTCGCCCTCGAACAGCACCGCGCCGGCCCGCGGTCGCACCAGTCCGACCAGCGTGCGGATCAGGGTGGTTTTGCCCATGCCATTGCGGCCCATAAGTCCGATGGCCTCGCCCGCGGCGATGCGCAGCGAGACGCCGCGCAGCACGTGGCTCTGGCCATAGTAGGTGTCGAGCCCACGACCTTCGAGCAAGGGAACGGGCGGCGTGGCTTGCGGCGCCTTCACGCGTGGCCCCCGAGGTAGGCGTCCTGAACGGCTGTGTTGGCGCGGATGGCCTCGGGCCTGCCTTCGGCCAGCACCGTGCCCTCGGCCATCACTGTCATCCAGTCGGCCACACGAAACACGAAGTCCATGTCGTGCTCGATGAGCAGGAGGGCGTGCTCGCGTGCGAGGTCCTGCAAGAGCGCCGTCATGCGTTGGGACTCCTCTGGCCCCATGCCGGCCAGCGGCTCATCGAGCAGCAGCACCTTGGGGTTGCTCGCCACCGCCATGGCGATTTCCAATTGCCGCTGCTCGCCGTGCGAAAGGGTGCCCGCGCTGCGCGCCGCCACCCCCAGCAAGCCGATGCGCTGCAGGGCCTCCTCGGCCTTGGCGATGAGGTCGCCTGCGCGCGCAGCATCGCTGAGGAGGCGCCGGGGCGCTAGGCTCACCGCCTGCACTGCGAGCCGCACGTTCTCGAGCACCGTCAAGGAGGCGAAGATATTGATGCGCTGGAACGAGCGGCCGATTCCGAGGGCCGCCATGCGCCAGGCGGGCTCGCCCGCCACTTCGCGTCCCAGCAGCGCGATCCGGCCGGCAGTCGGCTTGATCTCGCCGGATAGCATGTTGACGAGCGTGGTCTTGCCAGCGCCATTTGGGCCGATGACGGCGTGCAGCTCGCCTTGGCGGAGCGAGATGGAAACGTCCCGCACGGCGATCAGACCACCGAAGGTGCGGGTGAGCCGATCGGTTGCGAGCACCGGCGGCGTCGCGGGGCGGACTTCAGCCATGGGCGCCGGCCTTGGTCGTCGGCGCGCAGGCAAAGCGTGTGACGCCTCTTCGCTGGGCGATGGGCGCCCTGCGGCTGGGCCAGTCCGCCGCTAGAGGCTTTTGCGGAGCGGGGTCTTTCGCGACGTCGCCCGGGACGGTGTCGGGGAACGCGCCGATGACAGGGCTGAAGCGGCCCAACAGAAGGGTCCCCCGCCCTCCCGCGCACGCGATCCGCATCGAGCAGCTCCTCCCTTGTGTTGGCTGCTTGCTAGCACAATGCGCGGGGCGGCTCACCATCCCGCCGGATTGGGGCCGGCTGGGAGCGGGCTGGGGAAGTTGCGAGCGGCTGGCGCGCGCGCTATCAGAGGTCGCGGACAGCCAACAGGACGAGCACGCCATGCCCAATCCGGCACCACAGACGCTCTATGACAAAATCTTCGAGGATCACGTGGTCTCGCGGCTTCCGGACGGCACCGCTATTCTCTACATCGACCGTCATCTCGTGCACGAGGTGACGAGCCCGCAGGCGTTTGAGGGCCTCAAGCTGGCCGGGCGCAGGGTGCGTGCGCCCGACAAGACGCTGGCCGTGGTTGATCACAACATTGCCACTACGCCGGAGCGCCGTGAAGGCATCAAGGACGAGGAGAGCCGCATTCAGGTCGAGACCCTCGCCCGCAATGCCAAGGAATTCGGCATCGAGTACTACGACGAGCGCGATGTGCGACAAGGCATCGTGCACGTGATCGGACCGGAGCAAGGCTTTACGCTGCCGGGCACGACCATCGTGTGTGGCGACAGCCACACCTCCACGCACGGTGCCTTCGGAGCGCTGGCGCACGGCATCGGCACCTCTGAGGTGGAGCACGTGCTGGCCACCCAGACGCTCACCCAGAGGAAGGCCAAGAACATGCGCGTCACCGTCGATGGCAAGCTGCCCGACGGCGTGACGGCGAAGGACATCATCCTGTCTATCATCGGCGAGATCGGTACCGCCGGTGGCACCGGCCACGTTCTTGAGTATGCCGGCGAGGCCATTCGTGCGCTCTCGATGGAAGGCCGCATGACCGTGTGCAACATGTCGATTGAGGCCGGAGCCCGGGCGGGCATGGTGGCACCCGACGAGAAGACCTACGCCTATCTCGAGGGACGGCCGAAAGCACCCAAAGGTGCCGCCTGGGATCAAGCCATGCGGTATTGGGAAACGCTGCGGTCGGACGAGGGCGCGCACTTCGACGGCACGGTCAGCCTCGATGCGGCCCGACTGCCACCGACGGTCACCTGGGGCACGAGCCCGCAGGACGTCGCCTCGATTGAGGGTGTCGTGCCCGATCCCGACAAGGTCGCGGACGCTGGTCGGCGCAGCAAGATGGTGCGTGCGCTCGCGTACATGGGGCTCACGCCTGGCACACGGATCGTCGATATTGGGCTTGACGTGGTGTTCATCGGCTCCTGCACCAACGGACGCATCGAGGACCTGCGCAATGCGGCCCAGGTGGTGAAGGGGCGCAAGGTGTCGCCGCGATTAGCTTATGCGATGATCGTGCCGGGGTCGGGTCTCGTGAAGCAACAGGCCGAGGCAGAGGGGCTCGACAAGGTCTTCGTGGCGGCCGGATTTGAGTGGCGTGAGGCGGGGTGTTCCATGTGCCTTGGCATGAACCCCGACCAGCTCAAGCCTGGCCAGCGCTGCGCGTCCACCTCGAACCGCAATTTCGAGGGTCGACAGGGCTATCGCGGGCGCACGCACCTCGTCTCCCCGCAGATGGCAGCAGCCGCGGCTATCGCCGGCCATTTCATCGACGTGCGCACGTTCGCTTAAGGCTGCGCAAGCCTCCGCACGAAGGCGGCGCGACTTGCCGGGGTTGGTTGGGTCCCTCCGAGCGCCGGGGGGCGGCATTTCAGGCTCGTAAGCCCTCGACCCTCACGCTGCGGCTCGCGCGTCGTTGGCCTTGCGGAAGCGCATCATCGTGAACAGGCCCCAGGGGCGCAATCCCCGCTTTTCCAACAGCGACAGATCCTCGCACACGAGCACCCGCTCAATGTCGAACACCGGGCGCCAGCCCAGCATGTCGGCAAACGGGGCCATGCGACGCTCGACCCAGCCGCGCATGCCTTCCCAGCCGGGTTTGCCTTGTTCGGCGCTGAAATGGTTGACGATGAGCACCTCGCCGCCGGGACGGCATACCCGTGCCAGCTCGCGCATGACTTTCTCGGGGTCGGGCACCACCGTCATCACGTACATGGCAACCACGGTGTCGAACGACGCGGCCGGAAATTTCAGGTCGCTGGCATCCATCTCGTAAAGGCCGGCGACGTGCGGGAGGCGCTCGGTGGCCACCCGTTCGCGCGCCTTCTCGAGCATTTCTGGCGAGAGGTCGATGCCGACGATTTCCAGATGCCGCGCATAGGCGGGCAGCGACAAGCCCGTGCCCACGCCGACCTCGAGTACGCGGCCCCTGCGCTGGTTGATGATCTCCACGGAATGCTTGCGCCCCTCGGCTGCGACGCGTCCGAAGGTGTGATCGTAAACGGGAGCCCAGCGGCGGTAGGCGCTCTTGATGGCGTCCTCGTCCATGCGCGCGCTGCCATCGGCGGTGTCCTTCAATCGCTTGAAGAACTTGGGGCCACCGGGCTCTTCAGAACGCAGCGTCGGCCTCATCTTTCCCTCACCCTCCCTCAATGACCTTCACGGCCGGCACGCGGCAGGTCGCGTCGGCCCGCTCGGGCCGATCGGACCGGCTCAGGGCCCGCTCGATCCATCCGCCGCCCAGCACACGCGCGCGGTCGCCGGCGTCCGCGTAGAAGACGCAGGCCTGACCGGCGGCGACGCCGTATTCGCCATCGTGCAACAGCACTCTGGCTCCGTCGGCCGACGGAAAAAGGGTCGCCGGTTGCAGCGGCGAGGCGGAGCGCACGCGGACGGCAACGGTCATTCCCCCCGTGGATATCGGCTCGTCTGCTAGCCAATTCACGTTCCTAAGGGTGATCCAGTGCGCATGCAAGCTTTCGCGCGGTCCGACCACGACCTGCCGCTTGGCGGCATCGAGGCGCACGACGAAGAGGGGTTGAGGGCCCGCGATGCCAAGCCCGCGGCGCTGGCCGATCGTGTAGTTGACGATGCCGGCGTGTCGGCCAAGCACGCGCCCGTCGACATGCACGACGTCGCCAGCCTCCGCGGCGCCGGGCTTGAGGCGCTCGATTACGCTCGTGTAGCGCCCACGTGGCACGAAACAGATGTCCTGACTATCGGACTTGCCGGCCACCGGCAGGCTGAAGCTGCGCGCCAGATCGCGTACTGTGGCCTTGCTGTAGCCGCCGAGGGGAAAGCTCAACCACTGAAGCTGCGCGCGGGTGGTTGCGAACAGGAAGTAGCTTTGGTCGCGCTCCGCGTCGTGGGCGCGGTAGAGCTCGGGGCCGATGGGCCCCTGACGCAGCTCGATATAGTGGCCGGTGGCGAGAGTGTCGGCCTCCAGCTCGCGGGCGGTCGCTAGCAATTCCTGGAACTTGATCTTTTGATTGCACGCCACACACGGAATGGGTGTCCGCCCCGCCGCATAGCTGTCAACGAAAGACTGCATGACGATCGCCCGAAAGCGCTGCTCGTAATCGAGCACGTAGTGGGCGATGCCAAGCCGGTCGGCGCCGCGGCGGGCGTCGTAGATGTCCTGGCCCGCACAGCAGCTACCACGCCGGCCGACGGCCTCACCATGATCGTAGAGCTGGAGGGTGACGCCGATGAC
>JAMXLN010000325.1 GCA_024281145.1 Hyphomicrobiaceae bacterium | reverse complement strand
GCGCCACGCTCCGCGCCGACATCGCCAGCATGAGACACGAAACCCAATATACGAGGCTGTTCAGGTCATGATCCGCTCCCCCCACGGGCCGCTTCGCGTCGGCGTCGGCGGTCCGGTCGGCTCCGGCAAGACCGCATTGATGGACGCGCTGTGCAAGCGCCTGCGCGCGCGCTACGACATCGCGGCGATCACCAACGACATCTATACGAAATGGGATGCGGAATTCCTGGTGCGCTCGGGTTCGCTGACGCCGGACCGCATTGCCGGCGTTGAGACCGGCGGCTGTCCGCATACTGCAATTCGCGAAGATGCCTCGATGAATCTCGCGGCTGTCGCCGACATGCGCGCGAAATTTCCGAATCTCGACCTTGTGCTGATCGAGTCCGGCGGCGACAATCTGGCTGCGACCTTCAGCCCAGAGCTGGCGGATCTCACCATCTACGTGATCGACGTGGCGCAGGGAGAAAAGATCCCGCGCAAGGGAGGGCCGGGCATCACGCGCTCCGACCTATTGGTGATCAACAAGACCGATCTTGCTGCACACGTAGGTGCCTCGCTGGAGGTCATGGAGCGCGACACGCGACGGATGCGCGGGGATCGGCCTTTCGTGTTCACCAATCTCAAGACGGGCGACGGCGCAGCAGCGGTGGCGCGCTTTGTCGAGCAGCGCGGCGGATTGAGCCCGGCGCATTCGGGCTAGAGGCCCGGCAGCTTAAAAGCCCCGGTGACTTGGCGGTCGGCGCCCTAGCGCACACCACCCTCCTGCGAAACAATGCCCGGCAAAGACGATGCCCGGCAGCCACGCGTCAGGCTGCGTCAAGGCCAGCCTCAGGACCAGCGTTGGGCCAGGCGCGCGCCCGTGCCGGGTGGCCGGGTTGAGGCCAACGTGATAGCTTTGCGAGAGGTTTTTTCCGCACCGAGCCCAGTCCATGTCCCAGTCCATGTCTCAGTCCATGTCTCAGTCCATGTCTCAGCCCAAGCCTCAGAGCGCAACGTCAGCGAAATCCTCCAACCCGCTGATGGGCATCGAAAGCTCGCGGGAGGCCAGGCGCATCATCCGCGCCGGTGATTACACGGGCCACACGGCGGGCGTTGCACCAAGCTATGTGCAAGGCAACCTGTGCATCCTCCCCAAAGATCTGGCGCTCGAGTTCGCGGCCTTCTGCCAGGGCAATCCCAAGCCGTGCCCCTTGATCGGCATGGGTGCACCGGGCGACCCCAGGCTCCCCGATCTCGGCGACATCGACATCCGCACGGATGTGCCATGCTACCGCGTGTACAAGGAGGGCAAGCTCGTCGCGGAACCCACCGACATCCGCGCGCTCTGGACCGACGACCTCGTCACGTTTGTCCTTGGCTGCTCCTTCTCCTTCGAGCTGGCGCTCCTCGAGGCCGGCCTGCGGCTGCGACACATCGAACGCGACACGGTCGTGCCGATGTACCGCACCAACATAGATTGCGTGCCGGCCGGCCGCTTCAAAGGCAAGATGGTGGTCTCGATGCGGCCCTTCACCCCGCGCGACGCGATCCGAGCCGTTGAGATCACCTCGCGCTTTCCCGCCGTGCACGGCGCGCCGGTGCATTTGGCCCTGCCGGAAGCGATCGGCATTGCGGACATCGCCAAGCCCGATCTCGGCGATCCGGCCGAGATCGCCGCCGGCGAGATCCCCGTGTTCTGGGCCTGCGGGGTGACGCCGCAGGTGGCCATCGAGGCCGCTCGGCCGGCGATCTGCATCACCCACAAGCCAGGCTCGATGCTGATCACCGACCGCAAGAACAGCGCGCTTGCGGCACTCTAGGGACTGCCGTCCCCAGCCTCTCGATTGGCCCACAGCTCGTTGGCGCTGTCCGTTCGGTAAGGAGGCCTCCTTATGCGCGACCAAGGGATGGGCGATAGTGCCGCTGACGCCGACTGATTCGGACCCAAGCGCGAGACCGGCCTGACCGCTTGGGATCACAAATAGAGGCTCACAAATTGAGGCTCACCGCCAGGGCCTCACCGCAGATGTGCCGGATCAAATGTGCCGGGGGGATCGACCCCACAGCCAGGTTCAGGGGTCCTCCTTGCACAGCCTGCTCGCGCCGCTTGAGGAAAATAGGCGATCCGCCACGGCCGCTGCCCGACGGGTGCCGGTGCTCTTGCCGGTCGCACTCGAGCAGACCTACGACTATCGGCTCCCCGACGACGTTGAAGCCCCTGTCGGGGCCTTCGTATTGGTGCCGTTCGGACCGCAACAGCGCATCGGCGTGATCTGGGATCGCGCGGTCGGGGAAAGCCCCAAACCCGTTACCGACGACAAGCTCAAGGTCATCACGGCAACGATCGCCGACGTCGCGCCGTTGCCCGTCTTGTCGATGCGGTTCGCCGAGTGGGTCGCCCGCTACACGCTCGCACCACTCGGCATGGTGGTGCGCATGATGATGGGCGCACCCGCCGTGTTCGAACCTTCCAAACCGCGCATCGGTGTCGTCCGCAACAAGGAAGCCGCCGAGCCGACGCGCATGACACCGGCCCGCAAGCGCGCCCTTCAGATCGCCGCCGACGGGCTCGTGCGCGCCAAGCTAGCGTTGGCGGCGGAGGCGGCATGCTCGACCGGTGTCATCGACGGCCTCATCGCGACCGGCACGCTCACCGAAGTTGCAATCCCCGAGCGGCGCCTGCCCGTGCCAAACCCGGCGCACATGTGCGTCGATTTCAGCGCGGCGCAAGCGGCGGCCGTGCATGCCATGCGCGCTGCCGCCGACGCGCAGAGCTTCTCGGTGACGCTGCTCGATGGCGTCACTGGCTCAGGCAAAACAGAGGTCTACTTCGAAGCCGTGGCACGCGCGCTGGAACGCGGGCGGCAGGCGCTCATCATGCTGCCGGAGATTGCGCTCACCAGCCAATTCATGGACCGGTTTGCAGCGCGCTTCGGCTGTGCGCCCGTGGAGTGGCACTCCGCGCTCTCGCCCGCCGAACGCGCCCGCGCTTGGCGCGCGACGGCCAACGGCCAAGCGCGCGTGGTGGTCGGTGCGCGCTCCGCTCTCTTCCTGCCGTACCAGGATCTGGGGCTCATCGTCATTGACGAGGAGCATGACGGAGGTTTCAAGCAGGAGGATCGCGTGCACTACCAGGCCCGCGACATGGCCGTTGTGCGCGGCAGCCTCGCCAAGCACGCCGTGGTGCTGGCCTCGGCCACCCCCTCGATCGAAAGCCACGTCAACGCCCGATCCGGTCGGTATGGGTTCGTCGGGCTGCCTGCCCGCTACTCGGGCGCGCAACTCCCCGACGTGGCGACCATCGATTTGCGCCAGCACCCGCCCGAGCGCGGCAAATGGCTGTCGCCCCAGCTGGTCGCGGCCATGACCGAGACGCTGGGCAAGACGCAACAGGTGCTCCTCTTCCTCAATCGCCGCGGTTACGCGCCGCTCACGCTGTGTCGCGCCTGCGGCCACCGCATCGACTGCCCGCAATGCACGGCCTGGCTGGTGGAGCACCGCTACCGGCGCCGGCTCACCTGCCACCATTGCGGCTTTGCGCTGCCGATCCCGGAGAAATGCCCCAAGTGCGGGGAGCCCGACGCGTTGGTGGCGTGCGGGCCCGGCGTGGAGCGGATCGCCGAGGAGGTGGCGGAGCGCTTTCCGCAAGCGCGCAGGGCGCTGCTCTCCTCGGACCTGGTGCCATCGTTGATCGAGATGCGCGAGATCATCAAGAAGATTGAGGCCGGAGAGGCGGACATCATCATCGGCACCCAGATGGTGGCGAAGGGCCATCATTTCCCGCAGCTCGCCATGGTGGGCATCGTCGATGGTGACCTGGGGTTGGGTCAGGCCGATCCGCGCGCCGCCGAGCGCACGTTTCAGCTCATGCACCAGGTGACGGGGCGCGCGGGGCGGGCGCTCGCGGCTGGGCGCGGTTATGTTCAGACCTACATGCCCGAGCACCCCGTGATGCAGGCCATCATCTCCGGCGATCGTGAGGCTTTTCTTGCGCGCGAGGTCCGCCAGCGCCAGTCCGCCCAGCTACCACCCTTTGGCCGACTGGCGGCGCTGGTGATCTCGGCCCGCGACAAGGAGCTCGCAGAGCTCTTCGCGCGCGATGTGGCTCGCCACGCACCTCCTGCCGCGCGTATCGAGGTGCTGGGTCCGGCAGAAGCACCGCTCGCCGTCATTCGCGGCCGGCACCGCTGGCGATTGTTGGTAAAGGCGCCACGCGAGCTCGATCTGCAAGCCTATCTGCGCGCGTGGCTTACCAGCCTGCCCAAGCTGCCGGCGGACTTGAGGCTGACGGTGGACGTGGATCCCTACAGTTTTCTTTAAGGCAATGGCCCCCCGTCAGGTGCCGTAGATCTTGAGGAGCTCACCGTGGGCCCACTTGACGGCCTCCTCCGCGGGCATCCCCTGCACGGCCTTGGCATACATGTCGATGATGATGTACTTGGTCACCACTTCGGCTGCCTTGCGCGTGGAAGCCCCTTGGTAGCCGGCGAAACGGCCAGAGCGTGCCGCCTGCCGAAACGGCAGCATGATCGGGTCTTCTCCCCAGAGCTTGTGCTTCTCCCAATCGGTCGTGGCGCCGACGGAAAAACCCTTCTGAGAGACGAACCATTTGTCGTAGACGTCGCGTCCGTGGATCCAGCTTAAGAATTTTTTCGCGGCGTCCTGGTTCTTCGAATAGCCCATCAGCAGGTTCGAGAACGGCACGTGATAGCTGAACTGCCCGCCCGGCCCCTTGGGCAGCGCTGCGTGCAGGATGTCGTCCTTAAGTTGCGCACCGCTCTCCGTCTTGTAGCTATCGGGCTTGCGCAGCGCCTCGATATAGATCGAGGCGCCGTTGAGCGTGGCGCTGCACGTGCCTGAGAGAAACGCTCGGTTGTTGTTGGAATCATCCCACGCGAGCCCGCCTTCGTCGTGAGCATCCTTCCAGAAGGAGACCATGAACTTCACCGATTCGACGGTGGCCGGGCTGTCGAGCACGACCGTCTTGCCATCGGCTTCGACCTCCTTGCCACCCCACGACCATAGGTAGGGGTAGGCGAACGACGGCGCGTCGCCGAAGGTGTGGCCGAGCGTCTGGCCCAGCGGCTGGCCTTTGGCCTTGAGCTTCTTGCCGACCTCCCGATACTGCTCCCAGGTCTCGGGGAACTTGCCGTCGGCGTAACCGGCCGCCGCGAACCACGACTTGCGGTAGGCGATCTGCAGGCCGACGATGCACCAGGGCAATCCAATCCATTTCTTGCCGTCGTTGGCGACCGTCTTCGAGGTCTCATAGAAGCCGCCCTGCGCCTTGCCGACCTCCTCGGCGATGTCACTGAGATCAACGAGGCTGTCGGCGTAGAGCTGGCCCCAGTTGTTGAGGACGCACACGATGTCAGGCCCGGTCGTCGACTGAATGGACGAGGTGATGCGCGCCTGGATGTCGTTGGCGTTGATGGTCTCGATGTTGAGTTTGAGACCCAGGTCCTTCTCCGCCTGCTTGGCGATGTCGTTGCGCAGAACCTGGTCGGAGGCTGGCACGAAATCGGTCCAGCGCAGCCAGTGAACCGTGGTTGCTTGAGCGAACGCTGGGGCCCGCCCCGTCGCCAGAATGCCAGCCATGCCGCCCGTCGTTGCGGCAACAGCACCACCTCCGGAAAGCCGCAGGAACCCTCGCCGATCCAGCTCAGTCATGCCCATCCTCCCTATCGCCACCAGCCTTTGCGTTGCGCGCGACATTAGGGAGAACCTCGCCCCTTCACAAGGCGGGGAGGAACGTGGCGAGCTTGCGCTAGCCTCCAGCTGCCATCCCCATCCCCTTTTTCGGGCCCATCAACCTACAAGTGACCGAGTGGCGGGGAACCTTCGCCTCGGTAACCAGCGTTTAGGCAACGCTTGGCAAAAAACTGGAGCCGCGAGTATGAGGTGGCAGAACGCCTGCGTTTCTCTTAGCCTCAGTGTCTCGTTCCCGAGGTCCCTCCCATGATCGCCTCCACCCCCCTTAGGCGGCGGTTCGCCCGTCTTGCCCACGCCGGTCTGGCAGCGCTCCTCCCCGCGGCGCTCGCAACAGTGCTGGTGACACTGGCTGGGGATCCAGCGGTTGCCAGGAGCAGCAGGGAGCGGGAGGCACGGCGCGATGACCGCGAACTGTCGCGTCCTGCGGGTCGGCCATTGATGGCGATCGTGGCCCTGGGTGAGCAGCGGGTCACGATCTATGACGCGGACGGGCGCATCCTGCGCGCGCCCGTCTCGAGCGGGCAGACCGGATACGAGACACCCGCCGGCATCTACAGCGTGATCCAGAAAGAGGCCGAGCACTACTCCAACCTATACGACGATGCCTCGATGCCCTTCATGCAGCGCATCACCTGGTCGGGGATCGCGCTACACGCTGGCGTGCTACCAGGTCATCCGGCCTCGCATGGCTGTATCCGCATGCCCCACGGTTTCGCGGAGCGCCTCTTCGGCGTCACCAGCCTTGGCATGCGCGTGATCGTCGTGCCGAGCGACGTCACGCCGGTGGCCTTTTCCCACCCCGCCTTGTTCAAACCCAAGCCGCTGGGGCCCGAGGTGACCCTCATAACCCCGGCTTCTACCCCTGCCCAACAGGACCCGCCGATGCGGCTCGGCGCCCGCGC
The DNA here is from genome assembly GCA_024281145.1 of Hyphomicrobiaceae bacterium. Lineage (GTDB taxonomy): Bacteria > Pseudomonadota > Alphaproteobacteria > Rhizobiales > Hyphomicrobiaceae > AWTP1-13. The sequence continues at coordinate 4,807 of JAMXLN010000325.1, read as the reverse complement.
CGATGACGCCAACGTGCCCCCGCCGACCCTTCCTCCCAAGCGCCTCCAGATCTTGAAGTCGATCGCCGCGGCCAAGGCTGCCGAGGCTGAAGCGGCCGCCAAAAAAGCGGACGAGGCCCGTGCGGCAGCCGCACGGCTCGGTCCGGACGCGGCGCGCTCCTTGAAGGCCCAGCGCCTCGCGGAGGCCGTCAAGGCAAAAGCCGACGCCGCCCTCAAGAGCGCAGAGGAGGCCTTCGCGACCGCCAATGGCGCAGCGAACCCCAACCCCACCGCTATCGAGCGTGCGCAGGAAGCCAAGGCCAAGGCCCAGGCCAAGGTTGACGAAGCGCAGGTACAGCTCGAGGCCGCCAAGGCGGTGGCGGAGCCCAAGGCCGACGCCTTGGCGCGCGCGCGCGAGGAAGCCAAGGCTGCCGACGCAGCCAAGACTGCAGCTGCCGCAGCTGCCAAGGAGGCGGCGGCCAAGATGTCGCCTGTTTCGGTGTTCATCAGCCGCCAGACGCAACACCTCTACGTGCGCCAGGGCTTCCAGCCGATCTTCGACATGCCCGTCACCATCAAGGACGCCGAAAAGCCCATCGGTACGTACGTCTACACGGCGCTCGATTACATCAATGATGGCGACGATGTGCGCTGGAGCGCGGTTACCATGACCAGCAGCCAGGCTCGCCGGCGCTTCGATGATGACGAGGACGGCAATCGGCGCACGCGACGGTCGCACCGGGGCGAGCGCAGCGCCGAGCCCGCCTCCGCAGACGTCAATGCAGCCAAGGCCGCGCTCGATCGTGTGAGCTTTCCGCAGGAGGCCATCGATCGCATCTCCGAGGTCATCTCGCCCGGCTCAGCCGTCATCATCTCCGATGAGGCGCTGAGCAAGGAGACCGGCAAGGGCACGGACTTCGTGGTCCTCATGAGCGGCGAGCCACAGGGTGGCATCAAGATCCGCCGCCGGCCCGAGCCCTGGGGAGGTCATGAACGCCCCAATGGCTACGGTCGCTCGCCCTTCTACTCACCCTATGGCCGCAGCCCCTCTTTCTGGTGGTAAAGCTGCCGGCGCGAAAGTCGAAGCTTGCCCCGCGGCAGGAGCGGGCCCAATAGGGCCCAACCCACAGGGCTTTCCCAGAGGCGTATTGCCCCCTCAGGGCTCGGGGACCACCAGGCTTTGCCCACTGGGCGTGAGCCTAGCGACCATGTTTTGGCCAACACAGCTGGCTATGGCGTGCCTTCCCAGTGAGGGGGGTTGATCATGCGCCTTGCCGTCGTTGCCCGTTGCGCGGCTTGTGTGGCCATTGCCACCGTTGGGTCCGCAACCGCTGAGGACACGGACAACAGTCAGCCCTCCTGCATCGCCTCGACGCTGCCGGCGGCCCAGGCGCAGGTCCGGTTGATCCCCGCCGAGATCAAAGGCGCACCCCTTGCCCAAGTACGCGGCGTGGTGGTCCGCGCGCTAACCTGGAAGCGCGGCGAGACCATCAAGGTGTGCTTTCACGGCGGCACCCGCAAAGCCCAGGAACGCGTCGCCCGCATTGCCAGCGAATGGATGCAGTACGCCAACGTGCTGTTTGACTTCGAGGAGGGCGGAGCGCCCCGCCTGTGCCAGAGCGGCGGTGGGTCCGACATCAAGGTCGCGTTTGAGGACAACAAGGGCTGGTGGTCGGTACCGGGGACCAGCAGCCGCACGCAAGATCCTTCGATGAACCTCCAGTTCTACGGCGTGGATGCGCCGATGCTGGCCAATGGGCAGCCCGCACCCGAAGCGCCTATGCGCGCCACCATCCTGCACGAGTTCGGCCACGCGCTGGGATTGCTGCATGAACACCAAAGCCCCAACGCCAATTGCGACGTGGAGATCGACTGGGACGCCGCTTACAAGATCGGCGCCGGAATCGGCTGGGACAAGGTGCAAGTGGATCGCAACTTCCGCCAGTTGACGATGAACGTTTCGCTCAACGCCACCAAGGTCGATCGCAAATCGATCATGCACTACAGCCTACCGCCGAGCCTCTTCAAGCGTGGCAAGCAAAGCCCATGTTTCGTGACCGAGAATCTCGAACTCTCCGAGCAGGACCGCACCTTCATCGCTTCGATCTATCCCAAGGCAGAGGCGCCGATTGTGGTATCGAGCGCGCCGCCCACCGCGGTCACGCGCAGCGCGGTCAAGCGTGCCGCTCCCAACGATGACCGGAAGGCTCTGGTTGAGCGCTACGCGGAGCTCCTGAAGCTGTCGGGCATCGAGGCCGATAAGACCAGCAACCTCGTCGCCGAGTTCCGCAAGGCCGCACTGGGCCAATAACTGGGCCAATAACCGGGCCAATAACCGGGCCAGTGATTGAGGCAGTGCTTGAGCCAGTGCTTGACCCAGTGCTTGGGCCGGTGATTGGCTCAGGTATTGGGAGACGGCATGAGGTCCTCGATCGGGTAAGTCTGCCGGCTCGGCCTCCCCCTTGCCGCGAAGGGAAAAAGCAAGTTCCCTTCGGTCCAGCGCCCCCAAAACGGGAGAGCGGGATGCGATCTGAGGCGGCCGCCACCTTGCACGTGACGTTGCAGCCGGGGCGGGTGACGCTCGCGGACTGGCGCGTCATTTACGGGGGCGCCCTCGTGGCGCTCGATCCCGCTTGTGCCGCTGCGGTGGGCGAGAGCGCTCGGGCGGTCGAGGCCATCGTGGCCAGAGGCGAACCGGTCTACGGCATCAACACCGGCATCGGCAAACTGGCGAGCGCGCGCATCACCCCGGCCGACCTCGCCCAACTGCAACGCAACATCGTGCTGTCGCATGCTGCAGGGGTGGGCGAGCTCATGCCCCGGCCGATCGCACGGCTGATGTTGGCGCTGAAGCTGGCAAGCCTGGCACGGGGCGCGTCCGGCGTGCGCCCCGAGACCTTGCGCATGTTGGAGGCCATGCTCGCCCACGATCTCATCCCGGCGGTGCCCTGTCAGGGTTCGGTCGCCGCCTCGGGAGACCTTGCTCCGCTGGCCCACATGGCAGCGGCGATGATCGGTGTGGGCGAGGTGCTGGCGCCGCGCCATGAGCGGCTGCCCGCGGCGCAGGCTCTGGCGGCGCACGGCCTTCAGCCCCTCGGGCTCGGACCCAAGGAAGGCTTGGCCCTGCTCAATGGCACGCAATTTTCGACCGCCTACGCGCTGGCTGCACTATTTGAGGTCGGCAACCTCCTCCGTACAGCGCTGGTGACTGGCGTCCTTGCAACGGATGCTGCCAAGGGCTCCGATGTTCCCTTCGATGCGCGCGTGCATGCATTGCGCCCGCACCGTGGACAGTCTGAGTGTGCGAGAGCGCTGCGGGAGCTGATCGCGGGCAGCGCCATCCGCGCCTCGCATCTTACCGCGGACGACCGCGTGCAGGACCCTTACTGTCTGCGCTGCCAACCGCAAGTCATGGGTGCTGCGCTGGACGTGCTGCGGCACGCGGCGAGCATGCTGGCCATCGAGGCCAATGGCGTTTCTGACAACCCGCTCGTCTTCGCGAGCGAGGGCATTGCGCTCTCGGGCGGCAATTTCCACGGCCAACACGTGGCCTTTGCCGCCGACATGATGGCGCTCGCTCTCTGTGAGGTCGGCGCCCTGAGCGAACGTCGCGTCGCTATGCTGGTCGATCCTGCGCTCTCCGGGCTGCCGGCGTTTCTGGCACCCAAACCCGGGCTCAACTCGGGATTCATGCTGGCGCAAGTGACTGCTGCCGCTCTGGTCGCGGAGAACAAGCAGCGCGCCGCGCCGGCCAGCATCGATTCCATCCCCACGTCCGCAAACCAGGAGGACCATGTGTCGATGGCAGCACACGCGGCGCGTCGGCTGTTGCCGATGGCCCAGAACCTCACGCAGATCCTAGCAATTGAGCTCCTGGCGGCGTGCCAGGGCTGCGACTTTCACGCAGGCCTGCGCTCGAGCGAGGCCTTGGAGCGCGTGCGCGCGCTGGTGCGCGGCCACGTCGCTACGCTTCAGGAGGATCGCTACATGGCCCGGGATATCGAGGTTGCCGCCCGCCTGGTAGGTTCCGGGGCCGTCGTGACGGCAGCAGGCCTCGACCTGCCGGAGGTGTGGACCGAGGCGTAGCCGGTGGGGTGGCAAGCATGACCAAGCAACGAGATTAGCGCCATGAGCGCGTGGCAGCGGTTCGTTGAGACGTTCTTTAAACCGGCGATGCTCGCGCAGTATTGGCCCGATATCCTCAAGGGCGTGCTGGTGACGGTGGAGATCGCCGCCGCCGTGGTCCTGACCGGTCTCACGCTAGGCCTCTTGCTGGCAAGCCTGCGCGCTTACCGCATGCTGCCCATCAATTGGCTGATTGTGGTCTTCGTCGACGTGTTCCGGGCTCTGCCGCCGCTCGTGGCGATCCTGCTCATCTATTTCGGATTGCCCAGTGCTGGCATCAACCTGCCGAGCTTCGTCGTGCTGTGGCTGGTACTCTCCCTCGTGCTGGCCGCCTTCGCGGAGGAAATCGTTTGGGCCGGCATCACCTCCACGCCCAAGGGCCAGTGGGAGGCCGCGCGCTCGACGGGTCTCACCTTCACTGCCACACTGGCCCACGTCGTCCTGCCGCAGGCGATCAGGCTCGGTATCCCTCCCCTCACCAATCGCACCATCGCCATCACCAAGAACACCGCGTTGGGCACGGTGATCGGCGTCGGTGAGATCCTGAACCAGGCCACCACCGCCCAGTCCTTTACCGGCAACGCCACGCCCTTGATGATGGGCGCCATCGCCTACGTCGCCCTGTTCGTCCCGGTCGTCGCGCTCGGACGATGGATCGAGACGCGGTTCGCCTGGCGGAGGGCGTGATGGAAGCCATCGCCCA
>JAMXLN010000324.1 GCA_024281145.1 Hyphomicrobiaceae bacterium | reverse complement strand
TGGCGATCCCGAGTGCACCCAGACGATTTGAGGCGCGTGGAAGCCTTTCGCGATCAGGTGTTCGCCAATAGGCAAAAGGAGTCCAATATCGAATATCGCATTGTTCGCTCTGATGGCGAGGTCCGGTGGGTCGAGCGGCGCAGTTCCGTTTCGTACGATGGTAACGGGCGCCCCACGCGGGTGGTGGGCGTTAGCATAGATGTAAATGAGCGCAAACGTGCAGAGGAACGTCAGCGCGCATTGCTGGCCGAGCTGGACCACCGCGTGAAGAACGCCATCGCGACCGTTGGCTCCATGGTTTCCCAGACCGCGGTTGGGAGTACTTCAGTCGCTAGCTTCGTAAAGGCACTCGACGGGCGCCTTCGCTCGATGGCGACAACACATGAGCTGTTGAGTTCTGGTCGATGGCAGGGAATATCCCTGGCAGAGCTCATTCGGCAGGAGCTCGCCCCATATGCCACACGCCACAACACCAACATCACCGGTCCAGAGATTGTTCTGCGCCCGGAGGCGGGTCAGGCAATAGCGATGGTCCTCCATGAGCTTGCCACGAATGCGGCAAAATATGGCGCACTTTCTACCCAAAAGGGGATGGTCTCCATCCGCTGGAACCGGCGGCTGAACGGGCACCCGCTCCGTTTGGAACTCGAATGGCAGGAGTTCGGTGGTCCTCCGGTTGTTGCTCCTGACAAAACCGGCTTTGGGATGAGCACAATTCGCGACCTAATTCCCTACGAGTTCGGCGGTTCGGTTGACCTTGCGTTCGTTTCAGCAGGGGTCCAGTGCCGCCTAGAGCTTCCGGCCAATTGGTTTACCGACAGCAACAATGAAGCTGTTGCGAACCTCCGACGCGCATCCCTGCGAACGGGAAATCACTGAGTTCGTGTTCAGACCGCACGTATTTCTCGCACTTCCGCTGCTCCAAGAACGCCGTGATGGAGACTGTCAAACGCGAGGCAGATTGATCTCACCCACGTCAACCCGGCAGTTGAGAGACGGCAGAAGATCCTCGTTCGCGTCTTCCCGGCTGAAACGTCAGGAGATCAGCCGCGCTCCAAGATCTCCACCATCCCATTGGAGATACGAACGCATGGCGGTTCGGGCCCGGCCAAACTTGAGGGGCCGCATCGGCCGGCGACCGTTGTTGCTGACATGCGGCTGATATATCATCGCCTACGCCGCTCGCTGATGGCGCAACTGAAGCGCAATTGAGGGGACGTCCCATGAAGCTTTCTCGCCGCGCCCTGCTCACCTCGTTAGCCGCCGCGGGCGCTGGGGTCACCGCTCCGGGCGTGTTCGCGCCGGCCGTTGCGCAGGCCAAACCCTGCCGCATCGGCATCCTCGCGCCGCGCTCGGGGATCGCCGCGAGTGCCGGCGAGAGCGGGCTTCGGGCCACGCAGTGGGCGGTGGAGAAGTTCAACGTCGGCGGTGGCATCGCCGGACGCAAAATTGAACTGGTGATTGAGGAAGAAACCAATCCCAAGGATACCATCGAGCGCTTTCAAAAATTGGTGCAGCAGGAAAAGGTCGATTGCGTGCAAGGCATCGTCTCGACCGGCGTGGGCCTAGCCCTAGGCCCGGTTGCGGAGGAGGCGCGCGCACTCACGATTTATTGGGACGGCACAACCCAGGACGGCGTCGACGAAAAGCTCCCCAACCCCAAGTACCTATTTCGCAGCACCGACAACGAGTGCGAGGCCGTGATGTCCTCGCTCCTCGCGATCAAGCATTGGAAGGGGCAGTTCAAGACCATTGCCGGCATAAACCCCGACTATTCCTATGGCCGCAACAACATGGCGGCCTTCGTGGCGTTGCTGAAGCGTTTCAGCATCGAGCACGAGGTGGTCACCGAGCAATGGCCCAAGGTGGGCACCATGGAGCTCACCAGCCATGTCGCCGCGCTCAAAGCCGCAAAGCCCGACCTTATCTTTTCATCGCTGCTATTCGCCGACCTGCCCGTGTTCATGAAACAGGCACACGCGGCCGAGCTCACCAAAGGCACCAAGCTCGTATTCCCCGCAGCCGGCTGGCAGCATACCCTGATGAAGAAGGACTTCACCCCCGAGGGTATGATCTTCGGCCATAACACGCTCTACTTCGATAACCCCAAAGCGACGGCACTGCAGAGGGAGTTCGTCGCCTGGTACGCCGACAAATTTAAGGACTACCCGAACTGGGAGGCGGATCGCGCCTACTTCGCCATCGCTTCCTACAAGGACGCCGTGGAAAATGCGGCAAAGGCCAAAGGCGCGTCCTGGCCCGCCATCGACGACGTGATCGGTGCGCTCGAAGGATCCTCGGTGGAGAGCCTCGGCGGCAAGGGCTCCTGGCGTAAAGACCACATCGCCGACCAGACCTTCGTGCAGGGTTTCTCTACCCATGCCAACAAATACGATTTCGTAACCCTCGATCCGGCGCGCATCGAGACCATGTACTCGACCGAGTTGCAAAAGCCTGCCGGAACGAACTTCTGGGATTGGCTCAAGATGGCGAAGTTCCAAATCTGAGGACGGCCCACCAACCCCATGCCGGCTGCAATCTCGGCGATCGCCAATGTCCTCATCGGCGGCATTTTCCATGCCGCCGTGCTGTTTCTGGTGGCAGCCGGGCTGCAACTCGTGTTCGGGGTGCAGAAGATCGTCAATCTGGCATGCGGATCGTTTTACGCTCTCGGCGCCTACTTCGGCATCACGCTCGTCAATTTTGGCCTCGGCGCAGGCCTGCCCGATTGGACGTTGCTGCCGCTGCTGGTGCTCGCGGGCCTGCTGATGGTCGTCATCGGACCGCCGATCGAGCGCCTATTGCGTGCCGTCTACGACCGCGACGAGAGCTTTCAACTCCTTCTGACGTTTGCACTCGTCCTGATGTTCCAGGACATCTTCCGCCTGGTGTGGGGAGCCAACCCGCGCTCCCTCAACAACGTGCACCTCGTCTACGGCAAATGGACCGTGGGGGACTTCAGCGTGCCAGTCTACAATTTGCTTGTAATCGGCGCGGCGCTTCTCACTGCTTTCCTGATCGGCCTTTTCCTGAAGCACACCACCTTCGGCCGCCTCTTGCGTGCTACCGCGGAGAACCGAGCCATGGCCGAGGCGCTGGGTGTCAACGTGCGCGCCGTCTACGCGGCGGTGTTCACGCTGGGCACGCTGCTTGGCACCCTCGGCGGCGCCCTGGTGGTGCCGACTGCGGCAGCTTCACTCGACATGGCGGTGGAGTTCGTCATCGAGGCCTTTGCCGTGGTCGTGATCGGTGGGCTGGGATCGATGCCCGGCGCGCTCGCAGGCGCGGGCCTCGTGGGCCTCATCCGCGCGGGCGCTCTCGTCCTCTACCCCGAGTTTGAGATCCTGGCGATCTATCTCATCGTCATCGGCGTACTTCTGCTAAAGCCGTCGGGCCTCTTCGGAAAGCCCGCGGCATGAAGCATGGCTCCGCTCTACTTCTCGTTGCAATCGCCGCGGGAGCGCTGGCCCTCGTGCCGCTCCTGGCCCCGCCCTTCTATGCCAATCTTCTCGTTCCCTTTTACGGCTATGCCATCGCGCTCCTGGGCTTCAATTTGCTGTTCGGGTATTCGGGCCTTCTCTCCTTTGGCCACGCGCTGTTCTTGGGTCTTGGCGCTTATACCGCTGCCGTTGTCGCGGGCGTATGGGGTATCAAGGAGTTTGAGGTGGCGCTCCTGGCCGCCGCGCTCGCTGGGCTCATCGTGGCGCTGCCGCTGGGCTGGCTCGCGGTGCGCTACAGGGGCATCTTTTTCGGCATGCTGACCTTGGCCTACGGCATGCTGGCGCACGCCGTGCTCTTCAAGTTCTATCACCTCACCGGCGGCGATAGCGGCATGCGCGTGCCTCGCATGCATCTGCTCGGTCTAGAGTTTGCCGCCTACAACAAGATCGAACTGCTGGCGGGCCCGTTCTACTATTATTGCCTCACACTCTGCGCGCTCGCTGCCTTCCTCATGTGGCGCATCGTGCGCTCCCCTTTCGGTCTGCACCTGCGCTCGCTGCGCGATAACGCGCAGAAGGCCGAGTACCTCGGTGTGCGCGTGCACCAGTTTCGCTTGGCGGCGTTCGCCATCTCGGGGATCTACGGCGCCGTCGGCGGCACCATCCTCGGCTTCCGAACCGGCCTTGCCGACCCGGAGCTCGTCTATTGGACGCACTCCGGCCATCTCGTGTTCATGACCGTGCTTGGCGGCTTCTCCAGTTTTCTGGGGCCCGTCATTGGCGCTCTGGCGCTGACGTTGCTGCAGGACCAGCTGCAGTCTCTAACGCAATACTGGCGGTTGGTGTTGGGCGCCATTCTTGCTCTCGTCGTGATCTTCCTGCCACGCGGGTTGGCCGGGTTGGCCATCGACGTTTCCCTGTTGCTTGGGCGCCGTTCAGCTCCCTCGACCGCAAGCACCACCGAGACCGCCTGATGCTCAACGAGCGCGCCAGCAGGATGCTCCCGCTTGGTCGTGATCGAGCAAGGTTCGTGGAGGAGGGGTCACCATGAGCCGTCAGCCGACCTCCAACGCGGCCCCGCCAGCCGAGGAGCCGAAGGGCGCGCCGCCTCGGCCAACCGAGCACGCCCCATCCCCGCTCATCGAGGCCCGCAGCGTGTGCAAGAACTACGGTGCTTTCCGCGCGCTAGAGAACGTCTCGATCGCCGTGCGCGAAGGCGAGTTCGTGTCGATCGTGGGACCCAATGGGGCAGGCAAGACGACGCTGGTTAACCTGCTCACCGGGCTGCTGGTGCCGACCAAGGGCGAGGTCTACTTTAAAGGCCGCAACATCGCTGGTGTGGGTCCCGTGACGCTCGCCACACAAGGGATGGCACGCACCTTCCAGCTCGTGCAGATCTTCCCCGAGCTCACCGTAGCCGAGACCATCGCGACGGCCGCCGTCACGCGCCAGGGCAAACGCTGGCGGCTCCTCTCGCCGCTGCCGCAAGACGCCGAGATCGCCACCCGTGTCGCCGAAATCGCCGGCCTGTTTGGCCTGTCCTCGCGCCTTGCCACATTGTCCCGCCTGCTCTCGCAGGGCGAGAAGAAATTGCTCGATGTTGCCTCCGCCTTCGCGCTTGATCCGCAAGTGATCCTGCTCGATGAGCCCACCTCTGGTGTCTCCACGGCCGAGAAACACGCCGTCATGGCGACCCTGGCCGGCGCTGCTCGCGCGGCCGGTGTCCAGGCCATCATCCTGGTCGAACACGATATGGACCTGGTTGCCGCATACTCACGTCGCATCATCGCACTGTCAGAAGGAAGAGTTCTGGCCGATCTTCCGCCCGAAAAGTTCTTCGCCGACCCGGTCATCATCGAGACCGTGGTCGGCAAGCGCCGCGGTGTCTCATGCTGAGCGTCAAAGACCTCATCGTCCATATCGACGGCAGCGCCATTCTGCGCCGGGTATCGCTTCAGGTGGGCGCAGGCGAACTCGTATGCCTAGTGGGGCGCAACGGTGCGGGTAAGTCGACCACATTCCGCACCATCATGGGCGCGCGTCGGCCCGTGTCCGGCACCATCGCTCTGGAGGGACACAATCTGCTGCACCTCGCGCCATTTGAAATCGCACGACTAGGGATCGGTTTTGCGCCGGAGGAGAGCGAAGTATTCGGTGACTTGACCGTGGCGGAGAACATCCTGTTGCCGACCTGGACGCGGCCGACGGCGCGACCAGCCGCCGAACGCGAAGCGCTGGCCTACCGCGTGTTTCCCCGGCTCGAGCGCTATCGGGAACGTGGCGGCCAACAGCTCTCGGGTGGCGAGCGCAAGATGGTTTCGATTGCTCGCGCCCTGGCGCTCGACCCCAAGCTGCTGCTCTTGGACGAGCCAACCGAAGGCCTCTCCCCGGCGGTCGTGCCCACCATCGTCGCGGGCATTGCTTCCATCCGCGAGCTCGGCCACGCCGTGCTGATCGCCGAATCCAATCTCAACCACGTGCCTGATTTTGCGGACCGCCTTTACGTCATCGAGCGCGGCGAAATCATCTTCGCCGGACCGCCCGCCGACGTGCGCAAGGACGCCGCGGTCGCCCGGGTCGTGGATGGCGCAGGCTAATCACCGGCTAGTCGCTGGCTATGACAGCTCGCAGCGGTTTTTGGCTTCTCCATTTGCCACACTCCAGCCCGTCGCCATTCTCATACCTGCCGCGGACGGCCTGTGATAGGTGAGCGGCCAGAAGCCACCACAGAGGCGCGATGCCCACCGATACGGCCCAGTCCATGCGCAGCCGCGCCACGCCGGTCAGCGAGAATGAAACGCTCTTCGCCGTCGCATCAGCACACCTGATCAGCCATTTCTACATGATGGTGCTGCCTGTGCTGCTGCCGCTGCTCAAAGATCGGCTCAATGTGAGCTTTCTCGACCTCGGGTTTGCCCTTACCACTTTCAGCATCGTGACCGGCCTCACACAGGCGCCGATGGGGTTTCTGGTAGACAAAGTGGGCGCACGTCCCATCCTTGCCGCCGGGTTGGTTCTGGGCGGTTTCGCGTTCGTCTCCTTCGCCCTCGTGACGTCCTATCCGTGGCTGCTCCTGGTCGCCGTGCTGGGAGGACTCGCCAATAGCGTCTATCACCCTGCCGACTACGCCCTGCTGAGCAACAGCATCTGTGAAGCGCGCATTGGGCGCGCCTTCTCAGTGCACACGTTCGCGGGCTTCATGGGTGGTGCAATCGCGCCCCTGGCGCTCTTGACGCTCGCCGACAAAGGCGGCCTTGAGACGGCTCTTGTTTGCAGCGGGCTGCTCGGTCCGGCAGCGGCAGTCGGGGTTTTGCTGCCGCGCGGGGCGTCGGCCCGCCGCGGCCCTGCGATGCGCTCTGCCACGGAGGCCGCAACAAAAACCCTTGGTCAGATCGTCACGCCCACGGTGTTGGCACTGACGGTGTTCTTCACCTTGCTCGCTCTGGCGAACAGCGCCATCTTCAGCTTTTCCGTCGTCGCTCTCATCGCCGCCCACGAGGTCTCCTTCGCCACCGCCAACGCAGCACTCACGGCCTATCTCGCCGCAACCGCCGTGGGCGTTCTGCTGGGTGGCGCATTGGCCGACAAGATCCATCGCCACGGCGATGTGGCGGCGATTGGTTTTGGTCTGTCTGCCGTCGCCATGCTCCTCGTGGCAACCCTTACCTTGTCGGCGCCGGCCCTGATTCTGGCCATGGGCGTCTCGGGCATTATCTTCGGCCTCGTGCAGCCCGCCCGCGACATGCTCGTGCGCCGGGCTGCCCCGCCCGGGGCGGCCGGCCGCGTGTTCGGCATCGTCTCGACGGGTTTCAATATCGGCGGGATTTTCGGCCCGCTCCTCTTTGGCTGGCTGATGGACCGCGGCGAGCCACGCTGGGTGTTCGGCGCCGCGGTCATCTTCATGGGCCTGACCGCCCTCTTCGGCCTGTTGGAAGAACGGCGCGGGCAGCATCGCTAGCCCTTCGATCGCTGAGCCCAGGAGCGATCCCTCCTCTCAGGCCAGCCGAGGCTCGCGCACTGCCCGCTTGGCGTATACCATCACCCCCGCAAAGAGGCACCGAGCTTCCTGTCTTTGGGCGGAGTGCCGAGGCCTCGCACTAGGACGCTCCCCATGCTCAATCTCACAAAGGCTTCTCGCTGGCTGGTTGCGCAACTCGCCCTGATGGCCGGCATTGTCGCAGCCCTTGCGCAGTCAACGCCCCCTGGCGCCGATACGCGGGTCGCTGTCGCCACCTTCGCGGGCGGCTGCTTCTGGTGTGTGGAGGAAGCATTCGAGAAGGTGCCGGGTGTGATCCGGGCGGTATCAGGCTACACGGGCGGCACCGTCGATCGGCCCACCTATGAGGAGGTCTCCTCCAAGTCCACGGGGCACTACGAGGCGGTGCAGGTAACCTTCGATCCCACCAAAGTCAGCTATGCTCAACTGGTCGACTGGTTCTGGCGCAACATCGATCCCTTCGACGCGGATGGCCAATTCTGCGACAAGGGCAGCCCCTACCACACCGCCATCTTCACGCACGACGCCGAGCAGCATAGGACCGCCGAGGCGAGCAAACAGGCGTTGGAAGCCTCTGGCCGTTTCAAGGAAAGAATAGCCACCAAGATCCTTCCCGCCGAGCCGTTCTGGGCGGCGGAGGACTACCACCAGGATTACTATAAGAAGAACCCCCACAGATATAGCTACTACAAGACGGCCTGCGGGCGCGCTCAACGGCTCGAACAGATCTGGGGGCCGCCGGTAAAACCGCCAAGCCTCACGCAGTGACGCGAGCGCTTCCATCCCAAGGAACGCACCCGGATCGCTGACTGAGCCCCAATGCGAGCGTGCTCACGGCGGTCGGAAGCCAGGTGCGCAACACCGCGCGGGGCGGGGCACCCATGAGGTGCTGACGGATATCATGAGGCCCAGCCTCACCGCTCGAGCGTGCGCCAAGTGAGGCTCGCCCAAGCGCTGAGCACGTGCATTTTCGCCATGCAGCCAAGTGCCAGACCGGCATTTGCGGGACCGCCGCGATCGCTAGCCGTTGCTTGACCCATGCCACGGGTTGCGCGACGTTGCGCGCCATCCCTTGATGGCATCGCGTGGAGAGAGGCACATGCAGTATACCACCCTCGGCAAGACGGGCCTCAAAGTCAGCGTCGCCGGGCTCGGTTGTGGCGGCAACAGCCGCATTGGGCTTGGTACCGGCCTCTCCGAGGCGCAGTCCGTCGCGCTGGTGCGCGAGGCCCTAGACCTCGGCGTCAACTTCCTCGACACCGCCAACGCCTACGCGACCGAGGGGATCGTCGGCAAGGCCATCAAGGGCCGAACACGCGACAGCGTGGTGATCTCGACAAAGAGCCACGCAAGCTCGGCCTCCGCGGTGCTCGCCAACCTTGAAAATTCGCTGCGCCAACTCGCCACTGACCATGTCGACATCTTCCATCTGCACGGGCTTGGCCCCGGCGCCTATGACGGCGCCATGCGCGATATTGTGCCGGCGCTGCTGCGCGAAAAGGAAAAAGGCAAGCTTCGCCATTTGGCCGTCAGCGAGACCGGCCCGCGCGATCCAGAGCACGCCATGCTCACCCGCGCCGTGGAGGAGCCCTGCTGGGAAGTCTTCATGCTGGGGTTCAGCATGATGCATCAGAACGCGAAAAGGCGCCTGCTGCCGCGCACGCGCGAGAAGGGCGTTGGTACCTTGTGCATGTTTGCCGTGCGCAACATCTTTTCAAAGCCGGATGTGCTCAAGAAGACGTTCCTTGCACTGGCTGCCGAGGGGATGGTTTCAGCGGAGCTGGCAGCCGCCGACAACCCTCTTTCCTTCCTCGTACACCCAGGCGGAGCCGAGAGCGTGGTTGATGCTGCCTATCGCTTTGCGCGCCACCAGCCCGGCATTGACGTCGTCCTATTCGGCACCGGCAATGTGGCGCACCTGCGCTCCAACATCGCTTCCATTCTGCGGCCGCCGCTCCCTGCCGCCGACGTGGAAAACCTCGACCGCCTGTTTGGCCGCCTCGTCGGTGTTGGCCTCGACTTGCCCGACCGGATGCAGCCAGCGAAGACCTAAGCCTACGCTGCCTTGCGCTCACCGCGCTTGGGAGTCGGGCTTTCTTGCGGTTCTGGGAAGGTGATGTAGTCGCGGGGCTCCTTGCCGCCATCGCGGTGCGGCATTGCCGTGCACGCACCCCACACCGCCGTCAGCCGCCGCGCTGCATCCGCATAGTCCGCGCTCGCCGCTTGCAAAAACTTGGTCTGCGCCGTGAAGACCTCGACCGGCGACTTGCATTGGCCGAGTTGGCGCGGGATCTCGAGCCAGGCGCGGGCGCGGCGGGCCATGAAACCCATGAGTTCGAGGTTCCAACGCCCCATGCCCTTAAGCGCCGGCTCATACCCCCTCATCATCACGTCGAGGCCACCTAAGTAGGCTTGCGATAGGTGACCCATGGGGTCAGCCTTGGAATCGAGACGCTCGCTTCCGCTCATACCCGTTACCCTCTTTTCGATGTGGCTTGTCGCTGTGGCTGCTCCCCGGAAAAACACGCCGCGTTCCCAGCGAGCTGGCGAACAATAGCCATCCTGCGGCCTTCCAGCAACAGTCCCCAAAAAATTTGAAAAGCTGTCCCAAGTCCTTGAGTTTCAGACAAAATATCGATTATTCAGGGCAGACGAGCGGTGGCATGACCCGCCGTCTGAACACATCAGTATAGGGCGCTGGCAGGGCTCGATTTGGACAATGCTTGTGCGTGACACCTCGGTGGACCCTGCCTTCCAGCATGCCGTGGATTGCACGGGTTGCAGATCCAAGACACTCCTGCGCTCTCTTGCGCCGACGCGCCCCTGGTGCCTACGCCTGCGCCAGGGCCATCCATGGATGATTGCCCAAAGTCTGCGCAGGGGCTGTCCAGTGTCCGACCAAGGCTCACAGATCCAATCCTGCAACTCGCTTCAGGGGCGCGCGCCGGCCCCGCGCGTGACCTCTTCGCTACGGGCACCCCGGCAATGGGAGCAACGCAAGGGGCGGTCACGGCGCTGCGGGAAGCCCATGCGAGCACCGTGAAAGCGCCGAGGCAAAATCATCGACAGTCGCATGTGGCGTCCTCACCCCAGGCAACAAGCCGAAGAGTGCGACAGGGATCTGTGGAAAGGGCAGGGGCCAGTCGCTGGGCAGAAACAAGTCTGCTTGCCGCTGCCGCGGCGCCCGCATTTGGCCTATTGGTTGGTGCCTTCCAACCTCTGCGCACAGGCCCGCGGCTGTGCTATACGTCGTCACGCGAGGTCCATAAACGCTTGTCCGTCACAGCGAGGAAGATGCCATGAAGAGCATTCTTCTCCCGATCGACCAGAGCGAGCAAATGCCGTCGGCTCTGGAAACCGCCCGATTGCTGGCCAATCTTTTCGAGGGCACGGTGGAGGGGGTGGCGCTCCGTCCCGCCTTCGCGGAAATCGTGGCGCCTGATCCCATCGTCGCCGTCACCATCCCGCCCGCCGATTGGAACGAGACCGAATTCTGCCGCGGCGTGCGCCAGACGTTCGATGGTTTCGCGACCGCACATCCCGCACGCCAGGGCAGCGGCGCTCGCTTCCGCTGGCGCGGCGGAGCCGCCATCGAGGACAGCACGCTCGGCAGCTTGGCTCGCGTCTACGACGTAACCGTGCTGAGCCGTCCCGGCGCCCGGGGCTCGCGTATGAGCGCGCTGGAAGCAGCCCTCTTTGACAGCGGTCACCCCGTGCTGATGGCACCGCCCTTACCCCCCAGATCGTTCGGCGAGAGCGTCGTCATTCATTGGAACGCCAGCACCGAGACGGCGCGCGCGATCCTCCTTGCCCTACCAATCCTGCGCCGTGCCAAACGCGTACTGCTGCTTGGCATCGAAGGCCATATCGTGCCGGGGCCCACCGCCAGGGACGCTTTGGCGCACCTTGAGATCAACGGCATCACCGCGAGCGAAAAGACCGTCGTGCCGCGCAGCGGCCGGCCAGGAGAAGCGATCCTTGCCGAGGCCAAGGCCCAGGGTGCGGATTTGCTGATCAAGGGTGCTTATACCCAGAGCCGGCTCAGACAGATGATCTTCGGCGGCGCCACCAGCCACATCCTGTCCGCAGCCGAGCTGCCAGTGTTCTTCGCGCACTGAGCGCCCGACCTGCAGGGCAGCAGCTGGAAGCCGGCTGGCGCTCGGGGCGCGCGGCCCATCGCCAGCGGCGGCCGCGGACTCCTTAGCGAAGCGTCGCGCAACGGCCACCTACCCCTTGCTCGGCGCCGACGCCCACGACAACTGCCGTCGACTGACCCATCGTTGAGCTCCCAACAGGCGCAGCCCGATTGCTTCAAACTAGGCGCTGACAGTTTGGGCACGGGCGGCCAATCGCTCCACTGGCCTCTCCCGGATCGGCCAATTGATAAGCGCCGACAGCACGCCCAGAGCGATGCAGATCCACCACATGGCATCGTAGGACTTGGTCATGTCAAAGATCCGTCCAGCGAGCCATACGCCCAAGAAGGAACCGAGTTGATGCGATAGGTAGACGATGCCGAACAGCATCGACATCCAGGTCGTCCCGAAGAACGTTGCGACAAGGCCGCTGGTGAGCGGGATGGTCGACAGCCACAGCAGCCCAAGCAGTCCGCAGATGATGATGACCGATGCGGGCGTCATGGGCAGATAGAGGAAACCCAGGAACAACACGGCGCGCCCCAAGTAGATCAGGCTCAAGCCCTGTCGCTTCTCCAAGAACCGCCCGGATTGCCCGGCGAGAAACGTGCCGAGGATATTGGCGATACCCACCACCGACAGCGCGTAGGGACCCACCCAGGATGGGAGACCTTGATCGAGGGTGAACGCCGGCAGGTGCACCATGATGAAGGCGACGTGGAAACCGCAGACGAAGAAGCCCACCGTCAGCAGCCAATAACCGGGATGTCGCAGGGCCTCACCGAGCGCTTCAGCCATCGTCTGATCGCGCACCGCACCCTCTTGCCGCACGGGCTTGCCGCCGATAGGCCAGGCGAGCGGCAGCAAAAGCGTCGTGATCGCCATCAGCCACAAAAGGCTCTGCTGCCAGCCTCCCAATTCGATCAAGAGGTGCATCACCGGCAGTGCCACGAAGCCGCCGATGCCGGCCGCCATGCCGACCGAGGCGATGGCCGATAGGCGCTTCTCGGGCGGCGCCAGGCGGCCAATGGTGCCCACCAACGAGGTGAGGCCGGTGCCGCTGACCCCAACGCCCATCAACACGCCGCTGAGCATGAGATCGATACCGGAGTTTGCGGCGTAGAGCACATAGAGGCCGGCGACGGCCGTCAGCACGCAGACCACAATGATGCGCCCAGCGCCAAACGCGTCGATCAAAGCGCCGGAGAAGGGCGCGCCGAAGCCCATCGTCAGCTGCGCCAACGCCATCGCCAGCGCGAAGGACTCGCGGCCAACGCCAAGCGCCTTGGTAACGGGAGCCAGATAGAGACCCATCGACTGAGCGCGGCCCATGGACAGGCCGACAATGGTCCCGACGATGAGGATCAAGGCCCAGAGCGGCAAGGTACGGTGCGACATGGGATGTGCTCGTTCAGATCAAGGCCTCGAGCGATCGGGCATTCGCGAAATCAAGATGCGAACTTACGCGTTGCCCGGTCCTCGCAAACAAGGAAGCTACGAAATTCACCCTCATGGGCGATCGCCGGAGAGATTGTTCGGCTCGGCGCACGGCGACACGGGGGCCGCTTCTATTCTCTGCGGCGTTCGCGGAAAGCTCGGCCGACAGTCCCCGGCGCGACCTCGCTGGCGACAACGCCAGCTCCTTCGGTCACAACAAGCAAGCTCATGCTCTTGGCCTCATCTCTTATTATTTACTGCATATACAGGTAATTGCCGCCCGTCTTCTCCTAATCCGCTAATCTCTCGATAACGTGATCGAGTGCCGCATTGAGGGCGGCCGCCTCGGCCCCGCCGAGCGCCTCTTCAAGCTGCTGCTGCGCACGCCTCCACGCCGGGATGGCGTTCTCGAACGCGGCACTCCCCTTGGCCGTCAAATGGAGGCACCGCGAGCGCCTATCGCGACGATCGGGCTGCATGGTCACCAACCCCTGACGTTCCAGCGGCCGCAGGCTACGCGTCAACGTCGTCGGATCCATGATCAATATTTCGGCGAGCGCGCCAATGCCGATACCGTCGTGGCGCCGCAGCTGGCCCAGCACGCCATACTGCGTGACCGTTAGCCCAGCGGCTTCGAGACCGCGGTCGTAGATCTGCGTCACGCGACGCGAGGCCTTGCGCAGGCGCATGCACGTGCACCCCAACCCTCTGGCGTTCGCTGACGCAACCCGTTTGTTCATGCCCGCTTATAGCTGTATATGCAGATAAACGCAACACGGCTCACGCGATGCCGTTCCGGTGCCTCTGCCTCAGATCGGCGCAGACAAGTCTCTCTCGAGCGCTGACCTTTTCCCGCGGAGGGAGGAGTGGTCAAGGCACCACTGCCCCGTTGAGCACGGCATCGAAGATATCGAAGTTGCGCAGGCGTCGACCGGCGCGCGCCCTCAGCCATGCGCCGCTCAGCGCACAAGACACCATGAACGGCACCTTCTGCTCGGCGAGCCCGCCGTGCGAGCGCAGTCGGTGGCCGGCAAGCCCCGATAGGTCGTGCTCGCTGCGCGTGGAGCCGATCACCGTTGCGGCATCGCCAAGCACGACGAAATCACCTTCAAGATCGGCTGGCAGCTCGTAACGGCGCGCCGCGGTCGGACCGTCAAGCACCACCTCAACTCCCGGCAACGCACGGCTGGCCTCCATCAGCGCGGCGAGGTCCCTCGCTTGGCGCATGTAGACGCGCACGAACGAGCCCAACGCACCGTGGTGGCGCACGAACGGGTCGGTGATTGGGCAGATGACGCGCACGGCGCCTGGACCGAACCGCCGCGCGAGCGCCTCTTCGAGGTACACCACATTGGGCTCACCGTTTGGGAGCGACTTGTCGTTCATGCCGTGATCGGCCACCACGCCGACCACGGCCCCCGCAGCCATCAGCCGCGCAATCCGCTCGTCCACGGCGCGGTGGAAAGCGTCGGCTTCGGGCGTGCCGGGCTCATGCGCGTGCTGGATGAAATCAGAGAGCGAAAGGTAGAGCAGCCGTGCCGCCCGTCGCTCAATTAGTGCGAGCCCCGCATCGAGTACATAGAGCGACAGATCGCCGGAATACTGATCGGGCTTGGCCCGTCCCACCATCGCCTCCACGCCGTCGATGCCATTGCGCTCCAGGCTCGCAGCGTCGGCGTGCTCGGAGGAGAAGTTGATGCCGCGAAGCCCGTGCGCCAGCATGAGCCGCAGCTTATCTTTGGCAGTGATGGCGGCGGTCTTCACACCCGCATCGGCAAGCGCGGCGAGGATCGTGCCGCACCGCATCAGCGCGCCGTCGGTGATCATGCGCTCTTCGCCGGTGGCGCGATCAAGATAGTAGTTGCCGGAGATGCCATGCACGGCCGGCGGTGCACCGGTAACAATGGAGGCGTTGTTGGGGTTGGTGAAGCTCGGCAGCACGCTCTCAGCGGTGGCATAGAACGCGTTCTTCTGGAACGAGGCGATGGTCGGCAGGATACCATCGGCGATGCCGCGCTCGATGTAGGCCGGATCGCACCCGTCGAAGCAGATCACCGCGGCCGGCCGTTCCGGTACCCGGTAGCTCCGCCCATTGACGCTTACCTCGCCCATGCAAACCACCTCCCCATGATCCCTGTTGCGGGCGCATCTGGCCCTTGCGGAAGCAGGCCTGCGCCAGGTTATCACGCACCCGTTGGCACTTGGACGACTTCCCTCGCCTCCCATGCCTGGCCGTCCGACAGCGGTGCCGGGCGGTCACTGGCTACCCCCGATCAGGCGTGACAGGAAGGGCCCAACACTCTTTCCTGTTGGCCCGACGCTTGATCGTCACACACCACGTTGGCGAGGACAGCGCCGGCCTTGCCCGCCATGGCGATGCGCCCAGCATCCGCTCTCCCGTCGGCGAAACCCATGGGATCTGAGGCCCGTAAACCTGAGGCCCGTAAACCTGGAGCCCGTAGTCCTGGGGCCCGTAGTCCTGGGGCCCGTAGTCCTGGGCGCGTGGAGCTGAACAAGACAGGATCGTCATTGGCCCGCTACATCCCTGCGCTCGCGATCCCGCGCGCGGCAACGCCAATCCATGCTTTGCCGCTCTGGCAAGCCCGCTGGGCTCGCGGGCGCAGAGGATGAGCCAGTGGTGCAGTGGGGTGAGAGCGGACGGTCGCGTAGCCGCAACGGTGTCTCACCCGCCGGCTGCCACGCTCGCGGCAAGCCGCTGGCTGGCCGGATCGATCACGAGGTGTCGCGCATGCAAATCGACCACCTCAGGCCGATGCGCCACACTGATGATGGTCACCCCGACCAGTCGCGTGCGCAAGAGTTCGTACATGCGTCGCTCACTCGACGCATCAAGCGCCGAGGTCGCCTCGTCCAGGAACAACCACTCGGGTCGGTAGAGCAGCGCGCGCGCAAACGCCAAGCGTTGCTGCTCGCCCCCCGACAACCCGAGGGACCAATTTGCGGTCTCCCCGAGGCGGGAGGCAAGATGGCCCAGGCCACAGGCCTCAAGGGCCTCTCGGCAGACCTCGTCGCCATGGCGATCGGGGGGGTCGGGATAGCTCAAGACTTGTTTCAGTGTCCCAATCGGCAGATAGGGTTTCTGCGGCAGGAACAGGACCCGGGCGTCCTTGGGCAATCCAACGCGTCCTCTGCCAAAGGGCCATAGGCCAGCGAGCACGCGAAAGAGCGTGGTCTTGCCGCTCCCGGAGGGACCTTCGAGGGCGACCTTCTCGCCCTGCCGAACGACCAGGTTGACGCGGTCGAGCAGCAATGCGCCATCGGGGAGGCGGATCTCCACGTCGTCGACCTTCAGCTGCCGAGGTTGGGTTGCGCTCGTGACGAGCTCGCTCTCAGCTGCCGTACGCTTGGCCGCCACCATGGCCTCGCTGAAGCCCGTAAGACGGTCGACCACTGCCTTCCATTCTGCAAGTTGCGTATAGGAATCGACAAACCACGATAGCGCACTTTGCAGTTGAGCGAAGGCATCGACGGTCTGTTGTAGCACCCCGAACGCAATCTGCCCGATAAAGTAGGCCGGTGCCGCAAGGAGGAAGGGCAGCACTACGGCGGCCTGGCGATAGCCGTTTGTCACCCAGCTCAGGCGCTTGGTGTATTTCATGTTGGCCCACCAGGTGTCGTAGACCCTGGCGAACGCGCCCTCCAAATTGCGCCCCTCGTCGCGCTCGCCGTGATAGAGCGCGATGCTTTCCGCGTTCTCGCGGATCCGGGTCATGCGGTAGCGAAAATCGGCGTTGTAGCGCTCGAGCATGAAATTGATGCGCACGAGCGGGCGGCCGATCAGGTAGGTTCCAAACGAGCCAAAGACCGCATAGACGACGGCGGCCCACATCATGAAGCCGGGAACGGCCACTCCGCCGAAGATGGGCAGTACGAAGTCTGCCGACAGATCCCAGAGCACGACCGCGAAGGTGATGAGCGTCATCACCTGCAGGATCAACTCCAGGGTCAGGTTCAGCGTTTGCCGAGTGAAGTTGTAGCAGTCCTGCTCAATGCGCTGCTCGGGATTGTCGGCGCCCTGGCGGGTGAGCTCCATGTGGTAGTAGGTGCGGTCCGCCAGCCAGTCCTTGAAGTAAACCTCGCTCAACCAGCGGCGCCAGCGAATGCTGAGGAGCTGGGTTAGCCAAGTGCGATAGACGGCGGCGATGATGAAGAGCGTCGCCACCACCGTGAAGTAGCGAAGTTCCACCCAGAAAACGTCGGCCGCCTTCTCCTGCAGTGCGTTGTAGAAGCGCGCATACCAGGCGTTGATCAGTTTGGAGAGGTAAACCAGAAGCACGCTCAGCAGGATGTTCAGCAGCAATACGCAGCGTCCGATCCACGCCTCTTTGACGCTGAAGACGAGGCCTGCGAACCGGATCGTGCTCCGGTCGTGCGTGAACCAATAGGGCCGCGCCAGCACCCACAACTTCGCGAGGAAGCCGTGGGCCTCGACGATCCCAGTCAGAAAGCGATCGATCATGGTATGGGCTCCGGCGGTTGGCTTGGCCGTGCCTCCGGAGAGGCTCTGATCACGGCGCTGGCGTTGTTTGCCGCATCTGTCGCACGTTTTTAATAGCCCGGGCGGTCACACAGCCGGCGTACAAGTGCCGCAGCATGCCCGCGGCGCTTGATGCCTCCCCAGCCTTGGTTTACCAAGACCCGCGAAACGAGCATCACAGCCCCAGGACGACCCGATGGCGATCAACCCCGCAGGCGGCCATCCCGCCATGGACTATCCGGAGCATTTGCGCACCTATTCGGGCTTCATCAAGGGCACGATGGCCATGATCGTGTTTGTCGTGCTGATCCTGCTGTTCCTGTTGCACCTCGTACCCTGAGCCCACACATGGCTGGCAGTGCGGGTCCGCACCCTGCCCGCTACCGCCCGGGAAGCATTCATGGTCACAATCGCCGTTACGGCGGAACGGGATGGCGAGCCCCGCGTGGCGGTGTCGCCGGAGACGGTCAAAAAGCTCACCGCGTTGGGCTTTGCGGTAAAGGTTGAGGCCGGCGCCGGGGCCGGCTCCCGCTTTTCCGATGACCTCTTGCGAGCTCAAGGTGCACAGATCGCACGGACCGCCAGCGAGGCGCTCACCGGCGCCGATATCCTCCTCAAGGTGCGGCGGCCGACCACCGACGAGGTCAAGAGCCTCAAGAGCGGCGCCATCGTTGCGGCCATGCTGGCGCCCTACGATGATCGCGCCGGCCTGGAGGCGCTGGCCGGCACCGGCGCGGTGCTGATGGCCATGGAACTCATGCCGCGCATTTCGCGCGCGCAGTCCATGGACGTCTTGTCAAGCCAGGCCAACCTCGCCGGCTACAAGGCCGTCATCGACGCCGCCGCCATGTTCCGCCAGGCACTCCCCATGATGATGACGGCTGCTGGCACCGTGCCCGCGGCAAAGGTGTTCATCATGGGCGTGGGTGTCGCCGGCCTGCAGGCAATCGCCACCGCGCGACGGCTCGGCGCCATCGTGTCGGCCACCGACGTGCGTCCCGCCACCAAAGAACAGGTGGCTTCGCTGGGCGCCAAGTTCATCGCCGTCGAGGACGAAGAATTCAAAGAGGCTCAGACCGCTGCCGGCTATGCCAAACCCATGTCGCCGGCGTACCAGCAGAAGCAGGCCGAGCTGGTCGCCGCCCACATCAAAGCCCAGGATATCGTCATTGCCACAGCACTCATCCCGGGCCGCCCGGCGCCTCGCCTCATCACAGCGGCGATGGTGGAGAGCATGAAACCGGGCTCGGTGATTGTCGATCTCGCCGCCGAACGGGGCGGCAATTGCGAGCTCACCCAACCCGACAAGGTCGTGGCACACAAGGGTGTGTCGATTGCCGCGCCACTCAATCTCGCCGGAGAGGTTGCTGTCAATGCGTCCGGGCTCTACGCCAAAAACCTTCTCGCTTTCCTCGAGACCATGATCGACAAGCAGCAGAAGGCCTTGAAAGTAAACTGGGACGATGAGCTCATTAAGGGCACTTTGGTGGCCCGTGACGGCAAAATCGTTCATCCAAGCCTGCAACCTGCAGGGGGGCAGATCCCAAGCCAACTTCCTCAAGGAGCATGAGTGTGATGAGGGTGTGGTGGTGGCGCGACGAGACCGCCTCTTTTCCCCGCCTCTGCGCCGAAGGCAGCGTCCGCTCACGCGGGCAGGGAGGCAGACGCGGCACCGCGCTCGCACCAGGACTGATTGCCATACGGATGGCCACGCTCGCCGCGCTGGTCTGCCCCCACGCCGCCTTCGCCAGCGCGGGAGGCGATGTCGACCCCTTCGTCTATCGCCTGACGGTATTCGTGATCGCGATCTTCGTTGGCTACTACGTGGTGTGGAGCGTGACACCGGCCCTGCACACGCCACTGATGTCCGTCACCAACGCCATTTCTTCCGTGATCGTGGTGGGAGCCCTGCTCGCGGTGGGCGTGAGCCTCGCCTCTGAAGGCAGCATGCTGGCCAAGATCTTCGGTTTCCTGGCGCTGACGATGGCGTCGGTCAACATCTTTGGCGGCTTTCTCGTCACCCAACGCATGCTCGGCATGTACAAGAAGCGGGACGCAAAAAAGTGAAGCGTTCCAGGCCGGCCAGTAGCCCAGACATGTCTCGCTAACCCCGACCCGGAGAGGAGCCTCACGGCGCAAGCTGCTGGGTGCGAACGCCCCATGTCCCCCAATGTCGTCGCCCTGCTCTACCTCGCCGCCGGCGTGCTCTTCATCCTGGCGCTGCGCGGACTTTCGAGCCCGGTGAGCTCGCGGCGGGGCAACATGCTCGGCATGGCCGGCATGACCATCGCCATCCTGACGACGCTCGGTCAAATCGGCGCATCGGATTCCAGCCTGACGTGGCTCCTCATCGTCCTGGGTCTCGCCATTGGCGGCGGCATCGGCGCCTACATCGCCCGCTCCATCCCCATGACCTCGATGCCCGAGCTGGTTGCGGCGTTCCACTCCCTCGTCGGCCTCGCCGCCGTCTTCGTGGCCGCTGGCGCCCTTTATGCGCCCGAGGCCTTCGGCATTGGCACGCCAGGCAACATCTTGGCCCAGAGCCTCATTGAGATGTCGCTGGGCGTTGCCATCGGGGCGATCACCTTCACCGGTTCGGTTATCGCCTTCGCCAAGCTGTCGGGACGCATGTCGGGCAAGCCCATCATCCTGCCAGCACGCCACCTCATCAATCTCGCCCTCTTCGTCGTGACCGCCTATCTCATTTACGCCTTCTGCCTGTCGGGCGGGTCGGGGCTGCTGTTCTGGGCCATCACGCTGCTATCGCTGGTGTTCGGCGCGTTGATCATCATCCCCATTGGCGGCGCCGATATGCCAGTCGTCATCTCCATGCTCAACTCCTATTCGGGGTGGGCCGCGGCCGGCATCGGCTTCACGCTCGGCAATGTGGCGCTCATCGTCACCGGCGCCCTAGTGGGCTCCTCGGGCGCCATCCTCTCCTACATCATGTGCAGGGGCATGAACCGCTCGTTCGCGTCGGTGATCCTCGGCGGCTTTGGCGGCGAGACCGCGGGACCCGGTGCCGGCGCGGAACAGAAGCCCGTTAAGCTCGGCTCTGCCGACGACGCCGCGTTCCTGATGAAGAACTCGAGCAAGGTCATCATTGTGCCGGGCTACGGCATGGCGGTAGCGCAGGCCCAGCACGCACTGCGCGAGATGGCCGACCAGCTCAAGAAGGCAGGCGTCGAGGTCAAGTACGCGATCCATCCGGTCGCGGGCCGCATGCCCGGGCACATGAACGTGCTGCTCGCCGAAGCCAATGTGCCCTATGACGAGGTGTTCGAACTTGAGGACATCAATAACGAGTTCGCACAGGCGGACGTGGCTTACGTCATTGGCGCCAACGATGTCACGAACCCAGCGGCCGAGGAGGACAAGTCCTCACCCATTTACGGCATGCCGGTGCTGCAGGTGTGGAAGGCCGGTACGGTCATGTTCAACAAGCGCTCGCTGGCATCGGGCTATGCCGGCATCGATAATCCGCTCTTTTATCGCAACAACACGATGATGCTGTTGGGCGACGCCAAGAAGATGACCGAGGAGATCGGCAAAGCCATGGCACACTAGGCATCAACCCGGTGGCGCGTGAGAAAGCCCGATGTCGCTCCTCGCCAAGCTTGCCGCGTTTTTGCTCTGCGCCTATGCCGCCGTCTTACTCGCTGCTTATTTGGGCCAGCGACGGCTCATGTACTTTCCAGACCCGCAGCGCGTGCCGCCAGCCCAGGCAGGTCTTATCGGCGTCTCCGAGCACATCCTAGAAACGCCCGATGGTGAGCGCCTCGTCGCTTGGTACGGGAAAGCCAGGCCTGGTGCGCCGACCCTCCTTTATTTCCACGGCAATGCCGGCGGGCTTGCCGTACGCGCCCCCCGCATCCAGCGGTTCATGGAGGAGGGTTGGGGCGTCTTCATGCTGGCCTACCGCGGCTACGCCGGCAGCACCGGTCGCCCGACGGAAGCGGCCAATGTCGCCGATGCGGACGTGGCCTACGCTGCCCTGACGCGTGAGGGCGTCGCGCCAGCCTCCATCATCCTCTACGGAGAATCGCTCGGAACGGGCGTTGCCGCCCGTCTCGCCACGAAACGGCGCGCAGCTGGCCTCATCCTCGATGCACCCTACACGTCGATCCTGGCGGTCGCCGCCGCGGCCTACCCCTACCTGCCGGTGCGCTACGTGCTGAAGGACCGCTACGAGACTGCAAGCTACATCGGCAAGGTGCATATGCCGCTGCTGATCCTGCACGGCGAGCGCGACCGCGTGATCCCCGTGGCGATGGGCCGGGAGCTCTTTGGCCTGGCCAATGAGCCCAAGCAAATCGCCACCTTCCCGGCCGCCGCTCACAGCGACATCTACGCCGACGGCAATCGCGCGCTCGATGCGGTGCGGCTATGGATCGGCGTGCTGAAGCTTCCGTCCTGAGGCTGAGCCCGCACGGCCTTTGCTGGGGAGATCCCAAACTTCCTGAGGGTCGCTTAGCGCCCTGCCCCTTGCGCGAGGCGGTTCTAGCGGGGCGCACCCAGGCCGCCGCTGCGGGGCGGACCGCCCGCACCAGGACGCGATGGCCCGCCTGGACGGCCGCCTGGCTTGGCGCCGGGTTTCGTCGCGGCCTTGCCGGGAAGCAGACCTTCACGCTGCGCCCGCTTGCGCGCCAACTTGCGGGCCCGCCGCACCGCCTCCGCCTGCTCGCGCACGCGCTTCTCCGAGGGCTTCTCGTAATAGTTGCGCAGCTTCATCTCGCGGAATATGCCCTCGCGCTGCATCTTCTTCTTCAGCGCCTTGAGAGCCTGATCGACGTTGTTGTCGCGGACCTGAACCAGCAAGCGGGTTACCTCGGGATCTGTTGGGTGCGTTGCCTTGTATAAGCGCCGGACTGCGACCGCCAAGCAATACCATTAGCCGCCTGGAGCCGCACCCCACGCGTTGGCGTCAGCTTTTAGCAAAGCGCCGTCAAAATGTCCATGCGCACGCAACGTCCCGCGCTCATCGCTGTCGCAGGCGCGCCCGTGACAGTCCACGGACCGCACCGTTGTGCTCGCCCAGCCTTGGAGCTCGCGTGCGGATCTTAGGCCGCGCGCCACCGAACGTCAGGGGCAGGCTCATCAGCTGCAAATCGATCTCCGGCACGGTCTGTATCATATCGAGCGCCGCCGTCTGCGGGTGCGCCTTCATGTGGGCAATATCGTTGATGGGAGCGCACGGCACGCCGGCCTTCTGCAGGCGGACGACCCATTCCTCCTTGGGCCGCCGCCGCATGATCTCGGTCAC
>JAMXLN010000323.1 GCA_024281145.1 Hyphomicrobiaceae bacterium | reverse complement strand
CGCGAGAAGCGCGTCATGCGCATGGTGCCGGGAGGGAAGCCGGCACCGCAGACGATGTCTTTCGGCTAGACGGGGGGCACTACCGATGAAGAGCGACATCGCCCGCTGTCGCAACACATAATACTTGTAGGGGGCTTTGCAATGGCCCAGGGGGGCCGATCACGAAATTGTTACGAATTGTTTCAGCTTTACCCAAACTATTTGATTGCGCGATTCCCGGGAGCCACGGCCGACGGGGCGCAGCTCTTACTGGTTAAGCTTTTGAAAAACAAGGGTTGTCGGGTTGAAGAGGGCGGGATCGAGTGATTCGGCCTTATTCACCTCGGTGAGCTCTATCCGTGTGTCAAGCCCTTGGGAATCCGTGGTGATCCACTCCTTCAGCTCAAGGTTGGGCTTCTTGGACAAAAACAGCTTAATGCGGCCGGGATTGTCGGGGTTGCGGTCTTGCAACGCCAGCACGATGACGTCGTCAACCTCCTTGACCTCGAGCACGCGCGCATCGCGCAACAGGTCCACATCCTTCCGCAGAAGCACCCTGAACGGTGTTCGATCCAACTCCACACGGTCGTCGGTCTTCATGTCGAAATCCTGGATGGCCATGTACTGACCGTCCGACAGGATCACAAGGCGGCTCGGAGGATTGTAGTCGAACCGAAAACGCCCAGGCTGTTGCACATAGAACTTTCCACGAATCCGTTTGTTGTCCGCGCTTGTCTGCACGAACATCCCCTTGATCTCCGTCAGCTGGTTGAAATAGCCGCCGACCTTCTGGATCAGTTCGATCTGTTTCTTGTCGAACTCTTCGCCGGCGATGGCCGCTTCCTTATTGACGGTCTGGCTCCACGTTCCGCCCGCCCCGACGGGGTTCGGTGGGAGCGGCCGTTTGGCTTCCTCCGCCGCGGCCCAAAAGGGGATGAGGGCAACCACCGCGATGGCCGCCAAGGGCAGCGCCGTGATGCGTAGGTGCATAGAAATCCCCCGAAATGCGCGGTGCGGCCGGCGTGAGTCGACCACATAGCCACCGTTTGTCCCAACATTGAGACGAGATTGTGGGCGCTTCCAGCACCCTGTGTCACGCCCAACCCATTGCGGCTCTCCTACCACGCGGCGCCATCCGTACCGCCGTCGGCACGCAGGATCTGCCGTCGCCCACCCATCCTGGATCCGCTCACCACACCCTCCCGCGCCATGCGCTCCAGCAGATCGGCTGCCCGGTTGTAGCCGATCCCAAGCCGGCGCTGCAGATAGCTGGCGGACGCCTTGCGCTCGCTGCGGACAATCGCAACGGCCCGCTCGTAGAGGCCGGCGCTGCCCCTGCCCCCCGCACCGTCGTCGGCACCAGCGCCAGTCGCTTCCGTGATGCCCGCGACGCAACCCGGCGCGCCCCGGTCACGCAGGTAGGCGACGATGCGCTCGACCTCCTCGTCGGCCACGAACGGCCCGTGCACGCGCATGGTGCGCCCAGCGCCATTGGCAAACAGCAGGTCCCCTTCACCCAGCAGCTGCTCAGCTCCCTGCTCATTGAGAATCGTGCGGCTGTCGATTTTGGAGGCGACCTTATAGCTGATGCGCGTCGGGAAGTTGGCCTTGATGGTGCCGGTCACGACATCAACCGAGGGCCGCTGTGTCGCCATGATAAGGTGAATGCCGGCCGCGCGCGCCATCTGCGCCAGGCGTCGCACCGCGGCATCGATCTCTCTGCCCGCGACCAGCATGAGATCGGCGAACTCGTCGACCACGACCACGATGAAGGGCAACGGCCCAAGCTGGCCCTCCGAGCCCGCAGCGGATGGCCCGATGGGCCGCTCCGTCTGGCGCACGCGCGCGTTGTAGGCGGCGATGTTGCGCACGCCCAGCGCCGACATGCGCCGATACCGTGCCTCCATCTCAGCCACCACCCAACCGAGTGCGGCCACGGCTTGGGAAGGCTCCGTCACCACCGGACAGAGCAGGTGCGGAATGCCGTTGTAGACGGAGAGCTCGAGCATCTTGGGGTCAATCAGCAAGAGCCGGCACCGCTCGGCTGAGTGCCGGTAGAGCAACGACACGATCATGGCGTTGACACCAACCGACTTGCCAGAGCCCGTCGTGCCGGCAACCAATAGGTGCGGCATGCGCTGAAGGTCCGCAAACACGGCGGTACCTGAGATATCCTTGCCGAGCGCCAGCGGCAGCGCTGCCTCGCTCGTGCGGAACGCCTGGGTCTCGAGAAGCTCGCGCAGCAGCACTCTCTCCCGCCGCGCGTTGGGGAGCTCGATGCCGATGGCATTGCGACCGGGCATGGAGGCGGCCCGCACGCAGGCCGCACCGAGGGAACGGGCGAGGTCGGGTTCGAGCCCAATGATCCGCGCCGACTTCACGCCACGCGCCGGCTCGAACTCGTAGAGCGTGACGACGGGCCCCGGATGCACGCCCCTGATCTCGCCCTTGACGCCAAAATCGGCGAGCACGTCGGCCAACAAGCCTGCCTGTGCGTGCAGTTCCGCCTCGGTGAGCAGCGCACCCGCCTTGCCAGCGTGAGGCCGCCGCAGCAGGCCGAGCGGCGGGCGCACGCAGGCGACCTCGCGATGGCCGGAGCGCTCGACATCTGCCCCTCCGTCGAGGATGGGCTCGGAGCGCGCGTTTTGCGTGCGTTGCGCCTCGGGAACAGCCGGCGCGAAGCGCTTGGCGATTTCATGGCTCGTTCTATCCGTGAGCCGATCAAACGCAGGGTCACGCCCTCCCGACACCTCATCGCCTTCGGCGCGCGGCGGCACTGTCGGTTCGGGATCGAGCAGCTGCGGTGCCGGGTCGAAGGCCAGCACGGGCGGTTCGCGTCTATGATCGGCAGGCGGGGGAGCTCGTCTGCGCTCGCCCAAGGAGTTCATGAGGTCAACGGCCTCCCTCCACCAGCCCGCCACGGCCTTGAGATTGGCTTCGCCATGGCCGTGGCAGATGAGGCGCAGCTCCTGGCGGGAGAGACCAAGACTGTTCATCAGCATCCCCACCCCAGCAGCAAAGCAGAAGAGTCCCGCCGCCCCTGCGGACCGGTCGGCGTTGACGTGCGCAAAAAGGCTTGCCAGGAGGCCAAGGCCCAAATCGCCGAGCACACCACCATAGCCGTGATGGCGCAGTGGCCATCCCGCCGCCAACGGCAGTGAGGAAAAGGCACCCGCCAAGAAAAGAACGGCAAGCGGCGCCAGCACCAGTCTGCCGCGCAGCCCGCGGGGCGCTTCGGCCGTGAGAAGTCGCAAGGCCCAGAAGAGCGGCGGCAACAGCACGAATACGCCGGCGAGCCCCAGCATCTGCATCAGCATGTCGGAGAGGACGGCACCGGGGGGCCCAAGCAGATTGCGCGCCCCACCGCTGGTGGCTCGCATCAAGCTTGGATCGGTCGCAGACCAGCTGAGCAGGCTCACGCTCAGGACCGCGCAGGCGGTGAGCAGGAGAAAGCCCAGCAATTGCCAAAGCCCCCGTTGAAGCCGGGACCTCAGCGAGGCCGGCAGCAGGGGGGCCGGATCGTCGGCCCGATACACCATACCAGAAGCGGGTTACGCTGCGACTTGGACAATGCGACCGAGCGCTTCCCTGACGGTGGCCGCATCGTGCACCAGCGCGACGCGGATGAAGTCGCGGCCGGGATTGACGCCCTGCCGGTCTTCGTGAGCCAGATAAACGCCCGGGATCACTTTGACACCGCAGCGTTTCCAGATTGTTAAGGTTGCCTCCTCACCACCCCCCAGCTCCGCCATGTTGAGCCACAGGAAGAACCCTCCGGCGGGGCGACGATAGCCGAACCGGCCCGTCAACAGCTCGTCGCAAACCTGAAACTTGGCGCGATAGGCCTGGCGGATGACGCCGACGTGTTGCTCCTCCGACCAGACCGCCGCTGACGCATGCTGGACGGGACCTGGCATTTGCGGTGCGGTGAGGTTGCGGATCTCGGAGAGGGCATCGAGAAAATTGCCGTCGCCGGCGGCAAACCCCGAGCGCATGCCCGGGAGGTTCGACCGCTTCGACAGTGAGTTGAAGACAATGAGGTTGCGAAAACGCTCAGGCGTTCTGGCCGCCACCTCAAGGCCGCCGGCGGGAGCGTCCGCACCGACGTAGATTTCCGAGTAGCACTCATCCATGAACAGCATGAAGTCGTATTCGCGCGCCAGCGCCAGCGCCCTGGCGATGTAGTCGGCGCTGGCCACCGAACCTTGTGGGTTGGCGGGTGAGCACAGAAAGAATGCCGCCGTGCGCCGCAAAATGTCGGGCTCGCCCGCGAGCCGATCGAGATCGGGCATATACCCGCTGTGCGTCGTGGCATTGAGATAGACGGGCTCGCAGCCCGTTGCATACGTGCCGCCGAGGTAGGCCTGGTAAAATGGGTTCGGCAGCAGAACGACGGGCCGGCCAGCGACCGTCTTGCGCCCGACCGCGGGCAAGGTCGCAAAGAATAGACCTTCGCGCGAGCCATTGACCGGAAGCACCTCGTGCTCAAAGTCGATCGCCCCGGCGAGGCCATAGCGACGACCGATCCAGGCGGCGATCGCCTTGCGCAGCTCCTCGGAGCCGCGAATTCTGGGATAGGTCCCAAGCAGCGCCTTGGCCTCCACCAACTTGTCGACCACAAAGCTCGGCATCGCTTCCTTGGGGTCCCCGGAGGTCATCTCGATTGGCGTCTTGTGGCCCGGTTCGAGGCCGGCGAGCAGGCGCGCCGTGCGCGTAAACGAGGAGAGGACGGCACCATGGGTGAGCGCTGCGAGGCCATGGAGTTCGGTCATCTAAGCTCGCTCCCTCGTCTCTGTCTCGTCGCGCGTCTGTGTGATGGGGCTTGCGCCGCGCGCCTCGCATGGGTCTCACCCAGCAAAGATCGCACGTCCTTTTGCACGTGGACACCCGCGCAAGGGACCGGTTGCAACAGCGAATGGAGCAGAAACCCAGGCGATGCAAGCCCGATTGTTGAGGCACACAAGGATCGCGCTTAGCCGAGGTCGTCGCCACGCCGGCCCTGGCACGGCAGCGCTG
This sequence comes from Hyphomicrobiaceae bacterium, assembly GCA_024281145.1. Taxonomy (GTDB): domain Bacteria; phylum Pseudomonadota; class Alphaproteobacteria; order Rhizobiales; family Hyphomicrobiaceae; genus AWTP1-13. The sequence goes on along the minus strand of JAMXLN010000323.1, from coordinate 25,356 downwards.
GTCGTCCCAGGCGCAACGATCAGCGCACCCGTCGCGGGTTCATGTAGAGCTCGGCCTCCTGCTTCTCGAGGCGCGGCGTGTATTTGCCGGCGACGACATCGCGCGCAAGCGAGCGCACGTGGCGCCGAGCATCGGCATTGAAGATCAGCATGCCACAGAACAGCTTGAGCACCATCATCAGGCGCGGATCGGCGTATTCGATCTTCACGCGCCCCTTCCACTTGCCACCAATGGAAAACACCTTGCCATCGAGGAAGCCCACGGGTTGATCATGCTCGTTAAAGAGCGTGTAGTCGCCCCCAAGATCGATGACGTCGCGCCGCAACCGAAAGAACGCTGGCCTGCCGTCCTCGAGCAGGAAGAAGGAGAAGTGCTCTGGCAGCATCGGCCACTTGTGGGCGGAGCGCTCGAGGTAGACCATGTTGTCATGGTCGCCCGTGTTGATGGAAAAAGCCGTCACCGGCAAGCCGCGCGCGCCAAGCGTCAATTGCAGGCTGCGGCCAACCATCAAATCCATGGTGGCGCGCCAGTTGAGGGAATCCGTGAAGAGCTTGAACACCAAACGCTTGTCCATGCCGGTGTTCTTGGTCCACAGATCCTCGCGGTAGCCGAGCAGGCCGCTGCGCCCGCCGTTCTCGATCACCTCGGCAAAAATGTCCATGTCGGCGGAGAACTGCCGCGATTTGGCGCGGTTGCGGCTCCGCTTGTAGATGCCAAATTCGATGGAATTGAAGTTGGTGATCCAGACATCGACAATGAACTCGGCCCACTGCGCCTTGACGCTGGTCTTGCCGCGTCGTGGGGCGCCGACACCGCTCCGAGGGGCTGACGGCTCAACGCGCTGCAAGCTTTCGGCCTTGGCCTCGCGGGCTGCCTCAGCGGCCGCGGCCTCGGCCTCGATCTCGGTGGTCGCGGTCCTGCTTCCGTCAGCCATGTTGCGGCTCCTCGAGAAGAGCGCCGAGACGCGATGACTGTTGGCGCGAATCAATCCGCGGGGACGTTAGCACCGCCGCCGGGCCATGCGAGTGGCCGCCCCGCATCGTCGCCAAAAAGCTGTGCGTCGGGGAGCGCGTCGGGCGCGCTGGGCCGCGGCCCAAAAGCGGCAACCACCGAGCTGTCGGGTTATCGCTCCTAGCGCGGCCGCTCAGGTTGCGGAATGCGGCGCCCGCACACCAAAAATCTGCGAGCCGACGCGTACGTAGGTTGCGCCGGAGGCCACCGCCGTTTCGAAGTCCGCGCTCATGCCCATGCTGAGCTCTGTGAGACCAAGCTCACGCGCGAGCTTGGCAAGCACAGCAAAATGCACCGCCGCTTCCTCGTCCTGCGGCGGAATGCACATGAGCCCGGCGATGTCGAGGTTGAGGTCCTCGCGACAAAGCCGCAGCAAACGCGCCGCTTCCTTGGGATCGACGCCAGCCTTCTGGGGCTCCGCACCCGTGTTGACTTCGATGAACAGCTTGAGCCGCCGCTCTTGCTTTGCCATCTCTGCAGCGACGACCTCGGCGATCCTCGCTCGGTCGATGGTGTGGATGGCATCAAACAGCGCCACCGCGTCACGCGCTTTATTGGACTGCAGGGGTCCAATCAAATGCAGCTCGATGTCGGGAAAGCGGGTGCGCAGGGCTGGCCACTTGGCCTTGGCTTCTTGGACGCGGTTCTCCCCGAAACAGCGATGCCCGCATGCCAAGGCGGGCAGGATGTGATCGGCGCCGAACGTCTTGGTCACGGCGACGAGGTGGATCAAGGCAGCGTCGCGGTGCGCGGCGCGCGCCGCGGCGGCGATGCGGCTCTTTACATCGGCGAGACGCTGAGGGGTCGTGGTCACGGGCCGGCCTCCGCGGTACTTTCCCACGGCGCCAGTTCGCCGACGCCGCTCCGCAGACAGCCCCGGGGACAACGCTGGGACCACCACCCTTCAAGGCGCGACGCGGAGCAACACCTGCGCTCCCGGCAGACCCTGTGTCGGCCCTTCCCGTCCACCCGAACGACACCTTCAAGGTCGGCCATGAGAACCACCCTACCGCCCGCGATGAGCCATTGGCGTGCGCTTTCTCCCATACCTCAAAACACCCTCCCACCCCCAGGAACTTCACTCAAGCGCCCCTGCAAAGACACTATTAAGGTGCGATCGACCGGGGGGGCGGCCGGCCATGCGCCCCGCTCCGCCTCCCAGGATGCCCCTCGATGCCGTCGATGCCCGTCGATGTCTTGAGCGCCGTCTTGAGGCCGAGCTCACGTCAACCGGCCTCGCTGGTGCGGGCAGCAAGCGATTTGGGCTCAGACGTCCGGCCTCCAACTGCGCTTGACCGTTTGGGCTCCCTCGGCCATTTACCACCTCGCGCCTGAGCCCGAGAGACACCCAAGAGACAAGGCCCCAATGGCAAGCGAACGCTACAACGCGCCCGTGCGCGAGCAGCACTGGCAACAGGTCTGGGAGGAGCGCGGCACCTTCCGCACTCAGGATCAGAACCGTCGCCAGCCCAAGCGCTACCAGCTGGAGATGTTCCCCTACCCCTCCGGGCGCGTGCATATGGGCCACGTGCGCAACTACACGTTGGGTGACGTGATGGCGCGCTACATGCGGGCCAAAGGCTTCAATGTGCTCCATCCCATGGGTTGGGACGCCTTCGGGCTGCCGGCCGAGAACGCCGCCATGGAGCGCAAGATCCACCCGCGCAAATGGACCTATGCGAACATCGACACCATGCGCGCCCAGCTCAAGGCCATGGGCGTATCGATCGACTGGAGCCGCGAGTTCGCCACCTGCGACCCCACCTACTATGTCCACCAGCAGCGCCTGTTCTTGGACTTTCTCAAGAAGAAGCTGGCCTATCGCAAGACCGCCAAGGTCAACTGGGACCCGGTCGAGCACACGGTGCTCGCCAACGAGCAGGTGATCGACGGTCGCGGCTGGCGCTCAGACGCACCCGTTGAGCAGCGCGATCTCACCCAGTGGTTTTTCAAAATCACCGCCTTTGCCGATGAGCTCTTGCAGGCGCTCGATGGCTTTGCGGGCAAGTGGCCCGACTTCGTGTGCACCCAACAGAAGAATTGGATCGGGCGCTCGACCGGCGCCAGCATGCGCTTTGCGCTGGAAGGCGGCAAACTTCCCAAGAAGCTGCAGACGCTTGAGATCTTCACCACGCGGCACGATACGATCTTCGGCGCTTCGTTCATGGCGATCTCGCCAGAGCATCCGCTCAGCACCCATCTCGCCAAAAGCCACCCCGAGCTCTCGGCCTTCATCGACGACTGCCGGCGCATGGGCACGAGCGAGGAGGCTTTGGCATAGGCCGCGAAGCGCGGCGTCGACACGGGACTTGTCGCGCTCAATCCCTTCAAGCCGGACGCAAAGCTCCCCGTCTACGTTGCCAATTTCATCGTCATGGACTACGGCACCGGCGCCATCTTCGGATGCCCCGGCCACGACCAGCGCGATCTCGAGTTCGCCCGCAAATATGGGCGGCCCGTGGTGCCCGTGGTGCTGCCGCGGGGTGCCGACCCCGCAACCTTCAAGATCGAAGACCAGGCCTATGTCGGCGATGGCACCATGATCAACTCCCAGTTCCTCGACGGGCTCACCATCGAGGCGGCGAAGGAGACGATCGCACGCATGTTGGAGGAGCGCGGGTTGGGCGCCCGCAAAGTGAACTACCGCCTGCGCGACTGGTTGATCTCTCGTCAGCGCTACTGGGGTTGCCCAATCCCGGTGATCCACTGTGAAACAGACGGCGTGGTACCGGTGCCCGACGCCGACCTGCCGGTGAAGCTGCCGGACGATGCCACGTTCGACCGGCCAGGCAATCCGTTGGACCACCATCCCACGTGGAAGCACGTCGCCTGTCCCAAGTGCGGCAAACCGGCCCTGCGCGAGACCGACACGATGGACACCTTTGTCGACAGCGCCTGGTACCAGTTCCGCTTTTGCGCGCCCAACGCCGAAACCCCCACCGACAAGAAGGCGCTGAAGTACTGGGCTCCGGTCGACCAGTACATCGGTGGCAAGGAGCATGCGGTCCTGCACCTCCTCTATGCCCGCTTCTTCACGCGCGGCATGAAGGCGACCAAGCACCTTGCGATCGACGAGCCGTTCGCCTCCGTGTTCACGCAAGGCATTGTGATCCACGAGACCTACCGCAGCGAAAATGGCGACTGGCTGACGCCCACAGAGGTTCGGATCGAGGGTGAGGGTGCTGCCCGCAAAGCCTTTTCCATCGCCACCGGCCGCCCCGTCGAGATCGGCCCGGTCGAGAAAATGTCGAAGTCGCGCAAGAACGTGGTCGATCCCGATGACATCATCGCCCACTACGGGGCCGATACGGCGCGCCTCTTTATTGTGTCGGACAGCCCTCCCGACCGCGACATCATCTGGACCGAGGCCGGTGTTGCCGGCGCTGGCCGCCAGGTCCAACGCATTTCGCGTCTCATCGATCAGGTCGTCGAGCGCAGATACGCCGCCACCGATCCCGCGCCTTCGTTCGGGCCCGAGGCCTCCCTCTTGCGGCGCACGGCCCACAAGACGCTAAACAATGTTAGCCAGAACGTTGAGGGCCTGCGCTATAACGTGGCGGTCGCGCAGATTTACGAGCTCACCCACGCGCTCTCGGCGGCGCTCGAAAGATCGGGCGACGGCCTCGATTGGGCCATCCGCGAAGCCGCCGAGCTCCTCGTTCAGATGATCGGCCCAATGCTGCCGCATTTGGCGGAAGACTGTTGGGAGCGGCTCGGATACAACACTCTGTTGTCCGATCAGCCCTGGCCGCAGGCAGAGGCAGCGTTGCTCGTTGACGATGTAATTACCATTGCCGTACAGGTAAACGGTAAGCGGCGAGATGAACTGACGGTGGCCCGCACCGCGAGCAAGGACGAGATCGAGGCAGCGGCGCTCGGGCTGGAGCCGGTGATGCGAGCCTTGGCCGGCAGGCCGGTCAAGAAAGTGATTGTGGTGCCGCAGAGGATCGTGAATGTCGTCGGCTGAAACAGGCCCGCCTCGCGTGACTTTGAGCCGCCGAAATCTGATGCATGGGCTGGCCCTCATGCTCGCCGCGGCACCGGGCCTCGGCGCGTGTAGCGGCGGTATCCAACCGCTCTATGGACTGACCGCGTCCGGCGTGGGGTTGCAAGAGCGCATGGCGCAGCTCGATATTGCGACCATTCCTGGTCGCGTCGGGCAGCGCATCCGCAACGAGTTGATCTTCCAGGCCAGCGGCGGTGGAGAATTGGCGCCCCCGACCCATCGGCTGGAAGTTGCCCTCACGGAAAACGTCGTTTCGACGCTGGTCAAGCCGGATGGCGACGCGCTCGGCCAAACGTACTCGGTGCAGGCCAACTTCAAGCTCATCGAGATCAAGAGCAAGAAGGTCGTGCTGACCGGCACCAGCTACGGCCGGGCCGGCTTTGAGCGCTTCCAGTCGATCTATTCCAACGTGCGGGCCCGCGATGATGCCGAGAACCGCGCAGCACGTACCGTCGCCGATGATCTCAAGACGCGCGTGGCCATCTATCTCTCCAGCCAGGCGTGAGGCGCACGCATCGCGCCGCGGTCATGGTCGCCGTCAAAACGCATCAAGCTCACGCCTTCCTATCCGCGCTCGATCGGGTGCCCGCCGCCGTGCTTTTTTACGGCAGCGATAGCGGGCTGGTGAGCGAGCGGGCGGCGTCTTTGGCAAAGCGCCTCGCCGAACGCGACACGCCCCCCGGTGAGATCATTCGCTTCGACGATGCAAGCCTTGAGGAGGATCCAGGGCGCATCTTCGTCGAACTTGCAACCGTGCCCATGTTCTGCGGTCGCAAAATTGTGCGCGCCACCGCCGGACGGCGCGTGTCTGCGCAACAGTTGGCGCCGCTCGTGGCGGGCGGGGCCATGTCGGGATGCCTCATCGTCGAGGCGGGTAATCTGCGCCCGGACGATGCTCTGCGCACCCTGTTCGAGAGGTCGCCAGCGGCCGCTGCTGTTGCCTGCTTCCCCGATGAAGCACGCGACTTGGAGGTCGTGATGCGCGAGGCATTCGCCCCTGGCAAAATCGAGATCACGCCGGACGCCAGACGCCTGCTGCTCACGCGACTTGGCGCCGATCGCGCGCTGTCGCGCGCCGAAATCGAGAAACTCGCCCTCTATGCACACGGCAAGGGCACGATCGAAACAAGCGATGTGGAGGCCGCCGTGGGCGATGCGGCCGAGCTCGCCCTGGATCGCATCGTGATGGCCGCAGCCTCGGATCGCAAGGCAGCGGCTCTCCTGGAATTGGACCGCAGCATCGCCGCGGGCGAAGGCGCGCAAAGCATCATAGCCGCACTGCAACGCCACTTCCTCCGCCTGCACCGCATGCGCGCGTCGCTCGATGCGGGCCGGTCCATGGAGGACGTGCTGCGCTCCCTGCGCCCGCCGCCGCACTTCAAGCAGCGCGAAGGGCTTGAGCGGCAGGCGCGCACCTGGACGCTGGCGAAGCTCAACGCAGCCGTGGCGCGCATCGCCGAAGCCGCCAAAGCGGCGCGGCTCAATGCGACGCTGGAGAACACCCTGGCGGAGGCCCTGCTGTTAGATCTTGCACGGATCGGCACGCAAGACTTGGATGGCAGAGCGCGGCGCTAACGCTCGCACACATCTTGCCGGTGAGACGGGAGAACAACATGCACGAGCACGACGTCGTCGGCATCGGCAACGCCATCGTCGACATTATCGGACGCTGCGATGACGCCTTCCTGGCGCGGCATGGCTACGCCAAGGGCAGCATGCAGCTTGTGGACGCAGCGGCCGCGGCGAAGCTCTATGACGTCATGGGCCCGGCCGTGGAGATCTCCGGTGGCTCTGGCGCCAACACCATCGTCGGCGTCGCTTCGTTTGGTGGCCGTGCCGGCTTCATCGGCAAGACCGCAGACGACCAGTTCGGCCGCATCTTCGGCCATGACATCCGCACCGCAGGCGTCACCTTCACCACCCCGGCGGCCGTCAAGGGAAGCGAGCCCACCGGCCGCTGCCTCGTGCTGGTGACCCCGGACGGGCAGCGCACCATGCACACCTTCCTCGGCGTCAGCCCGCAGCTCGGTCGTGGCGAGGTGGACCCAGCGCTCGTGGCCTCCGCCCGCATCGTCTATCTGGAGGGCTACCTGTTCGATCGGCCCGAAGCCAAGGCGGCCTTCCGCCAGGCGGCCGGCATCGCCGCCCCCGCAGGACGGCAGGTGGCTCTGAGCCTCTCGGACGCCTTCTGTGTCGATCGCCACCGAGAGGAGTTTCTCAACTTCATTCGCGCCTCCGTCGACATCCTGTTTGCCAACGAAGCCGAGATCACGTCGCTTTATCAGACGAACTCGTTTGAGGATGCCGCACGAAAAGCGCAGACGGACACCCGGCTCGCAGCCCTCACCCGCTCGGAAAAGGGCAGCGTCATCCTCACCGCGGACCAGTGGATCACCGTCCCCGCTGACCCCGTCGCCAAAGTGGTGGATACCACGGGCGCCGGGGATCTCTACGCAGCGGGCTTCCTATTTGGCCTTGCACGGGGCCGCGACCTGGAAACTGCCGGCCGGCTCGGCAGCCTCGCCGCGGCCGAGGTCATCTCCTATCTGGGAGCGAGACCCGCAACTAAGCTCAGCGATTTGGCCCAGGCCAAGGGGCTCTTCACCTGAGACCGGCCCGCTCGTCCCCGCCCGTCATGGAGCAGCCGTCGGCGAGCGCTGTTCGCGCAGCACCTTGAGCAACTCGTCTGCGGCCGTCAGGGGCAGCGAACATGTGGGTCCGATGCAGGCATAGGCCGCCGGCTTGCCGGCAAGCGCCGTCTTGCCCGCAAGCGCCCCGGCACGCGGAAAATCCGGCGCGCTAGCGCCAACGATCTGCTGAACGGCGCCCGGCAATGACAGCTTGAACATCGCCTGCTCCAACCTGGCCGAGGCTGCCGCATCGGCGGTCCCAACCACGATCACCTGCTGGGGGGCGATAAGATCATAGAAGCCGGAGAGCAGCCCACAGTGGCCAAGGGCATTGCGACCAAGGTCGACGGCAAACGCGTGCGCAATTGCCTCTGCGCGATCACGGTAAGCGGGCTTGCCCGTGAGGAGAGCCAAGGCCACCAGGTTGGAGATCATGAGGGCGTTGGCGTTGGGTGTCGCATCATCGTGGGCACTGCGCATGCGCACGATGACATCGGCGGTGTCGTCGGCGGTGAAGGCATAGCCGCCGCCTTCCTCGACCCAAAAATGCTCATCAAGCGTCGCACACCAGCGCTCGGCAGCGATCAACAAGGCGGGCTCGCCCGTCGCCTGCAGCAGCCGCAGCGCCGCCCAGATCATGTTGGCGTAGTCGCTCGCCGTGCCGGGCGCCTTAACCTGGCCTCCACGCCAGGAGTGAGCGAGCCGGCCGTCCTTCTCCATGCGCTCAACGATAAAGCCAAAGGCCGTAGCTGCGGCCGTCAACCACTTTGCCCGGTCGAACACGCGCGCGGCGTGCGTGAGCGCCGCGATCATGAGGCCGTTCCAGTCGGTCAGCACTTTATCGTCCCAGCCGGGACGCACTCTTTCGGCGCGACGGGCGAGCAACCGCAACCGCATCTGGGCCAGGGCCTCCTCCTCGCTCGGTGTGCGCAGCCGAGGATCGCCCAATCGGTTGAGAATGGAGTGACCCTCCCAGTTGCCCGTCTCGGTGACGTCATAGGCTGCGCCGAACACCGCCGCATCGGCCTCGCCCAGCACCTCGACAACCTCAGCCTTGCTCCAGGTGTAGAACTTGCCCTCATGGCCCTCTGAATCCGCATCGAGGGAGGCTGCGAAGCCCCCGCCTTCCGCGACCATCTCACGCAACACCCATTCCGCCGTCTCCTCGATGCGCCGTGCGTAGAGCTCGTTGCTGGTCTCGCGGTAGGCCTCGCACAGGAGGTCCATCAGCAGCGCGTTGTCGTAAAGCATCTTCTCAAAGTGCGGCACAAGCCAACGCTCATCGACCGAGTAGCGCGCAAAGCCGCCGCCCAGATGGTCATAAATCCCGCCCTGGCAGATGTTGGTGAGCGTGGTGTCAACCGCGCGCTCCGCTTCCTCGTTGCGGAAACGCATGGCGCCGCGCCACAGGAGCCAGAAGAAGCTCCACTGTGGGAACTTGGGCGCCCCGGTGAGCCCACCGTGCACGAGATCGACCGCGCCGATCATGCGAGCCGTCAGATCGGCCAATGCCCTGTCCTCGATGACCGGGGTGGCCTCGCCCGCTTCGCGCGCGTTGAGCGCACCGATCAGCATGCCGGCATTGTGGGCGACCTTGTCGCGCTCCTCGGCCCAAACGCGCGACACCTCGCGCAGCACCTGGGGGAAACCCGGCCGACCGTATCGTGGCGCGGGCGGAAAATAGGTGCCGCCCCAGAACGGTCGCCCCTCACTGTCGAGGAACATCGTCAGCGGCCATCCCCCCTGCTCCCCCAAGGCGTGCAGGGCGCGCATATAGAGGGCATCGATGTCGGGCCGCTCTTCGCGATCGACCTTGATGTTGACGAACAGCTCGTTCATGAGAGCAGCGACCGCGGGATCCTCGAAGCTTTCGTGGGCCATAACGTGGCACCAATGGCACGCGGCGTAGCCGATCGAGAGCAGGATGGGTCTGCCCGTTCGCTGCGCTTCCGCCAACGCCTCAGGTCCCCAAGCCCACCAGTGGACAGGGTTATCCTTGTGCTGCAGGAGATAGGGGCTGGTCTCGTGGGCGAGACGGTTCTCGCTCATGGATGGCAAGCTCCTTGTGCAGCCGGTCGTCGACGATAGACCAGCTACGAGGGCGATAACAGGCAAACAGAACGACCACCTGTGGGTTCCAATGGCTGAGCAAGCCACCATTTTCGCCCTGTCGAGCGGCCACGGTCGGGCTGGCGTGGCGGTCATTCGCATCTCGGGGCCGGTCGCCGGCAGTGTGCTCGATAAGATGGCGGCGCCACGCGCGCGGCCGCGATTTGCCGCCTTCCGCCGCATCAAAGATCCGCAGACGGGCGAAGTCATCGACCATGGTTTGACCCTCTGGTTTTCCGCCCCCAAGAGCGAGACCGGCGAGGATATGGCCGAGCTGCAGATCCACGGCGGCCGTGCCGTGGTGCAGGCGACGCTGGAGGCCATCGGCAAGATCGAGGGCTGTCGTCTGGCAGAGCCCGGCGAGTTTGCGCGCCGCGCCTTCGAGCACGGAAAGCTGGATCTCACGGGCATCGAGGGTCTCGCCGACCTCATCGATGCCGAAACCTCGGCACAGCGCCGCCAGGCGTTGCGGCAGACCGAGGGCGTGCTCCACAAACTCTATGGCGAATGGCGCCAAAGGCTCATCGCCGCGACCGCCCTCATGGAAGCGGCCATCGACTTTTCCGATGAGGCAGATGTGGCACGCGATGCGGTCGCCAAGGCACGGTCCGAAGCCCAAGGGCTGTTGGCACAGATCGTTCGCCACCTTGACGATCGAAACCGCGGCGAAGTGATCCGGGACGGGTTCCGCGTGGTGCTCACCGGCGCTCCCAATGTGGGCAAGTCGAGCCTGCTCAACGCGCTCGCCCGGCGCGACGTCGCCATCGTGTCGGAGGAGGCCGGCACGACCCGCGACATCATCGAGGTGCGGCTAGACCTCGAAGGCATGGCCATCGTCGTGAGTGACACAGCCGGCATCCGCGACGCAGAAGGCAAGGTGGAGCAGGAAGGCATCCGCCGCACGCTGGGCCGCGCGCGCACTGCCGATTTGGTGCTTTGGATGGTGGACGCAACCAATCTCGACGCACCCGTGCCGGCCGAGCTCAATGTGCGCGCCGAAAAGATGCTGGTGGTGGTGAATAAGTTCGACCTCCTGGACAGCAAGATCCTGCAGCCGTTGCCGGAAGACACCATCGCGATCTCCGCACTTACGGGCTTCGGGCTCGACCGGCTCACGCAGCGGCTGGCGAGCTTTGCTCGCGCCCGCATCGGGCCCGAGGTCGAGGAAGCGCCCGTGCTGACGCAGGCCCGGCACCGCCAGCAGCTCGATCGCTGCCGCGCGGCACTGACCTCGTTCTTGGGCGCGCCCATGCAGGAATTCGAACTGCGCGCCGAGGACCTGCGGCGGGCGGCTCAGGCCCTGGGACGCCTCACCGGCGCGATCGGCGTCGAGGAGGTGCTTGGCGAGATCTTCAGCCGGTTTTGCGTGGGCAAGTGACGTTTCACGTGGAACAAAGTGCCCTCCCGTGGCACGACGCTCGTCACCGACAGGACTTCCCGCAATTCGCGCTGGCGGCTAGTTTGCCCAAACGGCAGTGGCATCTTTGAGCGCAATGACCCAGATCAGCTTCGACGTCATCATTGTGGGCGGCGGCCACGCGGGCTGCGAGGCCGCGGCCGCCGCCGCGCGCATGGGTGCGCGCACGGCCCTCATCACCCACCGCTTTGCCACCATCGGCGAGATGTCGTGCAATCCGGCCATCGGCGGGCTCGGCAAGGGCCACCTCGTGCGCGAGATCGACGCCCTCGACGGCCTCATGGCCCGGGTGGCGGACGCGGCGGGGATCCAATTTCGCCTGCTCAATCGATCGAAAGGCCCGGCCGTGCAGGGCCCGCGCGCACAGGCCGACCGCAAACTCTATCGCTCCGCCATGCAAGCCGCGTTGCGCGCTGTCGTCGGCCTCAAGATCATCGAGGGAGCCGTCGAAGACCTGGCGATGGACGGCGGCCGTGCCGCGGGCGTCGTGCTGGCCGATGGTAGCGTCCAGCGCGCAGGCGCGGTGGTGCTCACCACCGGGACCTTCTTGCGCGGGCTGATCCACCGGGGCGAAGAAACAACGCCTGCGGGACGACACGGCGAGCCGCCAGCCAACGGCCTCTCCCAGCGCCTCATCGCGCTTGACTTGCGCCTAGGCCGGCTCAAGACGGGCACGCCCGCCCGGCTCGATGGCCGCACCATCGATTGGGCAAGCCTCGACATGCAGTCGGGCGATGACCCACCCGTACCCTTCTCGTTTCTTACGCCACCGATCGTGAACCCGCAGATTCTCTGCGGCATCACGGCAACCACCGGCGCCACCCACAACATCATTCGCGCCAACCTGGGACGCTCGCCCATGTACTCCGGGCAGATCGGCAGCGTCGGTCCACGCTACTGTCCCTCGATCGAGGACAAGGTGGTGCGTTTTGCCAGCCGAACGGGCCATCAGATCTTCCTGGAGCCTGAGGGCCTGGACGACGCTACGGTCTATCCCAACGGCATTTCCACGGCGCTCCCCACCGACGTGCAGGCCGCCTTCATCGCCACCATTCCAGGGCTTGAGAGGTCGCGCATCGTACGCTTTGGCTATGCCATCGAGTACGACTACATCGATCCCCGCGAACTTGCGCCCACCCTCGAGGTCAAGCGGCTGCCGGGGCTCTTCTTGGCAGGTCAGATCAACGGCACGACCGGCTATGAAGAAGCCGGGGCCCTGGGCGTTGCCGCGGGGATCAACGCTGCCCTCCAGGCAGCAGGGGGCGCCAAAGAGTTCATCGTCTCGCGGGCTGATGCCTATTTGGGCGTGATGATTGACGACCTGGTGACGCGCGGCGTGAGCGAACCCTATCGCATGTTCACCTCCCGCGCCGAGTATCGATTGCGCCTGCGCGCGGACAATGCCGACGAGCGGCTGACACCGATCGGGCTTGCCTTGGGCCTCGTAGGGCCCGAGCGGCGAGGGGCCTTCGCCGGCCGCCGTGCAGCTCTGGAGGAGGGCCGCGCGCTCTTAGCGAGCCTCGGGCTTACTCCCAACGAGGCGGCCCGCCACGGTCTCGACCTCAACAAGGACGGTCGCCGCCGCTCGGCGTTCGAGCTGCTCTCCCATCCTGGCATCGATCTTGCGCGCCTTTCCACCGTCTGGCCGCAGCTGTCGCGCATCGCCCCAGCCGTTGGTGCTCAACTCGAAATCGACGCGCGCTATGCGGCCTACCTCGAGCGGCAGGAGGCCGACATCGTAGCCTTCCGCAAGGAGGAGAGCCTGCGAATTCCCACCGATTTTGACTATGCCGGGCTGCCCAGCCTTTCCAGCGAAGTGCGCCAACGGCTCGAGCGCCAGCGCCCCGCCACCTTGGCTCAAGCGACCCGCATGGAGGGCATGACGCCGGCGGCACTGATGCTTTTGCTTGCCCATCTGCGCAAAGCACCCGACCGCCAGACGGCCTAAGCCCCCCGCCAGTATCCAGGACCGCGCATCAGGGTTAGGCCCAGGGACTAGACCCAGGGATCGGGCCCAAGGATCGGGCCCAAGGATCGGACCCAAGGATCGGACCCAAGGATCGGATCAGGGCTCAGACCAGGCCCCCGGATCGGGCGAAGGGTCGTACCTGAGAGGTGACAGCGTGTCATCGCGGCCCCTGTGCCCGATCTGGGCCCCGTCTCTATCCCCGTCTTTGGCCGCGTCTTTGGCCGCGTCTCTGGTCTCGTCTCCATCTCTGGCCCCTCTCTGGTCCCTCTTCTGGCCTCGCCTGCGGGCCTTCTCTGTTGGTCTCAGACCTGGGCCGTGCCAAACCCTGGAGGGCCCAGCGCCCCAGCGATAGGCTGCGTTCGCATCGTCCGGTCGCCAGCGGCCTCGCCACGCGCGAGGCCCTTGCGGGCCTATGCGATCGGGGAAGAGGAGTTTCAGCGCCATGCGCCGCATTACGGGCCCAGCGGATTTTGCGGCGGCCTTTCGTGTTTCACGTGAAACATTGGCCCATCTGGCGACCTACGAGGGCTTGCTGCGACGCTGGCAGCGGGCCGTGAACTTGGTGGCCCCAAGCACGCTCGATGCCATCTGGCATCGTCATTTCGCCGATTCGGCCCAGTTGCTCCCGCTCGCGCCATCGGCACGCGTTTGGGTCGACCTCGGCTCGGGCGCAGGCTTTCCCGGGCTCGTCGTTGCCATTCTGCGGGCTCAAGATCCCGGCTGCCGGGGCGATCACGCGCGCTCTGCGCCCCGGAACGCGCCGACGGGACTGCCCCGGATCACCCTCATCGAGAGCAACGCGCGCAAGTGTGCCTTCCTGCGGGAGGTCGTGCGAGCGACGCACATCACGGCCGCACTGTCTGTGGATATCCTGTCGACAAGAATCGAAACGGCCACGACTCAAGCTAGTTTGCAACCGCCCGACGTCGTCTCAGCGCGCGCAGTGGCGCCGCTTGACAAGCTCTTTGCCCTTGCGGCCCCGCTATTCGCGTCGAGCACGGTTGGCCTATTCTTGAAGGGCCGCGATGCCGCCGCGGAGCTCAATGCTGCCGAAAAACTCTGGAATTTCCAATCTGAGCTGGTTCCCAGTCGCACCGAGCGCGACGCGCGTATCGTCGTCGTGCGCAAGTTAGAGCGCAAGAACGAAGGAAGGACCTCGTGACCAGCCTGCGCGTCCTGGCCGTCGCCAACCAAAAGGGCGGCGTCGGCAAAACCACCACCGCCATCAATCTTGGCACGGCGCTGGCCGCCATCGGCCAGAAGGTGCTGATCCTCGACCTCGATCCCCAGGGCAACGCCTCGACCGGGGTTGGGATCGCCGAAGACGCCCGCCCCATCACCAGTTTCGACGTGCTGGCCGGCAAGGCCACGATCAGCAAGTCGGCCACCAAGACGCTGGTGCCCAATCTCAGCATCGTGCCCGCCAACGCAGACCTGGTGGGTCTGGAATCGGCGCTGATGAGCCAGCCCAATCGCAATTTTCGGCTGCGCGATGCGGTGGCCGCCATGTTGGCCGAGCAGAAGGTAAGGCCGGCCGACGTGCCATATTCCTACGTGCTCATCGACTGCCCGCCCTCGCTCAACCTGCTCACCCTCAACGCCCTGGTCGCGGCGCATGCCGTCCTCGTCCCCGTGCAATGCGAATTCTTTGCACTGGAAGGCATCGCCCAGCTCAAGCAAACGATCGACCAAATCAAGGCCACCCTCAATCCGGCCCTCGAGATCCAGGGTGTGGTGCTCACCATGCACGATGCGCGCACCGCTCTGTCCAAGGAGGTCGCGGCCGATGTGCGCGCCTTTTTCGGGCCGATGGTCTATGAGACCATGATTCCCCGCAACGTGCGGGTGGCGGAAGCGCCCTCCGCTGGCAAGCCGATCATGCTCTACGATTATGACTGCCCCGGCAGCCAGGCCTACATCAAGCTCGCCACCGAGATCATCGAACGCGAGCGCCGTTTGCGGGCCGCATGAGGCCTGCCTTGTCAAAGACCGCAACGTCACCTCGCGCGGGGGTTTCAGGGTCGCGGCCACGCCGCGAACGAGCCCGCCGGCCCACATTGAGCACAGCCAATGTCTGACGTCCTCAAGAGCTGGGGAACCTCCATGCCGATCCCAATGCAAAAAGGCCGACTGGGGCGCGGGCTTGCCTCGCTCATCGGTGAGGCCTCTCCGGGTGAGGCGCGGATCGCACCCCATGGCGAGCAGCGCTTGCTGTCGATCGACCAACTGCACCCCAGCGGCCGCAATCCACGCCGGGCGTTCGGGGACAGCGAACTCAACGAGCTTGCCGATTCGATCCGCCAAAAAGGTCTGCTGCAACCGATCATCGCACGGCCCGATCGCGAGCGCGGTGGTTTTGAGATCGTCGCCGGCGAACGGCGCTGGCGCGCAGCCCAGAAGGCGGCCCTGCACACAGTGCCCGTCATCGTCCGCGAGCTCAGCGACCCGGAAGCCGCAGAATTCGCGCTCATTGAGAATGTGCAGCGGAGCGACCTCAACCCCATCGAGGAGGCCACCGGCTACAGCGAGCTCATCGAGAAGTTTGGCTACACGCAAGAGCAGGTGGCCGAAGTGATCGGCAAAAGTCGCAGCCACCTTGCCAACACGCTTCGCCTCTTGCGCCTGCCGGCATCCGTACAGACCTTGTTGCAGGATGGCCGCCTCACCTCGGGGCACGCGCGGGCACTGATCGGGCGCGATGACGCCGAGGCGTTGGCCCGGCGCATCGTCGAGGAAAACCTCAACGTTCGCGCCGTGGAGGCCCTGGTGCAGGACGAGGCGCGCGGCGAGGGAGGTAAATCCGATCGCCGCAATGGCAGCGACAAGGATGCCGATGCCCGTGCCTTTGAAAAGGATCTGTCGGACTCGCTAGGTCTTAAGGTTGAGATCAAACCGGGTTCGGGCGAGAGCGGGACCTTGAGCATCAGGTATGGAAACTTCGACCAGCTCGACTACATTCGCACGCGGCTCGTGGGCCCGCCCGAGGGTTAAGAAACCGTTTGGCTCGTCAAATCCTGAACGACGGGCCGAAGCCACCGGGCGAATGGCGGCGCGTTGGGGACGCAGGGCCGTCGTGGACCCTTGACGCCCGTTCAGCGGCATTGTTGGACTGGAGCCGGCGGAAGTCCCGCCGGCCCATGCGCAAGAGCGAGCCATGACCGAGGATGTGCTGCAGCGGCTGGCGTCGCTCATCCAGACACGACGTGGGGACAGCGCGAGCACCTCCTACACCCGCGAGCTGCTCGATGGGGGGCCTCAGCGATGCGCCAAGAAGCTCGGCGAGGAGGCGACCGAAACCGTCATTGCCGCCTTGGGTGAGGATCGACGTGCCTTGACGCGCGAGGCGGCGGACCTGATCTACCATCTGCTTGTGCTGTTGGAGAGCAAACACGTGTCTCTGGGCGAGGTGTTGTCCGAACTCAAGGCGCGCATGGGAACGTCAGGGCATGCGGAAAAAGCCTCGCGGGAAGTGAAGCCGTCATGAACCCGCTCGACCGCCTGGCCCATCCCGACCTCGTGACCAGCCCCAGCCCCACGGCCGAACCGCCGGCGCGTTTACAGATCCAGTTTTCGCCCTACCGCGTGTTCAAGCGCGAGGAGTGGGCAAACCTGCGCGCTGACACCCCCATGACGCTGGTGGCGCGCGAGCTGGACCAGCTCTCAGGCCTCATCGAAGAACTTTCCACCGCGGAGGTCGAGCAGATCTATCTGCCGATGTCGCGCTTGCTCAACTTGCACGTGGCCGGCGCCCAAGAGCTGCACACCGTGACGAGCCGCTTTCTGGGACGCCGCGACGGGCGCGTCCCCTACATCTTGGGGATCGCCGGGTCGGTGGCCGTCGGCAAAAGTACCACCGCGCGCGTCTTGAAGGCCCTGCTCGCGCGCTGGCCCGACCATCCGCGCGTGGACCTCATCACCACGGACGGCTTTCTTTATCCCAACGCCGAATTGGAGCGGCGGGGTCTCATGGAGCGCAAGGGGTTTCCCGAGAGTTTTGACACGGCCCGTCTCCTCAATTTCCTGCATGATGTGAAATCCGGCAAGGCCAACGTCTCGGCTCCCGTCTACTCGCACTTTCACTACGACATCATTCCCGGTCAAACGATCGCCGTGGATCGGCCGGACGTGCTGATCGTCGAAGGCCTCAACGTGCTGCAACCCGCCCGCATGCCGAGGGGCGGTGAGGCCATTCCGTTCGTGTCGGATTTCTTCAACTTCTCGATCTACATGGACGCCGAGGCGCAGGTGATCGAAGACTGGTACGTCACCCGCTTCATGCGCTTGCGGCAAACGGCGTTTCGCGATCCGGCAGCCTATTTCCACCGCTACGCCCTGCTTTCGCACGATGAGGCGCGCGCCAAGGCGCTCGAGATCTGGCATGGCATCAACGAGAAGAACCTCTACGAAAACATCCTGCCGACCCGCCAGCGCGCCCGCCTGATCCTGCGCAAGGGCCCCAACCATAAGATTGAGAGCGTGGCCCTCAGGCGCATCTGATGAGCCGCATCTGAAAAGAAACCTCCCTCGGGGCAAGCGCGGGGCTCGCGAGCTCCCGCCTCGCCCGGGCCCCGCTCGCACCCAAGTGCGGCGGCTTCACATCGAAGGCCAAACGCCCCTGCGCGCAATCAAACCGCTGCGCGAGGTCGGCACGCGCCCGTGCCGATGCCGAGCGTCAGTTCTTCCCGGTCTGCATCGAGGCGAAGAACTCGGCGTTGCTCTTGGTCGAGCGCAGCTTGTCGATCAGGAACTCGATAGCGTCCATCGTGCCCATCGGATTGAGGATGCGCCGCAGCACGTAGATCTTTCTCAGCTGGTCGGAGGGCACCAGCAGCTCTTCCTTGCGCGTGCCGGAGCGAGCGATGTCGATTGCGGGGAACACACGCTTGTCCGACACCTTGCGGTCAAGGACGATCTCGGAGTTGCCGGTTCCCTTGAACTCCTCGAAGATCACCTCGTCCATGCGACTGCCCGTATCGATGAGGGCCGTGGCGATGATCGTCAGTGAGCCACCCTCCTCGATGTTTCGCGCCGCACCGAAGAAGCGCTTGGGCCGCTGCAGCGCATTGGAATCGACGCCGCCGGTTAGCACCTTGCCGGAGCTCGGCACGACCGTGTTGTAGGCGCGACCGAGCCGCGTGATCGAGTCAAGCAAGATGACGACATCGCGCTTGTGCTCAACCAACCGCTTCGCTTTCTCGATGACCATTTCGGACACCTGCACGTGTCGCGAAGCCGGCTCGTCGAAGGTGGAAGAGATCACCTCGCCCTTCACCGAACGCTGCATGTCCGTCACTTCTTCGGGCCGCTCATCGATCAGTAGCACGATCAGGTAGCACTCCGGGTGATTGGCGGTAATCGAGTGGGCGATGTTCTGCAGCAGCACCGTCTTGCCGGTCCGCGGTTGCGCCACGATGAGGGCACGTTGCCCCTTGCCCAGGGGAGACACGATGTCGATCACCCGAGGCGAAAGGTCCTTCACCGTGGGATCGTCCGTCTCCAGCCGGAGCCACTTGGTTGGATAGAGCGGCGTCAGGTTGTCGAAGTGCACCTTGTGGCGCTGCTTGTCCGGGTCTTCGAAATTGATCTTGTTGACCTTGAGGAGGGCAAAATAGCGCTCGCCCTCTTTGGGGCTGCGGATTTGGCCCTCGACGGTATCGCCCGAGCGCAACGCAAAGCGCCGGATCTGGGACGGCGACACATAGATGTCGTCGGGACCCGGCAGGTAGTTGGCGTCAGGCGAGCGCAAAAACCCGAACCCGTCCTGCAGCACCTCGACGACGCCGGTGCCAATAATTTCGGTGTCCTTGGCGGCGAGCTGCTTGAGAATGGCGAACATCAGCTCCTGCTTGCGCATGGCGCTGGCGTTCTCGACCCCGGTCTCTTCCGCGAAGCTCAACAGCTCCGTCGGCGTTTTGACCTTGAGGTCTTGTAGTTTCATTTCTTTGACTACGTCTTGCATAACAAAGTCTCCGGATGGGCTCCGCGCTGAGGGAGGTGGGAAGAGAGAATCGCGCGGGGCCGGAAGGAAGAGGGTGGATGCCGAACGGCGTTCCGGAAGGTCATGGCTAGCAATGCGCGCCCTGCTGGCGCGCACGAGCCGCATCCGCATGCCGACGTTCGGCGGCGGATGGTGACGAAACACCTATAGCAAGGTTCGCGGAGAAATAAAAGAGACTGTTGGCAGCCTTTTGTCGTCTCGCACCGGTCTTCTCACCCAATCCGGGCAGGCCCCCATCTCGGGACCGCCCAGCGTCGATCGCTAGAACGGCTTCACGATCACCAAAATGACGATGCCGATCATCAATACGGTCGGCACCTCGTTGGCCATGCGGTAAAAGCGCTGCTCGAGCCCATTGCGGTCTGCAGCAAAGTTCTTGCGCCAAGACCCGAGCGCATGATGAAAGCCCGTCAGGAGACCGACAAGCACGAGCTTTGCCCACAGCCAGTGGTCGTAGAGCATGCCCTGCACCCAGGCGAGCCACGGGCCAGTAACCCAAACCACGAGCATTGCCGGGTTCATGATGTAGCGCAGTAGCCGATGCTCCATCACCTTGAAGGTCTGGGATGTGGGGGAGCCAGGCTCGGCCTCGCAATGATACACGAAGAGCCGCGGCAGATAGAGCAGCCCCGCCATCCACGCGATGACGGCAATCACATGCACCGCCTTCAGCCAGAGCACCATGGCGAGCCTAGTCGGCACCGCGCACGAGGCCAACCAGCCGCGCCACGTTCTCGGGTGGCGTCTGCGGTTGGATGCCGTGACCCAGATTGAAGATGAACGCTCGCTGCGCGAATTGCGCGACGAGCTCGGCCACGCGACTCTCAAACGCCGGCCCGCCTGCCAACAGCAACAACGGGTCGAGATTTCCTTGCACGACGGTGTGCTTTGGCAGCTCCTGCGCCATGAATTTGAGCGGCATCGCCCAATCGCAGCTGAGCCCGTCAACGCCCGTTTCGGCGGCATACGCGCGCGCAAGAGGCCCAGCACCGCGCGGAAAACCGATCACCGGCACCGTCGGATAGCGCGCTTTGAGGCGCCCCACCAGGCGACGGGTCGGCTCGATCACCCAATGGCGAAATTGATCGTCGGGCAGATTGCCCGCCCAGCTATCGAAAATCTGCAGGACGTCGGCCCCGGCATCGATCTGCCCACTGAGATACTCAACCGACACGTCCTCGAGCAGGCTGATCAGCCGTTGCAAGCCTTGCGGATCTCGATAGGCCCACAGCCGCGCGCCCGCCTGATCGACACTGCCCTGTCCTTCCACCATGTAGGTTGCCACCGTCCAGGGCGCACCACAGAACCCGATCAGCGCCGTCGTGTGCGGGAGATCCTGACGCACCCGCGCGACCGTTTCGAAAACGCGCTGGAACTTGGGCCGAGTCGCGCTGGGGTTCAAGCGAGCAAGTTCCGCCGCGGAGCGGATGGCATCAAGCCGCGGCCCCTCGCCTTCGACGAAGCGCACCGTCTGATTGAGCGCATCGGGCACGATGAGGATATCGGCAAACACGATGGCAGCATCGAAATCGAAGCGACGGACCGGCTGCAGGGTCACTTCGGCAGCGAGCTCGGGCGTGTAACACAGCTCCAAAAAGTCTCGCACTCGCGCCCTGACCTCGCGGTACTCCGGCAAGTAGCGCCCGGCTTGTCGCATCAGCCAAATCGGCGGCGGCGTCAACGTCTGCCCGGCGAAGACCCGCAGCATCCGGCGCTCGCTCTCCGTAGTCCGAGCAGGCATCGTGCAAGCTCCAATTTTAAGCATCTAGATTGAAGGTTGTTGTTATGATTGTTAGCCGTTGCATTGCGAAGATCCTCCGCTCCGCGCCCGTTGCCAACAGCTTGCCTTGCGAGGCCTTTGCCGCCGCAAGATCTGGGGGCAATAGGCCGCCGCCCTACCAGGGCCGCCAAGTTCATGGCGGCACAGCCCGAAATGACCACCTTGGCGCCCCCCTCTGCCCGATAAGCTGTTGACAGCAGCTCTACCAGCCAGGCATTTCACGCGCATCCCCGGGGAACGCCAGCGGGCCCATTATTTCTCCCCGCTGAGCATGCTGTGGACCCCTTTGTGGACAGCAGCACGGGGCAGCGGGAGAGCGCACGGGGCCGACTTGGCAGGGGCTAAGAACTCTGGTCTTTATCCACATATGCCCAACCAACTGCCCAGCTACTTCCATCTGCATCTCATCTCCGATGCCACGGGCGAGACCTTGACCACGATGGCCAAGGCCGCCGCCGTGCAGTATGCGCAGGTGCGGCCGATCGAGCACGTGCATCCGCTCGTGCGTACGCCCAAGCAACTCGAGCGCGTCCTCAAAGAGGTGGAGCAGTCGCCCGGCATCGTGCTCTACACCATCGTCAAGTCCGAGCTGATCGAGGCCATCGAGCGCCGCTGTCGCGAGCTCAAGGTGCCAAGCCTGCACGTGCTGCAGCCGATCATGCGGGTGTTCGAATCCTATCTCGGTGCGCCGCAAACTCCGGTGGTGGCCGGCCAACACATGGTCGATGCCGATTATTTTCGGCGCATCGATGCGCTCAACTTCGCCATGGCGCACGACGACGGTCAGCTGCCGCAGGATCTCAATTCGGCCGACATCATCATCCTCGGCATCTCCCGAACCTCCAAGACGCCCACCAGCATCTATCTCGCCCAGCGCGGCTATAAGACGGCAAACCTGCCGCTGGTACCGGGCATCGAACCACCGTCGGCGCTGCTGGAACCTCACCGTGCCTTCGTCGTGGGTCTGGTGGCAAGCCCCGAGCGCATCGCCGAGATCCGTCGCAATCGCGTGCGGATGTTGGCGGACCGCAATCTCGATGAGTATGTCGATCGCGCCCAGATCGCCAACGAGCTCAGCTACTCGCGTCGGCTGTGCTCTCAGCACGGCTGGCCCGTCATCGATGTGACGCGCCGATCCATCGAGGAGACGGCAGCCACCATCATCCGGCTGCTGCACGACCGTGAGGAAGCGGCCGCCGCGGACGAGCCGCGGGAGTTGGAGGATGGTTGAGCGCGAGGGGTCTCGGCTGGTCTTGGCATCGGCGAGCCCGTTTCGCCGTCGCATGCTCGAGGCGGCGGGGATTGGGTTTGCCGTGGTCGCCCCGGACGTCGACGAGGCCGCGCTCAAGAGCAGGCTCCTGCGGTCGGGAGCGAGCCTAAAGGAGGTCGCGCAAGGCTTGGCTGTGGCCAAGGCCGAGATCATCAGCGCGCGTCTTCCCGATGCCCTCGTGATCGGCGCCGACCAGGTGCTGGCGTGCGGCAACGACCTGTTCAACAAGCCGGCGAGCGTTGCCGAGGCGCGCGAGCAACTTCGGCGCCTGCGCGGCACATCCCATGAGCTGCACACGGCCGTTGCCCTTGCCACCTCTGGAGAGGCTCTATGGACGCGCGTGGAAACCGCCACCCTCGCCATGCGACCCTTCAGCGATGCGTTCCTGGCCGATTATCTGGCACGTCAGGGCGAACGAGTTTGCCACACCGTCGGCGCCTATGAGGTCGAGGGCCCAGGCATCCAGCTCATGGAGCGCATCGAGGGCGACATGTTCACGATCATTGGCCTGCCGCTGCTGGCGCTTTTGTGCGAGCTCAGGGCACGGGGAGCCCTCGCCACATGAGCCCCAGACACGCGTGCATCGTGGGCTGGCCGGTGGCGCATTCGCGCTCACCCCTCATTCACGGCCACTGGCTCAAGAAATACGCCATCGCCGGCAGCTACACGCGCCGCGCAGTGGCGCCCGGCGAAGAGGTCGCCTTTTTCGGCCGGTTGCGCGAGGAGGGCTTTGTTGGCTGTAACGTCACGATCCCCCACAAGGGGGCGGCGCTCGCCGCAGCGCATGCCAGCACCGAGAGTGCTCGCGCCGTCGGGGTTGCCAACACGCTGTGGTTGGAGGGGGATCGCCTATGGGCCGACAACACCGACGGTGCCGGCTTCCTGCAGCATCTGCGCGCAACCGTGCCGACCTTTGCCCCGGCCGCGTCCGCCGTTGCCGTCCTTGGCGCGGGCGGAGGCGCGCGCGGCGTCATCCATGGCCTCCTGCAGGCGGGAGGACGCGAGGTGCGTCTCTTCAATCGCACGCGCGATCGTGCCGATGCCGTCGCCCGCCACTTTGCAGGAGGCGTGAAGGCCTACAACTGGCAAGAGCGCGCTGATCGCTCGCGCGACGTCGGGCTGCTCATCAATGCCACATCGCTTGGCATGCAGGGAGCGCCGGCGCTCGAGATGCCGCTCGCCCAACTTGACGCGCGATGCATCGTTGCCGACCTCGTCTACGTTCCGCTCGAGACGCCATTGCTGGCGGCCGCGCGTGCCCGCGATCTCGCCGCGGTCGATGGCCTCGGCATGCTGCTGCACCAGGCGGTTCCGGGCTTCAAGCGGTGGTTCGGCGTGACCCCCGAGGTCACCGACGAACTGCGCGCCATCATCGTGGCCAACATCGAGGGCGGCTGATGCTCGTCATCGGCCTCACCGGTTCGATCGGCATGGGCAAGTCGACCGTGGCGGCGCGCCTGCGGGCGCTTGGCATTGGCGTATGCGACGCCGACGCGGAAGTGCACGCCCTCTATGAGGGTGCGGCCGCTCCTCCCATCGAACGGGCGTTTCCGGGCACCACCGCTGATGGCAAGGTCGATCGGCAGAAACTGGCAGCAGTCTTGCTGGCCGATGCCGGCGGCTTCAAGCGCCTCGAGGCCATCGTCCACCCCCTCGTGTTCGCGGCCGAGCGTGCGTTTCTGCAATCAGAGAGGGCGCGGGGCGCCGCTTTGGCCGTGCTGGAAGTGCCGCTGCTCTATGAGACGGGTGGCGAGCGTCGCGTTGACTGCGTGCTTGTCTGCAGCGCACCGGCGCACGCCCAGCGCGCGCGTGTTCTGCAACGCGCCGGTATGACGCCACAGAAACTCGAGCAAATCCTCGCCCGGCAGCTGAGCGATGCGGACAAACGTGCCCGCGCCGATTTCATTGTGGACACCGGTGGAACGATTAAGGAGAGCGAGGCGCAAGTCGATAAAATCGTCGAATCGTTGCGAGGGCGACAGGGGACAGCCTACGCCGAACATTGGGCCTAATTGGGCCTAACGGTGCTTGCCCCGCATTCGCCACGCTGGGGGCGAGGGCACCAAAGGAGCGTGTGTGCGCGTCGAGCGGGGGGCGTCTCATGCTGCGCGAGATCGTGTTGGACACCGAGACGACCGGCCTTGATGCCGCCGCCGGCGACAGGCTGATCGAGATCGGATGCGTCGAGATCGTCAATCGCATTCCCACAGGCCGCGAGTTCCACCGCTATTTGAACCCTGAGCGCGATTTGCACCGCGATGCCGTCGAGGTGCACGGCCTCACCACAGAATTCCTGCAGGACAAACCCCTCTTCAGGGATGTTGCCGATGAATTTTTGGAGTTCATCGGCACTGCGCCACTCGTTGCCCACAACGCGACGTTTGATTTGGCCTTCCTCAATGCCGAGCTGGCGCGGCTGACCAAACCGCCGCTGCGCGCGGACCGTCTGGTGGACACGCTCGCCCTGGCGCGCCGCCGTCACCCGGCCGGCCCGAACAACTTGGATGCGCTGTGCAAGCGCTATGGGATCGACAATTCCCAGCGCATCAAGCACGGCGCACTCATGGATTCGCTGCTGCTCGCCAGTGTGTATGTCGAGCTCTTGGGCGAACGTCAGGCCACCTTAGGGCTCGGCGGCCAGGGCGAAGCTGACACAGCACTGGAGCTGCGCTTGGTGCCGGCGCGATCTCGGCCCCAGGCCTTGCCATCCCGGCTTATGGAGGCAGGCGAGGCGCTCCATCGCGAGTTCGTCAAGACGCTGGGCCCCAAGGCGCTTTGGCTTCGCTACCTTTGATCAGCACGTGAGCGGCGACGCTTTCCCCTCCCGGGATCTAGGGCGTGTCGTCAGTTAAGTTGAGTCCGTTCTGCCACGGCTGGTGGAAAATCCAAATCTCCGGAGCATCAGGTCGTCATTTCCGGGATTCCCAAATCACTTGGTCTCTGACTCATGGGGCGTCGGCAATCGGGAGGCCGACGCATGCACCGCTACGCCCTGCGCGACGACCAGTGTGGGACAAGATCAAGGATTTCCTGCCCGGCCGGGAGGGCCATGTCGGCGGTACGGCGGCCGACAATCGCATGTTCGTCGACGCGGTCATCTATCGCTATCGCACGGGCATCCCGTGGCGCGATCTGCCTGAGCGCTACGGCTATTGGAAGGCTGTTC
>JAMXLN010000322.1 GCA_024281145.1 Hyphomicrobiaceae bacterium | reverse complement strand
CACGTGGTTCTTCGCAGCCTTCTCTGCCTCGCTGGTGGTCTCCGCCGTGGTGGGACCGCGCGCCGGTAGTACGGTGGACGCAATCGGTGGCCGCGAGGTACTGGCCGCCTCGAACCTGATCTTTGCCGTCGGACTAGCCGTCCTGGCCTTTGCGCATTCGCAGGCGATGCTGTGGCTGGCCTGGCTGATCCTCGGCATAGGAATGGGCATCGGCCTCTACGACACGGCGTTTGCGGCCCTTGGTCGGATCTACGGGTCGGAAGCCCGTTCCGCCATCACCGGCATTACCCTGCTCGCTGGTTTCGCGAGCACGGTCGGTTGGCCTCTCACTGCATGGGGAGCCACTGAATTTGGTTGGCGCGAGACGTGCCTCGCCTGGGCGGCGTTGCACATCGTCGTGGGTTTGCCGCTCAACCTCATGCTCCCCAAATCGACGGGTATCGCAACTACACACGACACCGCCAAACCTGACATTTCCCTCGATTGGCCAATGTTCGTGCTTGGGTTGGCCTTCGCCGCCTCCTGGGCAGTGGTGACTGCCATGGCTGTGCATTTGCCACGCCTCCTCGAAGCAGCTGGCGCCAGCACCGTTCAGGCGGTCGCGGCGGGCGCGCTCATTGGACCCTCTCAGGTCGGTGCCCGCGTCCTTGAGGCGAGCCTCATGAAGCGCTTTCACCCGATGGTATCGGCGCGGGTGTCCGTCGCGCTGCACCCCATTGGTGCTGCAGTAATCGGCCTCTTTGGAGCTGCTGTTGCATCGGTGCCGTTCACCATCCTGCACGGCGCCGGGAGCGGCATTCTGACGATCGCTCGCGGAACCGTGCCACTGACAATCTTCGGCGCGAAAAACTACGGCTATCGACTTGGACTATTGGGTGTTCCAACGCGCGTAGCAACGGCGGCGGCGCCTCTGCTGTTCGGGATGCTCATCGACGAGTTTGGCGCAGGTGTGCTCCTGTTTTCATCGGCGTTGAGCATTGCTGCGTTCACGGGACTTTGTGCGCTGCCAATCAAGCGGCGATCCGAAGGTTAACTTATGTAAGGTCCATGATGAGGGTGAAGAGTAGCGATCGACTGCCTTGCGGGTTGGCTTGTGCGGCTTCCTTCTGCGATTGCCGCGCCTCGACCATGATGTCCTTGCCAAGCTGCACCTGGCCCAAGACCACGGCGGCCTCTTTGCGGATGGCAGCCAGCGCGCCAGGCACAAACGGCCCGAACGTCTTCCGGCGCCTCTGCTTGGCGCCGAAGCCAGGGCACGTGCTTGGCATCCTCCGGCACCTGCAGGTTGCGGATGAATGCATCGGTAAGCTTGGCCATGGTCTCCTCGCGGAACTTCGCGGAACGAAAAAGTGGGTGTCGTTCTTGGGGGCGATCGGCGGGTTCTTGCCGGGCAACAGAGGATTTTTCGGAATAAACTTAGATACATCAAAGGCTTATGCTGCATCTTGCTAGCTACTGTTGTGTCCTGCAGTGTCTTGCTAGCTGCCCCTGAAACTGAACCGTTGATAGAGCGCTCGTGCGTCCGATCGCGATGTTGCAAAGCGTTGCGAATAATGATCGAACGATGGCGCCGAATCCGGCGCCCTCCGCGGGCGGCCGGTTCTATCGATGAGAGGCGCGAGCCATGGGATATTTCCGCTTCCGCAAGACCCTCAGCGTCCTGCCCGGCGTCAAGGTGAACCTGAGCAAGACCGGCGTGAGCACGAGCGTCGGAGGCAAGGGCGCGACACTCAACATCGGCCATGGCAAAAAGAACGTGACGTTGGGTATTCCGGGCACGGGGCTGAGCTATCGCACTCAAGCCAGCAGTCAGCTGGTGATCGCGGCGGTGGTCGTCGTCATCCTCGTCGGCATTGCCTATCTGATCCAACCGGAGTTGGTTAAGGCCGCGTTGCACTGGTGGCAGCCCAAGTGGTTCTGAGCAAGTGGTTCTGAGCAAGTGGTTCTGGGCAAGTGGTTCTGGGCAAGTGGTTCTGGGCAAGTGGTTCTGGGCGCCACGCACTGCCGCGCTGGCTCTGATGGACGATTAGCCGCGCTGTCTTTTGCGCCGAGGCCGGTTTTCGACTTCTTAACCTAGCGCCGAGCATCGCCAAGCCCCGAGCCGATCCCGGGTTTCGCTGCCCCGTGGGCCGCGCCCTCCCCATCGCGGCTTTCGCCCCCCGCATTAACGCTCTTGGACCCTCCAACTTTGCCGCGCCGGGCAGGGGCGCTATGCACGTGCGCCGCCATTGCGCCGGGCTTGCCACTTCGGCTCGTCACCTACTGGGGCGGCGGGGGTCTGTTGTATGCAGCTTGCCGATCTTGCATCACCGGCGCCTTGCGTCGCACCCACATCAACGCGCAGCAATCAGGAGCCGGCGGGCACACACTGAGCCGGGGCGACACGCATGGTTTTCAGCGACCCGATCTTCCTGCTTGGCTTTCTGCCAGCAAGCTTCGCCATTTTCCATCTGTTGCGCATCTATGCGGGGGGAACCGCAGCGGTCTCCTCCCTCGTCGCCCTCTCGATGGTATTCTACGCCTACTGGAGCGTACCGTTCCTGCTGCTCCTCATCTGCCAAATCTCGGCCAACTACACCATCGCGGCCCGTCTCCAAGGCACACGCAGTCAACGCATGTTGTCTTGCGCGGTGATCGGCAACCTTTGCATTCTGGGGTATTTCAAATATCGCAACTTCTTTCTCGAAAATATCGCCGAGGCCGCGGGGTGGCATTTGCAGCTCGCCGCACTCGTGGTTCCGCTTGGGATATCTTTCCACACCTTCCAACAGATCGCGCTGCTCGTCGACATCAAGCGTGGCAACATCAAGCTTCCCGCGCCCGTCAACTACGCCATGTTCGTGCTGTTCTTCCCCCAGCTCATCGCTGGGCCGATTGTTCTGCACCAGGAGATCGGCAAACAGGTCGCCGCGGTGCGTGCCGGTGAAGGGCCGGGCATGGCATGGGTCGGTGCCGGCCTCGTGATCTTCGCCTTTGGACTGTTCAAGAAGGTCTGCCTGGCAGACAACATCGCTCCATTCGCCGACCTCGCCTTCGTGCCGGGACGCTCCTTGATGATGTCGGAGGCGTGGATTGCGGCCATCGCATTCACGCTCCAGCTGTTCTTCGACTTCTCCGGATACTCCGACATGGCCGTCGGATTGGGGCTGATGTTCGGCTTCAAACTGCCCAACAATTTCTTGGTGCCGTATGCGACCACGTCGATCGCTCAATTCTGGCAGCAGTGGCACATCACGCTCATGCGCTTCTTCACGCTTTATCTTTATAATCCGCTGTGGCTGAGGGCGCGCCGTCGCCTGAAACAGTTTTCCGATCAGCCAAACGCGGCCGCCGAATTCGCCGCCACCATGGCACCACCCACACTCATCACCTTCCTCCTATCGGGCCTCTGGCACGGTGCCGGTTGGACCTTTCTCTTCTTCGGGCTGGTGCACGGGACGGGGATGGTCGTCAACCAGGGCTGGAAGGTGGCACGGCTGCCCAGTCCGCCAGCGCTGGTCTGCTGGTTCATGACAATACTCGTCGTCCTGGTCGGCGCCGTCTACTTCCGCGCCAATGATCTCAGCCAAGCACATTATATCCTGCACCAGATGTTCATGGCGTCGGAACCACTGAGCGTGCCGCGTTGGTTGGCACCCCTGCTGCCCTTTGACCTACCGGTCGGCGCATTCACGCTGTTCTCCGAGCTGCGGGAGACGATGATCTGCCTCGCTTGGACGGTGACGCTTGGCTGCTTGTCGCTGACGCTTCCCCCGCTTGCCGCCAACCCGCTGGATGTGGCGCCCACCCGCATCAAGGCGGTGGCCGTGGCCGGGATGGCCTGGCTGATTATCGGCTTCATCGGTGCTCCGCGCACGTTTCTCTATTTCGCGTTCTGACGATGAGCTACGCCTGGAAACGCTTCCTGTTCATTCGCCTTCCGATCGCTGTGATCGGCATCGCACTCCTCGCGCAGACACTCGCCTGGTCCTTGTCCGGGGTCACCTTGCGCCGCAACCGCACCGACGAGCTGGCGCTCACGGTGCTAAGCGATCCCACCAACTACCGAGTGCTCCTGCTCGGCGACAGCATCACCCGCAACGCGACTGCAAGGTTCGCTTTAGGGGCGCCCGGTCAAATCGGCAACCTGGCTACCCATGCCAATTTTGGCCTGCCTGGCGAGATCCTCCTGCTGGAGCGCTATTTGCGGACGCACGCCTCTCCCCAGTATGTCGTGCTGGCATTCGCCCCGGTCATGTACCGACGGATCAGCGACATTCGCCTCGTGCGCTACACGCTATGGCACACGTTCCGTGGCGTGGAGGAGCAGGAATTCTTGCGCGGTCAATACCCAGGCATCGAGAGCCGCGACTGGCTTCCTGCCGCTGCGGACGTGCAGGTGCGCATCGTCGAGCCGCTGTTTTCCTCGCTCAAGTCGCACTATCTGAAGCTTCGCCAGCGTGGTCCAGGCCACATTGGGTCCGGTTCGGATGAGCCAAATCCCAATGGTCCCACAGATGTGTCACGTCCCATGCCCACCGCGGTCGAGAGGGCGCTTGCCGAAGGGCTCAGAAATGCCGAGGCGCCGATCAACGCACCGTTACTGCGGCGCCTATGTCAACTGAGCCAGGACCATGGCTTCCGCATCAAGCTGGCGTTGCCGCCGATGCCATCGGAGTTGGAAAGCGTACTGGTCGGCCGCGGAACCCTGACGCAGTTACACCAGGAACTCAACGCCATCATGTCGACAGGCTGCCAGGTCGACGAGATTTTTGATTTCAACCGCGTTCGCACCTATCCAGCGAGCAGCTTTCACCTCGACCTTATTCACCTCTTCGGCGACGGCTGGGAGCAACGCTATGCGAGCGACCTGCGCCGGTATCTCAATGAGCTCGCCGATCGCAGCTCCTCTAGTGAGGCCAGCCGCGCACCTGGGACCACCCGCGCCCGCTGACACTTACGAACCCGCAGCCGAGCGCCGACTATAGGGGCTCGATGCGGATCATCTGCGGCTTTTCCGACACCTGCCCGTCTCCGTGGATTGCTTCGAGGGCACCGCGGATGGCCTGCTCGGTGGTCTCGTGGGTGATGAGGATCACCGAGGTGGGCAACCCCGGTCTGGGTCGTGCGTCGATGCCGGGCTGGGCGCCCCGCGGCCGTCTCTGCACGATGCTCTCGAGCGACACCTCGCGTTCGCCCATGCGGCCGGCGATGCTCGCCATGGCGCCCGGCCGATCGAAGACGGAGAGGCGCACGTAGTAGGCACCCTGGTGCTGGCCAAGCTTGGCGCGCTTGTAGGTCTCAAGATTGGCGGCGGATATCCCGAATGGCGGCGGACTGGTACCGCCGCGGGCGAGGTCGAGAATGTCGCTCGCCACCGCCGATGCGGTCGCCTTGGCACCCGCTCCGGCCCCCGCGAGCAAGAGGGTGCCACAGAAGTCGCCATCGATGGCGACGCAGTTGGTGACGCCAGACACCTCGGCAATGGCCGAGTGCTTGCGCACCATCGCAGGGTGCACACGCTGCTCGATGCCACTCTCGGTCATCAGCGCCACGCCAAGCAACTTGATGCGGTAGCCCAGGTCGTGCGCGGCCTCGATATCGGCCTGCGTGATGCTCTCGATGCCCTCAATATGCACCTCTTCGAAGGCGACATGAGTGCCGAACGCGAGGCTCGTCAATAGTGTGAGCTTGTGGGCGGTATCGAAGCCACCAATGTCGAAGGTGGGGTCGGCCTCGGCGTAGCCCTTCTCCTGCGCTTCCCTCAAGATGTCGCTGAACGAGCGGTGCTCCTCCTGCATCTTTGTCAGGATGTAGTTGCAGGTGCCATTGAGGATACCACAGACGCGGCGAATCTGATTGCCGGCGAGCGCCTCGCGCAGCGTCTTGATGACGGGAATGCCACCCGCCACCGCCGCCTCGAAATTGAGGGCGACGCCCGCTGTCTCGGCACGCCGGGCGAGCGCGCTGCCGTGCTTGGCAAGCAGCGCCTTATTGGCGGTCACGACGTGCTTGCCGGCGCCGAGCGCAGCTTCCACCGCCCGCTTGGCGATGCCATTGTCGCCGCCGATCAGCTCGACAAACACATCGATGGAGGGATCGACAGCCAGGCGCTCGGCATCGTCAAACCAGCGGGCATTGCCCATCGCCAGGACACGCATCTTCGTGCGCGAACGCGCCGAAACTGCCACCACCTCGATCTCGCGTCCGACATGTTCGGCGAGCCGGCCGCCGTGCTCGGCCAGCAGCTGCAACAACCCCATCCCAACGGTGCCCAGTCCAGCAATGCCAAGTCGCAGCGGTTTGTTCATGGCGGCACGATACGCGATGGCGCCTCCTCGCACGAAGCAACTCCGCCGACTAGCCTCACGCCCAATCTCCTCGCCGCCGCTAGGCGACGGCGCGCACGACGCTGGCGATGCGATCGCGAATCTCGTTGAGATCGGTGTCGGTGGCGACGAGGGGCGGGGCAACAATCAAAGTGTCAAGCGCCACGCGCACATAGATGTCGAAATCGTGGAACATGCGTTCGGTGGCCTCAGCGCCGCGCAATCCCGGTTTGCCGGGAATGGGATTGAGGTCAATGCCGGACAGCAATCCAACGGTGCGGATGTCGGCCACGCTTGGTTCGTCCCTGAGGCTCATCATAGCATCGGCAAACGTGACCTCGAGCGCCTTGGCGCGTTCGAACAGCCCTTCGTCCTTATAGATGTCGAGCGTGGCGAGACCAGCCACGGCGGCCAGGGGATGGCCCGAATAGGTGTAGCCGTGGAAGAGCTCGACCATGTGCTCGGGACCCGTCATGAAGGCATCGTAGATCTTCTTCGACACCATCACGCCCGCCATCGGCACGGCGGCGTTGGTGACGCCCTTGGCGAAGGTGATCATGTCGGGGATGACGCCGTAGTGCTCCGCGGCAAAGCATG
>JAMXLN010000321.1 GCA_024281145.1 Hyphomicrobiaceae bacterium | reverse complement strand
ACGCCCACGGGTCCGCGCGCGTGCAGCCGGCCGGTGGCGATGCCGATCTCGGCGCCCATGCCAAACTTGCCGCCATCGGCGAACTGGGTCGAGGCATTGTGCAGCACGATGGCGCTGTCGAGCCCAGTCAGAAAGCGCTCAGCCACCTCCTGGTTCTCGGTGACGATGCAATCGGTGTGCTGGGAGCCATACTTGCGAATGTGCGCCAGCGCGGCCTCAACCCCATCCACCGTCCGCACCGAAATGATGGCATCCAGATATTCGGTGGACCAGTCCTGCTCGGTGGCGCGCCTGACCCTGCCATCGGCCTTGCGCGCGGCGGCATCGCCGCGCACTTCGCACCCGGCTTCGATCAGGGCTGCGACCAGCGCCGACAGGTGGCCGGCGGGCGCATTGGCATCGACCAGCAGCGTCTCGGTGGCGCCGCACACGCCGGTCCGTCGCATCTTGCCGTTGACCACAATGGCCTTGGCCATCGCAAGATCGGCGCTCTTGTCCACGTACGTGTGGCAGATGCCCTCAAGGTGGGCAAACACCGGCACGCGCGCCTCCTCCTGTACGCGTGCCACCAGGCTCTTGCCCCCACGCGGAACGATCACATCGATGGCCCCGTCGAGCCCCCTAAGCATGAGACCGACGGCCTCGCGATCGGTGGTCGGCACCAGTTGCACGGCCGCGTCGGGCAAACCCACAAAGCGCAGTCCGCGCGCGAGGCAGGCTTGGATGATCCGGCTCGAATTGTGGCTCTCCGAGCCGCCCCGCAAGATCGCCGCATTGCCGGCCTTGAGGGCGAGCGCACCGGCGTCCGCGGTCACGTTGGGCCGGCTCTCGTAGATGATGCCGATGACGCCAAGCGGCACGCGCACGCGCGCGATGATGAGGCCGTTCGGCCGTGTCCAACGCGCAATCTGAGCGCCGATGGGATCGGGCAGTGCTGCCACTTCCTCAAGCCCTGTGGCCATGGCCTCAACGCGTCTGGGATCGAGCGCGAGCCGGTCGAGGAACGCGGCCGTGACGGCACCTTCCCGCGCCGACTGCAGGTCGCGCGCATTGGCTTCCAGGATCGCCGCTGTCTGCGCGCGCATCTCCCCTGCCGCCGCCCGCAGCGCCCCGTTCTTGGCCTCGGCGGAGGCGAGCGCAAGCTCACGGGCGGCCTCGCGCGCCCGCGCGCCAAGCACGGCCATCGCCTGCTGCACGTTGCCGACGGCCTCGGGCCGCGCGCCAGCCCCGGGCTTGGACTTCGCAACAGCTGCGCCCGCGGCGCGCGCGCGCGCAGTTTTGGCTGCCGTTCTCACCATCTGCATTTCACGTGTTCCGGTGGACCGCCGGTCGTTACCAAGCTCGGCGCCTGGGGTTCTTTAAGCCGCGTTCAGCCCCGGCTCAAGACCATATCGTCGCGATGGACCAAAGCAGCGCGGCCGGCAAAGCCCAGGATGGCGGCGATCTCGCTCGTCCTCTTGCCAATGATGAGCTCGGCGTCCTCGCGTGCATAGGCGATGAGGCCGCGGCCGAGCTCGCGGCCGTCGGTGGCGCGAATGACCACCGCGTCGCCCCGCTCGAAGGCCCCCCCAACGCGCATCACGCCGGCGGGCAGGAGGCTCTTTCCCGAGAACAATGCGCGCTCGGCGCCCGCGTCGATCGCCACAAAGCCCTTGGGCTCGAGCTGACCGGCGATCCAGCGCTTGCGAGCCGTCACCGGATCGGACGGCGCCAGCAACCAGGTGCACGGTCCACCCTCTTCCAGCCTGCGCAGCGGATGCTCAACAGTGCCCGCGGTGATCACCATGTGCGTGCCCGAAGCCAGCGCGATCTTGCCCGCCTCGATCTTGGTCACCATGCCGCCGCGCGCAAGCTCATTGGCGGTGCCACCGGCCATGGCCTCGATGTCGGGGGTGATTTGGCGTATCTCGGGAATGAGCCGGGCGCCGCTGCCGCTGCCGGGTGGGGCGGTGTAGAGACCGTTGACGTCCGACAACAATACCAGGCAGTCGGCGCTCATCATGCTGGCGACACGGGCGGACAGGCGATCGTTGTCGCCGTAGCGAATCTCGGCGGTGGCGACCGTGTCGTTCTCGTTGACGACCGGCACGGCGCGTTCGCTGAGCAAAGTGTCGATGGTCTGGCGCGCATTGAGGTAGCGGCGTCGCTCCTCCGTGTCGCCCAGTGTCAGAAGGATCTGGGCAGCGGCGAGCCCGCGCGCCTTAAACACAGCCTGGTAAGCGCCGGCCAACGAAATCTGCCCGACGGCGGCAGCGGCCTGCGACCTCTCAAGCTCGAGCGCGCCTCTGGCGAAGCCCAGCACATGTCGGCCAAGCGCGATCGCGCCCGAGGAGACCACAATCACTTGCCGGCCGGTTCCCACCAACCCCGCGATATCGTCAGCGAGGGTGGCAAGCCACGCGGATTTGAGCTCGCCGCTCGTCCGGTCGACGAGCAGGCTGGAACCGATCTTGACGACGATGCGCCGCGCTCGGGTCCACTCGGGCCGCGTCGTGTTCTGCTGCGCTTTATCGGGGACGGCCATGATGGCGGTGCGCTGTTGAGATGGGCGAGCGGGGTGCGCACAACTCCTAGCAGGGCACCGCAGTCCAGGATACCGCAAACACTTGTGTTGGTGGAGATGAAGGCTCTGCGCGCCGCCTCAGGTGGGAGGCACGGCTGGCCGAGCCTTTGGCGAGGCTTCACCCGTCAGGACCTGACCAAAGTACGCCCGCTCCAGCCGGTTCGGCAGGTCGGGCTCGTTGCCAGCAGCCTCCAGCACGATCGAGCCGCGCGCCAAGGCGTAGACCCTATCGGCGAGGAGGAGCGCCTTCTCGATCAGCTGCTCCACCAACAACACGGCTGTTCCGGCATCGCGCAGTTGTCCGGCGGCCGCGAGGACGCGGTCCACGAGCACGGGCGAGAGCCCAGCCGATGGCTCATCGAGCATCAAGAGGCGCGGACGGCGCACCAGGCCCTGTGCGACAGCCAGCATCTGCTGCTGGCCGCCCGACAGCGTCACCGCCCCGTCGTTGCGCTTGGCGGCGATCTCCGGAAAGAAGGCGAGCGCCTCCTCCACTTGAGGCATGAGCCGTCGACGCGGCAACCCGTAGCCGGCCAGCAGCAAATTGTCGAAGACCGTAAGCTGCGTGAAGACGCGGTGCCCCTCGATGACGTGCACGAGCCCAGCCCGCACCGTGTCGCGCGGATTGGCCCCGGCCAGCTCCTTACCGGCGAAGCGAACGCGCCCCGACCAGGGGAGCAGGCCGGAGATGGCTCGGAGCAGGGTCGTCTTGCCCGCACCGTTAGGCCCAAGCAGGGCCACCACCTCACCCGCTCCAACCGTCAGGTCGATGCCGTTGAGCACGCCGATTTTACCGTAGCCGGCAGCGAGGTCGCTGATCTCGAGCAGGGGTTCACGCGCCGAGGTAGGCATTGAGGACCTCGCGATTTCCAACGGTGTGCCCATGTTATCTAGGTCTCTGGGGGTTTCGATACTGACCTGGGGCTTGATTGCCCAATTCCGCAACCGGGAGTAGCACACCCATGCCGAACATGTGAGGCGTCATTCTAGCGGCAGTGATCGGCGCGACGGGACGTAGCAACGGGCAATTTCGTCGGGGCGGTGGCGCGGAAGCCCACCGGCGGCAGTTCCCGAACAAAAGCGTGGCGCTTGATCGAGCACAGGATCTCACGCCGCGACATGCCGGCGTCGCTCGATTCTCACGCGCTCATTCGGGCCCATCTACGCGCGACAACGTCACGGCGATCGTGCGAAGCTGCGACGCCTTACGGAGGCGCGGCGTTTAGATCTCCAGCAATGGAAACGAGGCACACGCAGCTCCAGCTGGCGCTTGCTGCCCCTGTGAAGCGGGTTGATCTCTAAACGCCGGACCGCGAGCTGAAGGCATTGGCGGCGCGACAAAAAAAAATGGTCGGCCATCGCTTCCGGTACCTCACCAGCCCTGGACTTGATCATGGCAGAGACTTGGTCACGGCAGACGTCTATCCAGGGAAGAGACGTTCCGTACTCTGCCGAACCCACGGGACCGGAAGCCCGCGCCAGCCTTGAGCGACGCTGACTTCCGCTCCCTTTAAGATTAGATCCCTCTGGGATCAGGTCAGGTCCGTCTCAGGTCCGTCGCGCGTAGTTCGCGACGAGCGAAACCACGAATAGGACGATGAAGACCCAGAAGAGGATTCTCGCGCCTTCCATGGCAACGCCGGCAACGCCGCCAAACCCAATGGCGGCGGCGATGAGCGCCACGACGAGGAAGACGATGGCGTAGTGCAGTAAGTTTCCCATACCTCTTCTCCGAACTGCCTTGCCAATAACGCAGCGAGCAGCAACGTCCGCGATTCCCAACGTTGCTCAGCTAGCACAATCAAGGGTTAGGTCATGCTCGCGCCGCTCTCGCTCGCATTTCAGGGCGACGAGGCGATGCAGCATCACGAGAAGGACTGACCGCAATTGCTCCGCGCCAGGGGCATCTCGCTCCATCGCGCGAAGTTGAATGATCAGCTGCTCGGCGCGAAGCTCGATGCGCCGTATTGCGTTATCCAGATCGCCCACGATACTCACCAACTCTCAGCGGCTGTGGGCGTAACGGAGATGTTGCTCCGTTGGTTCCGCATTGGTGGATTTAGAGGACGTGTGTCGCAGCCTGTATTCGTTCGTATTCGTTCCTTCGTGTGAGCTTGGATCGGATAAAGTAACAACAATCAGAAGCAGCGATGGCGTGATCGCAGACACGCAATGTCCTACTGCTATCGAACTTGCTGTGCCGCGACATACGCGCCCAAGGCAACAAAAGCCTTACCGCTGGCGTTTAGTACGCAGGCACAAAGGAGGCTATCATGCGCGGATTGATGATCGGAGCTCTGCTCGTAGCCGTAATTGTCTTGGGCTATCTTTATTGGGATAGCACTCAAAATACTGTGTTCAAAGCCCCGGGTGTCGAGATTAAGAAGAGCTGATACACCGTCGGGCCGTACCGGTTACGCCCTTGGATTATCCGTACGTGTCCGGAGTCTTCATTAGCACCGTGTGTCAACATGTGTGCCAACATGGGCTGCGGCGTGTAGCGCGCCTTGATGGTTGCTGTTTGGCATGAGGCTTGGTCGGACACCCACCTCGGTCGTGAGTAGTGAGTTCAACTTAGGGTCCTCAGGCCATCCAATTCTTGTCATCGCGCTGCTAGACCCGCCGCGAGCCCACCGGCGCAGCGCTTCAGCCAGGCAGCCTAGGCGTCGAGCACAAGGTTCTGACGACAGCATCCGCGCGCATAGCTGGACGGGGTGCGAGCCGCCAGCATCTCGAACCGATCGAATTGCAAAATCAAACGCCCTGTCCTCAAGGTCGCAGCAAAGCGGCCGCTTGTCGTCTTTGTTGAAATAACGCGCAACACGGGTTGTGCTCGCGATGGAGTGCCTTTCCCCACCTCGTTAAACCCTATGTGCGATCCCCGCCATCAAAATAGACAGCATGGCGCGCAAGCGCCTCTGAAATAGCCAGAATACCAGCGCGCATCCGCAGCGAGTGAGGCTCTCGTTCCTGCGGGTCGGACCGAGAAACGAGATGCTGGTCGAGGCGGCGAAGCCATCTGCTAGCAATAGCGCTGTTCCCATGCGCCAGCGCGACAAGCGCAGGATCAAGCTCCGGACCAAGAGCAAGCAGGCCTGCGGCGCGGCGAAGTTGCAATATTTGACTGCCCACCGAGAGGGCCGCGAGAAGCTGCGCACGCTGCAGTGGCTCGGCCTCATCTGGCATTACCGCCAGCCGACTGTACACACAGCCGTCCCAGTCATCGGACGTCCATGACACGGCACCGATCGCAACGCGGCGGAGATCGCGCAAAGTGAGGGCGAGCAGCCGGCGGGTCCGCAAGGCCGGTGAAAGAGGGGGAAACAGCCGAAATGAAAGTACAGCGCTCCCGCTGCCGACCAAGATTGCCAGCGCGAGGTTGTAAAATTGCGCCGTGTCGTAGTTCATCAGGTTAGTGGGTGCGAGGACAGGGACAAAGTTAACCCCCATTGCGGTAAAGAAGGCCAGCATCCCTAGCTGCCGGCTTTGAGCTATGCCAAGGCCGACCGGTACGAGGTAAAGACCGATGGCAATGCAAAAAGCCGGGAACGTCGCAAGCCCCGGCAGCACGGCAAACTTAATGGTCGCCGCGCCCGCGATAGCGACGGCGGTGCCAAGCATGAACATCAGAGCGCCGGCGTAGGCCTGATCGCCTCTCGGTGATAGTAGCACGACCACGATTGTGCTGAAGGCAATGGCGAGCGCACCGTTTGGCCATGCGGTCGCGATCCAAAGGAGTTCGACCGCGCCGATCGTGATAAACGCCCGCGCCGCATTGACATAGGCAGGCAGCCAATCGGGTACACTGAGCCGGAAGCCGCGATGTCCAGGAAGAGGTTGACCAGGCGCGTCAACGAGCAGGGCTAGTGCGTCGAGCACATGCAAAATACCGACCAGGACTTTAGCGGTCTCGTCGGCGAGTAACCGCAGCGATGGCGTGCGGGCAGACAGGGCTTGGAGGTTCCCTATGGCCCCTTCACATAGGTAACGCAGGCCTATGGGATCAGCCATCCAGCGTATCGGTGGCCCCGACTGTGGCGGCGATCGCAATGCATCCGGAAAGTTAGGCAGGACGGTTTCTGCCTCCCCGCGAGCTATGTTCTGCGGCAATCGCCTCAGATGTGTTGCAACACTGCGCCAAGCCGCAAGCGCCTCGAACAGACCGTGGACGGCTGTCTGCAGTATCGGCAGGTGGTAGCGCAATTGGCTGGATTCGCCGATCGCCATGTCGATTGTGGGGTCGAGCGCGATGGTGCGCTTGACGAGCTCGCGACGCACAGATCGCGTGTCCGGCATTTGCGGCCCCGCCAGCGCCAACATGCCGGCAAAACGACCTGTTGTCTCGGCTGCCAAAGCAGCAAAGGACGTCGCAAGCTGCCGCTGGGCGCCGCCGAAATCGGTCCCAGCAAGAACGACGCCGGCACACACGATGCCGATGGAGATCTCGCTGGTGCGCGTGACCGCCAGCATGAAGACCTCCGTACTGGCGCCTCCGGTCGCCCCCAGCGTATCGGCGGCGATGATGGCTGCGGTCAAACCGGCAAGCCCCGCCGCATAAGAGGCAAAGTTGCGCAGCAGGGTAGCGGCGAACGCGCAAACACCCCCCCACGCCGCAAGCAACCCGAGGAAGGCTACGCGATCCTGCGGAAAGCACGCGGTCAGCACCACGATCATTGTGGCGCCGATCAGCGTGCCGATCATGCGGAACCAGCCCTTTCGTAGCGAGGCCCCGAGCCGCGGCTGACAGACAATCGCCGCTGTGGTGCCTGCCCAAAAAGGATTGTCCAACTCGAGCCAGAACGCGACGAAGAGCGCGAGGCAGACCGAAGCCCACAGCCGCAAGCCAAACAGCAGGGGTGGGCCGGCGCTGCTCAGGCCATTTCGTAAAGCCGCGCTCAGTGGACTTAGCATCCGCTTCGCGCCAGACCAGCCCTGAGCAGCGACCCCGTCCGTCATCGAGCAAACTCGCCGCGCCGACGCCAGGTTGACGATCAGCCCCCTAGCGGCTGGGCCGCCCTTGCCAGGGGCAGTACGGAAAGCGACCGAACACCCTGGGCACCGTGGATGAGAACACCCTCGATATCGGCCGTGGCCGATGGGCCAGTATGAAAAGCGGCGTAATGGCCGTGTTGGAACTCCGACCTGCGATATGCGTGATGGAGATTGACGACGATGTCGGATGGGTCGAGCAGAACGATGAGATGTTGTGCCAGATAAGCGAGGGCATTGACGCCGAGCTCGCTATCATGGAGCAGGACTGATCCTGTCTCGGCGATGCCGAAGGCGGCACGCACCAGCGCGAAATCGACGTCGGCCAGGTCTTGCGGCGCGCGGGCTGCGGCAATGTCGCGGTTGCCTGGGACTTCCGCCACCGTTGAGCAAACGACCTTGGCCTTCGCAATCTTCGCCCGAACCGGCTCCAGCTGGTCGCCGGCCCCCGGCAGATCGAGGAAGATGCCGCCCATGCGTTCAAGGTTCTCCTTGAAGGCCGCGAGAAGCGAGGCCGGTGGGTGGTCATCGAACAGTGGGACAGGGGGTAGTGGTCGGTCCACCTTTGGCCGGTTTGCGCGGATCGATGCGAGGATGTCATCGCGGCTGGTCATCTTTGCCTCCGCGGTTGGCTTTGTACCAGCTATGAAATGTTTGCTTGGGCGGATGGGGCACCTCACGATGTTTGCCCCAAGCGTTGAGCCCGTTGTAGATGGCAAAGCGTGGCAAATGGGCGAGCGCCACGTCGGCTGCGGCGATGGCGGCGCGATAAGCTGACGGTCGTGACAACAGTTCGCCGGCTGCCTTCATCGCGAGCTTCTTGGCGAACGGGACCTCGTGCCGCTTCACCAGCTCGCGCCGCCAGGCGTAGATCTGCTCGTGGATATTGATCTTGACCGGGCAGACATTCGTGCAGCTGCCGTTGAGCGTCGAAGCAAAGGGTAAATTGCTATATTTGTGCGCATTGAAGGTCGGATCGATGATGAGGCCAATGGGGCCGGAATAGGTAGCGCCGTAGCTGAGGCCACCGCTGCGCCGGTAAACCGGGCAGGTGTTCATGCAGGCACCACAGCGGATGCATTTCAGCGAGGTCCAGAACTCGGCCATGCCGAGACGTGCGGAGCGACCGTTGTCGACGAGCACGAAGTGCATCTCGCCGCCAGCGCGCGGTCCGCGAAAATGCGAAGTGTACTGCGTCATCGGCGATCCCAGCGCGCTGCGCGATAGCAGGCGCACGAAGATGGCCAGATGCTCGAGCCGCGGGATGGTCTTCTCGATGCCAATTGAGGCGATGTGCAGCTTCGGCACGTTGGCCGACAGGTCGGCATTGCCCTCATTGGTGCAGACGATGACGCCGCCGGTCTCGGCGACAGCAAAGTTGCAGCCGGTCATGCCGGCGTCGGCGGTGAGGACCAAGGGCCGGTTCGCTTCGCGCTGGGCTTCGGCGAGGTAGTGCACGTCGCTGTTGTTGGGATCGGTGCCGATGGTCTTAGCAAACACTTGCGCGACATCGGTTCTGAGCTTGTGTACGGCCGGAACAACCACATGGCTCGGATCCTCGTTGTCGAGCTGCTGGATGCGCTCACCGAGATCGGTCTCAATAACGTCGATGCCGACCGAAGCCATGTAATCCCGAAAACCGCATTCCTCGGTCAGCATCGACTTGCTCTTGATGAGCGATTTGGCGCCGTGATCTTGTAGGATGCCGTGCACGATCCGGTTATGCTCGGCAGCGTCTCGCGCCCAATGGACATGGACGCCGTTGGAGTGCGCATTTGCCTCAAACGCTTCGAGATACTCGTCGAGATGGGTGAGCGTGTGTTCTTTGATGGCGGAGGCAAGCGAGCGAAGTTCTTCCCACTCGGGAATGGCATGCATTTCGCGATCGCGCTTTTGCCGCAGATCCCAAAGACGCTCGTCATGCATCTTCTCGTGTTCGGGCGCGGCAATGAAGCGGGCGGCTGCTTCTGCCTGGTCAATTGGTCGATTGCCAAACACCTTGGCGCCGCGCGGCTGAGGCTCTGGCTGCGCGTGCAGCGGCCTGGAGGTTCCCTCGGCATGATCGAGGCGCTGGCCGTCGCGGTAAATGGCGTCGCGATCGTCGGGAGCCAAGAGTCCAGGATGTAGCAAGCCAGTGTGGTCCGAGGGTTTGGATTGCGGGCTCATGCGCCAGCTCCGTTCAGGATCTGAGCGATATGAATGAACTTGATCGGCACGCCAATGCGTTCGGCGCAGCCCTGCTGGTGCATCAGGCAAGAGCTATCGGCGGACACGATGTACTCGGCACCGGCGCGGGCGTGATCGGTCACCTTGTCAAAGCCCATCTTCGTCGAGACGACTTCCTCAAATACCGAGAAGGTGCCGCCGAAGCCGCAGCACTCGTCGGGGCGCGCCGGATTGACGAATTGAATGGCGTCGACCTTCGACAGCAGGTCCATTGGTTTCGAAAAGAATGGCTCATGCAGCTCGGAGGGCGTGGCGTGCTTAAGGCGCCGCAGGGTACCGCAGCTGTTGTGCAACCCGACCCGATGCGGAAACCGCGCCCACGGAAACGCTTCTGCCTTCTGGATGTCGTGCAGAAACTCGACGAGCTCATAGATGCGACCGCGGACGTCCTTGACCTCCGGCGTTTGTTCCACCGCGTCGAAATTGGCGCGGACGTGCTGGACGCAGCTGCCGGACGGCGCCACGACGTAATCAAAGCCGGAGAAATTTCGCACGAACAGCGCCTCGGTGTCGGCGGAGTCCGCGTTGAAGCCGCTGTTGGCCATCGGCTGGCCGCAACAAGTCTGGTCACACGGGTAGAGGACTTGGTGACCGAACCTTTCCAGTAGTTCCAGCGTAGCGATCCCGACCTCCGGAAAAAAGGCATCGATATAGCAAGGAATGAACAAGCCGACACGCATGTGGCACCTTGTTGTGGCAGGTTCGGTCAACCGCCAGAGCCGTCAGGCAAGTTTCGCTCGCGTCCCTCGAACGCGTAGCCAGTCCTGGGCTATTGGTTTTCGAAGGTGACCTAGGACATGGTCGGCTCCTTCATGAATTCTATGCGGCGCAGGACTAACCTCCATAAGGAACACCCGAGGTCCGACGCAGGTCCGGTCCGAGTTAACTGATGAGCGAACCTATTTTGCATG
Organism: Hyphomicrobiaceae bacterium; assembly: GCA_024281145.1. Lineage (GTDB taxonomy): Bacteria > Pseudomonadota > Alphaproteobacteria > Rhizobiales > Hyphomicrobiaceae > AWTP1-13. Next base: position 36,102 of record JAMXLN010000321.1, on the reverse strand, counting down.
TGGGTGGCGCTGGCGTGCCTCAGCCTCACCGGATGGGGGCCACCGGGTGATCGGGCAATCGGCCGGACATTCTCTCCGTCAGCTGATAGACGGCGTCGGTTTTTGGCAAATGCCAACTGCGCATTGAGGTAGGTTAGCAGGTGGCAGCACGGAGCCACATAAGGATAAACCCTGTCTCAGAAGCAGGATAGCTCGGTAGAGAATGCTGGAACACTGATAGATCGATCGCGACGCCTGGTTCTTCGCGTGGCCCGGTGCCCTATCTCTTGCGCGCAACTCCAGTGGCGTCGCGTTTTGTCGCCAATGCTGGCTTGGGTTGTGCCACGAGGAACATGCGTGCCCGGCCAGGCCAATAACTTCTACATGTTCCGAGCCCTCGGCATGGCAATCTTCGCCACCCGCCATAATGTGTAGAAGCGCGCATACCGCGCGCCGAATATGGGCCCTGACGTTGGCTGCATATCTCTTTTAGTCGTTCGCTCCCCGCATCCCATCTATGAGGACCTCCGTTCACGACATCGCGCGGCCTCTCAACGTTCAAACCGCCAGCGCAACCTAGCTTGCTTAATGTGGGGCCTGGCGAGGAATTGCGTCGATCTGCACCGTCGCGGTCGCGCCGGCGATCAGGCGAACGCCGTCCGGCAATTTATGAATCCGAATCCGCACCGGCACGCGCTGGGCGAGCCGGACCCACGTGAAAATCGGACTGACATTCGCTAGCCCTTGGTCGTTTGGTTGTGCATTGGGGATATTGATGCCCCGTGCAATGCCGCTGACCTCGCCTTCAACGATCTGGCTGTATCCCAACAGTTTCATCTTGGCTGGATCACCTTCATGAATGGAGCCAAGTTGCGTTTCCTCGAAATAGGCATCCACCCAAAAGGAATCAGCATCGACGAGGGAGATCACACTCCTCCCCACGGTCGCATAGTCACCTAGCTGAACTGTGAGGTTGGTGACCCAACCATTCACGGGAGAACGGATTTTGGTGCGTTCCAGATTTACTTGTGCCTGATGACGCTGCGCTACGGCCTGGTCAATGCTCGCCTCTGCACTGCTGAGTTGAGCCTTGAGAGACGTGATTTGGCGCTCGGCGAGGGCAAGGGTCGCCTGTGCATTCTTGAGCGCCGCCTGAGTCTGGCCGAGCGTCGACGCGGTTTGCTGCTCCATTTGTATGGTTCCCGCCTCGCGCTGTGCAAGATCCTGGTACCGAGCCGCCTGCTGTACCGCGAATGTGAGGGCCGCCTGCTCTTGCTCCACTTGGGCCTTGTTGGCACCGACTTGCGCCTCTTGCACCGGGATTTGGCCCGCAATGTTCTGCGCGTTGGCGCGGGCCTGACGCACTGCCGCTTCCGACAGCTCGAGTGCGATCTTGTAGTTGGTTGGATCGATCACTATCAGCAGGTCGCCCTTATGGGTCAATTGGTTATCGACGACCGCCAGTTCGACGATGCGTCCTTCAACCTCCGGTGCCATGGTAACGACATAGGCGCGCACCGTGCCATCGCGAGTCCAAGGTGCGCCCATGTACGCGTTCCACATGGCCCAACCGGCCGCTGCTGCTAGTGAGGCGGTGGCGAGCGTAATCAATACCGGGATCGCTGGAATCCGCGATCTGTCCGCCTTGCGAGCAGTCGGCTCCGCGAGCGGCATGGCACGAACGTCGGCATTTTTGCCGAGCTCTGCTCTGGTGACGGTATCCGACATGGGGGTATCAATGGGCGATGACGAGGACCATCGATGACAGCACGATCATGTAAACTGAGAATACAAACAGCGCCGGATGCCACACGTGTCGAAACAGACCGAAGCGGCTCGCGACCCGGCGCGATGCCACTGTCACAAACCACGCCGCCACCATCAGCACTGATATCGGCGCAACGTAGACCCCGAACAGGTCGATCTCGAAGAACTTCAAGCGGGCGCTCCCTCCTCGAAACAAGCGCGTTGAGGATGCGGTCGGCACTGATCAAGATCAGGGCAAGAAAGATGGGCACGCGTGTCGTGAGGCGAGACCGAGCGGGCAACTGCAGCAATTTTCCATTGCCAATCGCCTCGGTGCCGGAGAATTGGTGTGCATGTTGAGCCCTTTCCGAGCGTTGATCGGTACACCCACGATGGGAGGGGTGTAATCAGCAGGAACCCTTACGTTTTTTAGAGGGAAGCACTTAGCCAGCAAAGCGCGCTACGATCGTCTTGAGGCGATCAAAATTCTTAGTCGATCTTCGGCTGCTACCGACGGCTACCCCTGCAATGCAGGCCCATCAAATCTAGAGCTTGCATCGATCCCCTCAAATTGCTGGCAAAATACAGCAACGGCGAACGGGAGGTGCCAGCCTGGACCGTTCGCGGCTAGCTCAGGCTCGCTGCTGGTAAACCCGCCGGCGTCACCCACTGCCCACGATCGCTTAATTTGTACGCAGCGACGGGAAGCGCTGATCCGAGATTCAGCACCAGTTTGGGCTTATCGATGCACACACCCCCATGACATCGACGCTCCAAGCATCGGGTCACGCCGACCTGTTGGCTTTTACCGTTCACGGACGGCGTACCGCCAACGCGACCGCCATCCCTTGCTAGCCTCCAAGGTAGGCATTGACGACCTCGCGATGCGCACGAATCTCGGCCGGCGTTCCCGATGCCAGCACCTTGCCCAGATTCAGCACGGTAACGCGGTCGCAGATATCGAAGATCAAATCCGCATGGTGCTCGACCAGGAGCACGCCCGTTCCCTGCCGGCTGATGGTGAGGATGAGGTCGCCGAGGCGCTTGATTTCTTCGACGGACAATCCCGCTGCAGGTTCGTCGAGCAACAGAAAGGACGGGCGCAGCATCAACGCGCGCGCAATCTCCACGAACCGCAACTCGCCGTGTTGCAATCGGTCCGAGCGCGCAAAAGCGAGCTGCTCCAAACCCACCACCGACAGCGCCGTCATCGCCGCTTGTGCCAGCATGGCCTCGTCGCGACGATGTCGAGACAGCGCCACGAGCGATTCCACGAAAGTGCTGCGGCCGTCCTTGCTGCCCCCGATCATCACGTTCTCGAGCACGGAGGCGGCGCCAATCAGCCGAGGGGTTTGGAACGTACGTGCGATGCCTTGCGCGGCACGCGTGTGTGGCGCGCGGGGCCGCAATGGCTTGCCGCGCAAGAACACCTGGCCCTGCTGTGGTGCATAGTACCCGGAGATCACGTTGAGCGTGGTGGTCTTACCGCTGCCGTTGGGACCAATTAGGCCGTGCACCTCGCCGGCCCGGATCTCCAGGGTGAGATCGTCGATCGCGCGCACGCCGCCAAAGCTCAGCGACACGCCCTTGAGCGTGAGCACAGCGGGGGAGGTGTCGGGGTTGCTCAGGGTCCCCAGCAGTTCGGGACGCGGGCGGATTTCGCGATGCCGCTCAAGCGGGCGCCGGTTCTTGAAGTCGAGCACCTCGGCAATGCCGCCCGGCATAGCGAGCACGATGATCAGCAAAAGCACGGCATAGAGGAAAGTGGACCACGCTACCAGCGGCGCGGCAAATTCAGGAAGCGCTGTCAGAATGATGGTGCCCAGCAGAGGCCCCAGGATCGAGCCGCGCCCCCCGATCAGGATGGCGATGAAGAACAAGATCGATAAGTCGAACGTAAAGGCGTCGGGTGTGATGTAGGACTGCAGCGACGCAAAGAGGCCACCCGCAACTCCCGCCACGGCGCCGCTGAACAGGAACACCTTGACGAGCAACCCCGGCTTGGAGATGCCCACCGCCTCGGCCGCGACCTCAGCGTCGCGGATCGCCACCAGCGCCCGGCCGAAGCGGCTCGCCGCGATGTTCGCCGTCATCCAGGTGCACAGGAGGGCAAGGCCGAGGCAAAAGAAGTAAAAGCCCCAGGGCGAAGCGAATGGCCAAGGGAAAATCGGACCGGGCACGCCGACCCCGCCGCCGGTCACGCTCTTCCAGGCCAGCGCCACCTGCGTGACGATGGTGGCAAAGCCGAGCGTTGTCATCGCGAAATAGAAGGTGCGCAGGCGCAGCGCCGGAAGACCGACGATCACTCCGAAGATGGCGCCGAAGAGCCCGGCGATCGCCAGGGCCAGATAGGGGGAAAGCTCGGGCGCCACCGCCCCCGCCGTCAGCACGCTCGTGACATAGGCCCCGAGCGTCAGCAATGCCACCCAGCCAATGGCGATTTGGCCGGCGAAGCCCACCACGAGATTGAGCCCGGATACGAGCACCCAATAGATGCACGCGCGCGTGCCGATCACCCCAAGGTAGGAATCGCCAAACAGCGGCAGGCAGACCCCGGCGATGAGAAGCACGAGGACGGGGGCCAAGGCTTCGAGCCTGGCGAGCCCGCGCGTGGCAGCCACCGGGGCCGATGTCGCTAAGTCCTTCATACGCGCCGCGCCGTGGCAGCGCCGGCGAAGCCCTCGGGCCGCGCCAGCAGCACGACGATGAACACCACAAACACGGCGACCGAGGCGAAGATGCCCCCCACCAAGAAGTTTGCCGTCTGCTGGAAGAGGCCGAGCGCAAGCCCGCCCACCACGGCGCCCCGGTTGCTGCCCATACCGCCGAGCGCGACCGGTACAAACCCATAGAAATTCAACAGCGGGCCGTTGCCGAAATAGGCGAGCATCATCTCCGCCCCGGTGAAACCGGCCAACGTTCCGATCACACCCGCGAGGGCATAGCTGGCAATGCGCAGGCGTTGTTCCGGCAGGCCGAGCGCGCGGGCGGCGTAATTGTCCTCGGCGATGGCCAGGAACGCACGCCCGATAAGCGTGCGACGGTAAAGCCACTCAAGACCCACGATCGTGGCCGCGCAGGCAACCATCGGCAGCCAGAACTGCTGATCAAAGAGCCCCGGGCCGATCGGCAAGAGGCGGGGGAAGGGCTGCGGCTCGGTGCTCCACTCGATGGCGGTGAGTTGCTGGATCATGAGCGCGAATGCCAGTGTGGAGAGCACATAAAGGTGCTGATCCAGGCTCTTCAGCACCGGCCGTACCGTCAAGATTTCGGTGATGATGCCGAGCACAGCCCCTGCTGCCAGCGTGGCAACGAAACCCACGATCACCGGCATGCCCAGGCGGTCGATAAACAACGCGCCCAGCACCCCACCCAGCATGCCCGTCATCCCCGCCGTGAAGCTGAACACGCGCGAGGCGGCGAACATGACGTTGTAGGTGATGCCGATCAGGGCATAGACAGCTCCCAGCGCCAGGCCGTAGGAGACGATCGACACCAGCATCGGGCTAGCCGGAATAGCCGGGCGCGAGGACGAAGGCCCCCTCCTTCAGGGAATTGGCCTGCACCATCACGACCTCGCTGCCCTGGAAGCCATCGTGCAGTTCGGGCGTCCACGTGATCGTGCCGTAGACGCCGGGCCAACCCTTGACCTTGTTCCAGTATCCGGCAATCTCCTCGGGCGTGCTGCCAGCCTCCCGGATCGCGTCGGCGATCAGGCGCGGTCCGTCGTAGCCCAGGGCGATCCACCACAGGAGCGTATCGGACATCTCGATACCGGCCTTGCGGATCCGCTCCACGAATTCAGCCGTGCGCGGCGGCAGCTGTCCGGACGCATCGTAGCTACAGTTGCGGAAGTTGTTGGGGTAGACCTTCTCCCAGTACTCGGGTTTCTTCAGCAGCGCCTTGGTTTGACCAGAGCCGAGTGTCGTCTGGCCGACGATCGGGACGTCCCACTCCATCTCGGCGCGGGTGTTGATGAGCCGCGACAGGAACCCAGCATTCACGCTCCAGGGCATGATGGCCTCGGCGCCCGCCGCTTGCATGCGCAAGAGCTCGGGCTTGACGTCGGGATTGTTGGCCTCGACGCTGCTCTGATAGACGACCGTCGCACCCATGCTCTTGAGCATTGGCACATAGGCATCGAGCGAGGCCGTGCCGTAGCCCGTGGTGTCGCTGACCACGGCCACCTTGTTGGCCTTGAGAATATGCACCACGTAGTGGTTGGCCGCGCCGCCGATTTGCTGATTGGTGGGCGCATTGCGGAAGGCCAGCGGGTATTTCTTGGGGTCGGTCAGCGCATCGACCCAACAGGGGTGAACCTGGGGTACCCCATCGCGCGCGATCAGCGGGGTCGCCGCCAGCGCTTCGCCCGAATTCAACGGGCCCCACATGACCTGCACCTTGTGCCGGCGCGTGAGCTCCGTCGCGCCGTTGACCGCCTTGGTCGGATCGCTCTGCGTATCGCGGACGATGAGCTCGATCTGTCGCCCCTTGATGCCACCGGCGGCGTTTATTTCCTTCACCGCAAGCTCGGTGCCGCGGTTGATGCCGATGCCCGTCGACGAGCTGGGACCCGTGAGCGCCGGAAGATAGCCAATGCGGATGGGTTCCGATTGTGCAATGGCCGGTCGGAACACACCCGTTGCCAGCGTGGCAGCGCTCGCAGCGGTCCCTTTCAAAGCTTGACGGCGACTGAGCTTCATTGCCTCCTCCCCAAGCAGATTTGCCTTCTGGCAGGGCCTGTCGGGGCCCCGTGTTTCGGACCGTCCGCACGTCGCGCGAACGAGGACGCCCGCCTCAATGTCCGGCGATTATATAGCTTGGCGGCGCGAGAACTGGCGAGGCCGATTTCGACCGCTCCCGGCCATGATGCATGCATGATCTGCGCGCCTTGGATAGCTCGGTGGGCCTCTTCCCACAGGGCGGTCGAGTGCCCCGCACATGGGCCCCGCACATGGCCCCGCACATGGCCCCGCACATGGCGATGACAAAAGGCCGCGTTATGTCGCACGCCGCAGGCACCGACCCGGCTCGAGCGGGCGCTGGCGCCCTTGCAACACCCCGGGCGGCAGCGTGGCCAACAGCGCGATGCGGGTTGCGAGCCCGTTTGGCTGGGCGCTGCAATTCACTGCCCACGCAAGAGGAGCGCTGGTACTGTCCTGACCGCGGCGGGCTCTTCCGGCCGGCCTGGCGCGCTCGCGTTGACGACGCCACGCCCCGCCGACCCACCCCGATTGGCTGGATCGTTGGCGCGAGCCCCGATATGACGGAGTGCGTTGGTTTGGCAAGGAAGAGACATGCAGCACAGGGCCAAGGCCGGCGCCATGACCGGCGGCATGGCAATCGTTGAGGCGCTGATCGCCAACGGTGTCGATCGGGTGTTCGGCCTGCCCGGAGCCCAACTCTACCCGCTGTTCGACGCGCTCCAGCAAAACAGTGACCGCATCCGCACCGTGGGCGCGCGGCACGAGCAGGCCTGCGGCTACATGGCATTCGGCTACGCGCGCTCGACGGGGCGACCAGGCGTGTTCGCCGTCGTGCCTGGGCCTGGCATCCTCAATACCTGTGCCGCCATTTGCACCGCGCAAGGATGCTGTGCGCCTGTCCTGCTGATCACAGGCCAGGTACCCTCCGCCTTCTTGGGCCGCGGTCGCGGCCATCTGCACGAGCTGCCCGATCAGCTCGCAACGCTGCGTTCCCTCACCAAGTGGGCAGCCCGCATCGAGCGTCCGGCCGATGCCCCAGCCGTCCTCAATGAAGCTTTTCGCCAGATGCTGTCGGGCCGGCCGGGTGCCGTGGCCGTGGAGATGGCCTGGGATACGATGGCCTCGGTCGGCCACGTCGAGCCCTTGGGTGCCGCCACCATTCCCGGTGCACTCGCACCCTCGCCTTCAGAAGTGCAGGCCGCCGCCAAGCTGCTCGCCGCGAGCACGCAGCCGATGCTCATGGTGGGCAGCGGAGCGCAGCACGCAAGCGAGGCAGTGCACGCGCTGGCCGAGGAGCTCGACGCGCCGGTGGCCGCGTTTCGCGGCGGGCGCGGTATCGTTGCAGAGGACCACGAACTTGGCGTCTCCTCCTACGCCGCCTTCCGCCTTTGGCCCGAGACGGATGCGCTCGTCGCCATCGGCACCCGGGTTGAGATGCCGTACATGCGCTGGACCGGCATGATGTCCCTCATCGACCGGCCGCAGGCCCCGCCGCATCTGATCCGCATCGACATCGATCCTGCCGAGATGCGCCGACTGGTGCCACACGCGGGGATTGTTGCGGACGCCGATGCTGGCAGCCGCGCACTGCTCGCCGCGGTGCGCCGCCTGCGCGGCCGCAAGGGCGCCACGAAGGCCGCCACAGGTGCCAACGCAGCGCGTGCCCGCGTCGCCGCCGTCAAGGCCGCGGCACGTGCAGCCTACAGCAAGGTGCAGCCGCAGATGGCCTACCTCGACGCCATCCGCCAGGTGCTGCCACGCGAAGGCGTGCTCGTGATCGAGGTGAGCCAGATGGGGTTCACATCCTACTTTGGCTTTCCCGTTTATGCGCCGCGCACGTATGTGTCGGAGGGTTTTCAGGGCACACTGGGTTTCGGGTTCCCCACCGCGCTCGGCGTTAAGGTGGCGCATCCAGACACGCCGGTCGTGGCCGTGACCGGCGACGGCGGTTTCATGTTTGCCGTGCAGGAACTCGCGACAGCCACACAGTACGGCATCGCCCTCATCACGCTCCTTTTCAACAATGCTGCCTACGGCAACGTCCTGCGCGACCAGAAGACCGCCTTCGCCAATCGCGTCATCGGCTCGGTGCTGGACAATCCTGATTTCATGCTGCTGGCAAAGGCCTTTGGCATCGAGGGACACCGCGTGACATCGCCAGCCGCGCTGGCGCGCGTTCTCACCCAGACGATAAACACGTCCAAGCCAGTGCTGATTGAGATCGAGGTGCCGCAGGGAAGCGAAGTTTCACCCTGGGAATTCATTCACCCCGGCAACCCGCAGGCACACTTGAACCGAAAGTGATGCGCTGCCGCGCCTCGTGCTGCAGCTGGTACGCCCGCTGGGCGCGCAAGGTACGATGCCCGCCATCAGCGCGATGGCGATCCGCGAGAGCTGCCCATGCGGAGGGCCGCGAGCGATCACGGGTCTTCCGCTTCGGGGCTCATCGGTTTGCTCGCCCGCACAACATCAGCCAGGGGAACGTCCACCTTGTACTCGAAGCCTTGACTATCGAAGGCTATCCGTGGCGTCCCCGAAAGCGCTGCGGAGATGAGCCGGCTCCCGAAGCCCTGGTGGGCCGGTGCCTTGACCGGCGGCCCACCGCGCTCGATCCATGCGAATGAGAGCTGCGGCTCGGAGCCGTCCATCTGGACCTTCCACTCGATGATGACCTGGCCGCCCGGCTCGGACAGCGATCCGTATTTGGCCGCGTTGGTCGCCAGCTCGTGAATGACCAGCGCGAACATCTGCGCAAATGGTGCACCCGCATAGATTACCGGCCCGTCGATCCTGGCGCGAGGTGCAAAACTTGCGAGCTGGCCCTCGACCAGTTCGCGCAGCGGTGCGCCTCCGGATTTTCCGGCGGCGACGAACTCCTGCGCCCGGGCGATGGCCTGCAAGCGGCCGACAATCGCTTCGCGGGCACCCTCCACGCTCCGACCGCTGACCAGCGTGTTGAGCACCACCGACTGCACCACGGCGAGGATGTTCTTGGTGCGATGCTGCAGCTCGCGGAGGAGCAGCATCTGGCGTGCCTCCGCATTGCGCCGCTCGGTGACGTCGCGAGCAATGGCATGCACGCCGATCGGTTGGCCAAGCGCATCGAGGATGAGCTTGGAGTTGACCTCAACGGTGCAGCGCTGACCGTCCTTGCGCAGCAGGTCCGTCTCGTAGCGCGTTTCTTCGACGCCCACGAACTTGCGCTCCCGCATTTTCTCCAGCAACCCCAGCTGGTCCACAGGTACGTACCGGCTAAGCCGTGTGCCAATCACCTCCTCGGGCGAATAGCCTAGGATCCGCTCGATTGCCGGGTTGATCGATGTGACGCTTAGATCGAGATCCATCGTCGCGACGATGTCGCTGGCGTTGTCCACCAGCGCCCGATACCGCTGCTCGCTCTCGGCCAGCGCGGCCTCGGCGGCTTTGCGCTCGGTGATGTCGATATCGATTCCGCTATAGCGAACCGGTTTGCCGCGGCCATCGCGAACGATGCGCCCGCGCCGGAAGATCCAGCGTACCTGCCGATCCGGACGGATGATGCGGTATTCCACCTCGTAGAAATCGCTGCCGCTATCGAGCACATGCTGCAAACCATCGGCGACCCGGTCGCGATCATCCGGGTGACGCAGCGCGCGCAGGGTGTCGATCGGCACCGGACCTGATGTGGGCGGCAGGCCCATCATCCGGAAGAGCGGCGGCCGACCGCGCAACATGCCGGTTGCCATGTCGATGTCCCACACTCCGATGCCAGCAGAGCGCTCTGCCAGCTCGAGGATTTCCTCGCGCTCCCACGGCGCAATATCGTTGGGCTTGGCGACTTTGGACACTCGCTCGGTCTCTCCAATCCGCGCCCGAAGCGGCGCAGGGGACGTCGCGGCGGCGCAGCTTGCCCTCGCGTGTGCCGACACGCAAGCCCCGGCGTTGCCGCAGAATTGTCGCCCAGGCAAAGAGTTGCGCACACCGCTCATGCGACCAGGCGATGCCGCAAGAGCGGCTGGCCAATGGATCTTGCTTCTGCCCCAATGAGGTCGCCGACAGGCCCCGCCGGCGTCAACGATCCGCCCTAATGGGCTGCGATGTTCCCATCGTTGCCTCTCGGCCCGGTCCATGGCGAGGCTCCGGAATTCTCAGCCCCCCAGCCCCCCGGGGTCTCGCCATCGGACCGGGCCAACTCATCAAACGAAGAGGCACAGGGGGACACGATCGCCTCACTCGCAAGGCCGGCTCATGCGCCGGCCATGTTTTTTTTGGCTAGGGGTGAGGCCAGCGCTCTACCACTCCCTGTCATATCAAGCCATTCCTCGCACCGTCGCATCGTCCTCGACTAGACTGGGCGCCACGGGCCCCGCGTGAGTTGCAAAGCCCGCATGGAGGAGCGCATGAGCCAACCGCAGCCCGTCGAGTATGCCGAGGCAACCGCACAGGTGCGCGCTGTGTTCGACGACATCAAGGCGTCGCGCAACGTACCCGACGTCAACAACTTCTGGAAATACCTCGCTCGTGACCCGGCGCTGCTCGAGCGAACCTGGGAAAGCCTCAAGGCCGTCATGGCACCCGGCGCGCTCGACCCGCTGATCAAGGAGATGTTGTACGTCGCGGTGAGCGTCACCAACGGTTGCGGCTACTGCATCGCCAGCCATACCGCGAGCGCGCGCAAAGCTGGCATGACGGAGGCCATGTTCGGCGAACTGATGGCCGTGGTCGGCATGGCCAACGAGACCAACCGTCTCGCGAACGGCTACCGCGTGCCAGTTGATCCCGCTTTCGAGTGAGCGGGCAGCAAGTTCCCGAGTGTTGGGCATGCCTCCGGGCGCCACCACGCACCACGGGCAATCCTTATGCTCGCATCGCCATCGCGCCAATCGACGAGCACATCATGCCCGGTCAATGCTCGCACTCCCACACGAGGGCCTGGATTGCGCGGCGCCGGCCCACGACTTCCCAGAGGCTCAAGGCTGCGGAGCGAAATGCCGATGCCAATGGCGTGCGATGTCGACACCCCGGCAGAACCACACGCCTTCCTGCCTTCGCATGTAGTTGAGAAGCCTGACGAGCCCGCCCACACGCCCGGGCCGCCCGATCAGCCGATCGTGCAGTCCGATTGAGAGCAGCTTGGGGTTGCCCCTGACGCCCTCGCGATAGAGCACGTCGAAGGCATCCCGCATGTAGGTGAAGAAATCATCGCCCGTCGAGAACCCGCTATTTTCGTTGAATCGGTTGTCATTGGCCTCGTAGGAGTAGGGGATGACGAGATGCGGGCGGCTCGGCATGCTCAGCCAGTACGGCAACTCGTCGGCGAGCGAGTCGCGATCGTAGAGAAACCCGCCCTCCTCGCACAACAGCCGACGCGTGTTGGGGCCGGGCCGTCCGGTCATCCACCCAAGCGGTCGCTCGCCCACAAGCTTGGTGAGGCTCTCCACCGCGAGCCGCACGTGCTCGCGCTCGATCTCCTCGGGAACCGCGCCATAATCGATCCAGCGATAGCCGTGGCTCACAATCTCGTGCCCCCGCGCGAGGCACGCCTTGGCCAGTGCGGGATTCTCCTCAAGTGCGCGCACGACACCCAGAATGCTCACCGCCACGCCCTGTTCGGCGAACACGTCCAACACGCGCCAGGCGCCGCGGCGGCTGCCGTATTCGAACACCGATTCGACCAGCGGCACGCGTCGACCAATCTGAGAGCCGACGCCAATGTCGTTGAGCAAACCCTCGGATGCCGCGTCCCCATTGGCGAGCGTCGATTCTCCGCCGCCCTCGATGTTGAGGTTGAAGTTGACGGCAATTTGTGCGCCGCCGGGCCAAGCCGGGTGCGGCGGAAATTCGCCGTAGCCGACGAGATCGCGAGCGATCATCGGATCGGGCCTCGGCTCAGGCATCGGGTCGGGCGGCGCCCTGTTCTTCATGTGTAGCCCAAAGGGTCCTCAAGGGCCCGCATCAGCGGCGCGGTCAAGGCGTCGTAGCAGAAATACCAATCCGTCGCCGTCGGGCCGTTCAACCAACTATTCTCCATGGAAATCCGCTGGACTTCGCGCACGCGCGGAATGCGCGTCGCCACATAACATCGCAAGGCTGCGGCCGGGTCAGCGTCGCCGAATAGGATCAGACAGCGGCTCAGGATCGCCGCGTCCTCCACTGCCATGGCGCCGCCGGCGGCCATGTAGGGGCGCACCGGATGGCAGGCGTCGCCGAGCAAGGCGATTGGCCCCGCGCTCCAGCCATCGTGCCGCGGGCGGTCGCAAATCGGTGAAACGACGACGGTGGTAGCGGCCTCCACCAAGCGGCGGATTTCGGCATGGAAATTTTGAAACGCCTCGATCAGCTCCCCGGGTGGACAGGCCAAGCTAAGCTCCTCACGATCCCAGGACACGGCGGGAACACTGCCCATCAGGTATACCTCATCGCGACGCCGCGTCATGAAGTAGGCGAGCAGATGGCGGTCAGGTCCCCACCACTTGGTGCAGTCGCGCATGGGCTGCCCGCCCAGCCGCTCGGTTTTAAAGATGGCCCGCTGCGCCACGCGGCCCGTAAAGCGCGGCGGCTCGGGCCCAAGCAGCACCTCGCGCACCTTGGACCTGATGCCATCGGCACCGATGACGATGTCGGCTTCATGCCGCGTGCCGTTCTCAAACGCGAGGCTGACCGCTGCGCCCGACGCCTCCAGGCCAACCAGGCAGTGTCCGAAGGCGATCGAACCGGGTTTGACAGCGCTCGCGAGCACGGCGTGCAGGTCACCCCGGTGCACGTTGATATAGGGTCCGCCGAAACGCCGCTCGCTTGCTGCATCTAGCGTCAATTCGAAGAGTGTCTCGCCCGTGTCCCAGGTCCGACTGACGAAAGCATCCGGGGCGATGCCGACCTCCAGGAGCGGGCGCTCCAGTCCCAGCGCCCGCAGGACTTTCATCACATTGGCGCTCAGAATGATGCCGGCGCCGATCCGCGCGAAGGTCGCCGCCTGTTCATAGACCATGACCACAAAGCCCGCGCGCTGCAGCAAGGCCGCACACGTCAACCCGCCGAGGCCGGCCCCCACGACAGCGATCCGCTGTGCCCGTTGCAACACCCACCTCGCCGTGGACCCTCGTTCGCTGTGCAGACCATATCGGTCGATCCCGCGCTCTACCAGCCTGGCGGCGGTATGCGGAGGGCGCCTCGCCCGCACAGCTCGTCCGTCTGCAAATGCGGGGATGGCGACGCGCAACGTGCCCATCCGGCGCGGCGATGGGAGAAAAGGTTCCACGACCTGATGCGTCTGGCGCTCGTCGAGGCGCAGCTAGAAGCATAGGCATAGGCATCGACGCCACCTGCCCGCGACGAGCCCGGTGCCTCGACGTTGCGGTGAGATGAGGCTTGCAGCTTTGCGGGCCTCAGGTTACACGCGCGCGACCTCGGGCGGCAGGCGAGCGCGGCGCATGCGCAAAATTCCGGCACGCGCGGCGATGCCCACCAGGACGCAACCATGGCTCACACATCCGACGCACTCATGCGCTTGACCGCGGTCGAGGCGGTCGCCTGCCTCAAGCGCCGCGAAGTCACGCCGCTCGAACTGATCGAGGTCGCCGAGCGGCGGATCGCTGAGGTCGAGCCCGCCATCAACGCCCTTCCGACGCTCGCATTCGAGCGGGCGCGCGAGCATGCACGGCGCCTCATGCGTGGCGAGGGTCGTGCTGCGGAAGGCGAGCCGGGATGGTTGGCGGGGTTGCCGGTCGCCATCAAGGACCTCGTCGACGTCGCTGGCGTGCGCACCACGTATGGGTCCGTGATCTTCAAAGACCACGTGCCCACGACATCGCACCCCCTTGTGGAGCGCATCGAGCGCAAGGGCGGCATCGTCATTGCCAAATCGAACACGCCCGAGTTCGGCGCCGGCGGCTCGACCTTCAACGAGGTGTTTGGGCGCACCCGCAATCCCTGGAACACGGCGCTCACGTCCGGCGGCTCCACCGGTGGCGGCGCCGCGGCACTGGCCGCGGGCGAGGTGTGGCTGGCGCACGGAACCGATCACGCCGGTAGTCTGCGCCGCCCCGCCACCTACTGTTCCCTGGTGGGAATGCGGCCATCAGCTGGTCGCGTCACGCGCGGCACCGCCAACAACCTATTCGCACCGCTTTCGGTGCACGGGCCCATGGGCCGCACGGTGGCTGACGTGGCCCTGTTTCTCGACACCATGGTTGGGCTCTGTCCTCGCGATCCTCTGACCTTTGCGGCCCCGAGCCGTCCGTTCACCGCTGCCATCGCCGAGCCCAGAGTACCGAAACGGATCGCCTTCACTCCCGACTTTGGCGGCAAGGTACCTGTGGAACGCGAGACGCGTGAAATCTGCGCCCGGGCCGCGCGCATCTTCGAGAACCTCGGCGCGACCTTGGAGGAGGCCGCACCCGACCTCGGCGACATTGAGACAGCCTTCCTGGCACTGCGTTCGCAGCACTATGTGGTCGATCGCGAGCTGCTGCTGGAAAGCCACCGCAGTCTCATCAAGCCCGACATCATCTGGAATACTGAGATCGGCCTCAAACAGACGCCAAGCCAGATTGCCGCTGCCGAGCGGGAACGCGCTCGACTGTTCCGGCGCGTCGTCGACTTCTTCGAGGTCTACGACCTGCTCATCTCACCCGGCGCCTCGACCCCGGCCTTCGACGTCAACCTGCGCATGCCCCCCGCCATCGACGGTCGCAAGCTCGAAACCTATCTTGGAGCCTCCCTGATCACGGCTGCCACCACCATGATGGCATTGCCGTCGCTGGCGGTGCCCTGCGGATTTGACCGGTACGGCCGCCCGGTCGGGCTGCAGCTGGTCGGACGCCATCGCGCGGAGGCCGAACTGCTACAGGCCGGCTGGCTGTTCGAGGAGGCACTGGGCCTCAGCCGCCACTTGCCGATCGATCCGAAGCCTGGGATGGTTCCGCCCGCGTGAGCCCTTCGCCCACCTCACGCGATGGGGAGACGGCAATGCGACAAGGGACGCGCTATCAGCGGCCAAGGGCCGCGCCCAAGCCGGGCGAGACGATCGCCACCAGCACGTGCGGACACAACTGCGGGGGTCGATGCGTGGTAAACGCGCACGTGGTCGACGGCCGCATCGTCAAGATCTCCTCCGATCCCACCAGATGGAACCCGCAGCTGCCGCCGCTGCAAGCCTGCGCGCGTGGTTTTGGGCAGATCGAGCGCGTCTATCATCCCGATCGGCTGCAGCATCCGCTGCGTCGCGTTGGCAAGCGCGGTGGCGGGCAATTCGAGCGCATCTCGTGGGATGAAGCGCTCGACGAAGTGGCGCGCCAAATGCTGCGCGTACGCGCGCGCTACGGCAATGCCGCGATCCTTGACGCTTCGCGCTCGGGGAGCCTTTCGGCGCTGCATGGCCGCACGGCGGCGCAGCGGTTTCTCTACATGTTCGGCGGCTGTACCGAGCTTTGGTCGAACATGTCGGCCGAAGCGGAAGTGTTTGCCGTGCGGATGACCTACGGCGCCAAGGCCGTCTACAAGAGCGCGGGGCGTGAGCCCACGGACTTCGTGAACTCCAAACTGTTGCTGCTGTGGGGCTGGAGCCCTGGCGATGGCACGTTTGGCACGGGCACCTGGCAGTACCTGCGGCTGGCGAGAAAACGGGGTGCTCGTGTCATTTGCGTCGACCCTCGTCGGACGCGAACGAGCACGGCGTTGGCGGACGAACACGTCTTTATCCAGCCCTCGACAGATGCCGCTGCGCTGATCGCCATGGCCTACGTGATCGCCAGCGAGGGCCTTTACGATCGAGCCTATTGCGATGCGCACGTGCTTGGTTTCGATGAGGAGCACCTGCCGCCCGGCGCACCCGCCGGCGCTTCCTACCTGTCCTACCTCAACGGTGGGCCGGACGGCATCAAAAAGACACCCGAATGGGCCGCCGCGATTACCGGCGTCCCCGCCGCAACCATCCGCCGGCTCGCCATCGAATTTGCCACCACGAAGCCAGCTGCCCTGCAGTGCGGCTACGCACCCGGCCGCACCGCCTATGGGGAACAGTTCCACCGCGCCGCCTACGCCCTGGCGGCTATCACGGGCAACGTCGGCATCTGCGGTGGCAGCTCAGGTGTGAGCAACGGCGCCACGGGGCGCGCGGGCATCAAAAGCTTGCCCTGCGGCACCAACCCGATCGACGCGCGTGTTGCCTCCCCGCTGCTCGCCGACCTGTTGGCCCGCGGCAAGGCGGGCGGCTATCCGGCCGATATCAAGCTGATCTACTCGACAGGTGGCGACCTCTTCAATCAGGCTCCGAACGTCAACAAGATGGTGCGCTCGCTGGATGAGGTGGAGTTCCTGGTGGCGCAGGATCATTTTCTGACCCCCACAGCGCGCTACGCCGATCTTGTCCTGCCGGCGACGACGTTCTGGGAGCGCAACGATGTGCATACGCCGTGGGCGGGTGCCGGCCACTACGCCATTTTCATGCAGCAGGCGATCGCGCCAGTGGGCGAGTGCCGCAACGATATCGATATCTTCGCCGACCTCGCCAGCCGCGTGGGTATTAAGGGCTATAACGACCAGAGCGAGCTCGCCTGGTTGCGCGAGCTTACACGGGAGGCGGTCGACGACTTCGATGCCTTCGCCGCGCACGGACTAGCCCGCTTCGCACCACCCGCCGATGCGGTCGCATTCGCGCGCGAGATCCGCGACCCTGAGCGCCATCCCTTCACCACACCGTCTGGCAAGATCGAGATCTATTCCATGGCGCTCGCCGCCAATCCCGATCCTTATGGACTTGGGACGATCGCGCCAATTCCAACCTGGGTGCCACCGTTCCGAGAGGACAGCCGCTATCCGCTCAAACTGCTCACGCCGAAGTCGCGAGCCCGCACGCACTCCATCCACGGCAACCAGCCCGTGCTCGGCCGCGTTGACCGCGACGATGTGTGGCTGCATCCCACGGACGCCCACGCCCGCGGCATCCACGACGGCGACCCAGTGCGCGTCTTTAACGACCGCGGGGCCGTCACGCTGCCGGCACGCGTTACCGACCGCATCGCTCCCGGCGCGGTCTCGATCAAGGAGGGCGCTTGGTTCACGCCCGACGCAACAGGCACGGACATGCGCGGGTGCGCCAATGTGCTGACCGATGACCGCTCCGCCCCAAGCGGAGCGACGACCTACAACACCAATAACGTGGACGTCGCTCCAGCAATGGCAGGTGGTACTGGCGCGTAGATCACACCATCGTGCCGGTCACACCATCTTGCCAAGGATTGTGCCCATGTCCTTGCTTGAGAAGGCGCGCAGAGTCTGCGTCTTGATGTTGCCGAGCCTGGCGGCGGATAGTGAGAATGCTGTCATGGTCTCATCATCTGGGGCTTCGAACACGGCCACGAGGTCGTAGGCGCCGAGCGTCCAAAAGCTCTCCCGCATCGTGACGCCCGCCTTCTTGGCAAGCTCGCGCGCGGCCTCGGTGCGTTTCACCGTGTCCTTGATGCCCTTGAGGCCCTGCTCCGTATAGGTCGCCAACATGACATACGTCGCCATGGCGGTCTCCTCCTGGGAATTGCCGCCCGCCTAGCCCAACACCCCCGAGGCTAGTCCTCTTCCGCGACGAAGGGAAATTGGTGCCGGCGCCCGGTTCACCATGCGCGGGCTCTGCCGCGGAGCCAGGGTTGGGCAGGAGGGGCAGGCGCGTCAGGGACGGCGGCTAAGGGTGGCGGTGCCCGCTCATGGGTCCCGCTCACGGGTTGAGCGAGCCCAAGACGCAACCGAGCTTGGCACCTCAGCCCCAGGGCCCCCGCGGACCAGCAGAGGACCCTCGGGGTTGCGACGCTGCACCGCGCGTGGGCGCGCTCGTACCCATCTCGGCGGCAAGCTTCTCAAGCTCTGCGATGCGATTTTCCGTGTTGGGGTGGGTGGAAAAGAGATTGTCCATGCCCTCCCCGGAGAGGGGATTGATGATGAACAGGTGCGCCGTTGCCGGTGCCGCCTCCGCCGGCTCATTGCGGATCTGGTGGGCATAGCCCTCGATCTTGCCGAGCGCGGAGGCCAGCCAGAGCGGCTGACCGCAGATCATGGCGCCAAGCCGGTCGGCCTGGTATTCGCGCGACCGACTGATGGCCATCTGCACCAACATGGCTGCGAGCGGGGCGACAAGCATGGCCACGAGCGCCCCGATCCAACCCAGACTGTTGTTGTTGCCGCGCTGACCGCCAAACAGGGCGCCGAACTGCAGGTACTGCGCCAACATAGAAATGGCCCCGCCGATGGTGGCGGCGACGGCCATGGTGAGCGTATCGCGGTTCTTGACGTGGGCGAGCTCGTGCGCCAACACGCCCGATACCTCCTGTGCGTTCAACATCTCGAGCAGGCCGGTGGAGGCGCATACTGCGGCGTGCTCGGGATTGCGGCCCGTGGCAAAGGCGTTGGGCTGGGGGTTGTGCATGACATAGACGCGCGGCATGGGCAGCCCGGCATGGGCGGCGAGGTCCGCGACAATGCGGTAGTATTCACCCCCGGAACGCGCATCGACCTCCTCGGCGCCATACATCCCGAGCACCAGTTTGTCGGAACGCCAGTAGCTGAAGAGGTTGATGGCAGCGGCCACCACGAGGGCAATGACCATGCCGCCCCGGCCACCCACCACGCCGCCCATCGCCACGAGGATGCCGGTCAGCACGGCGAGCAGCAATCCGGTTCTGGCAAAGTTCATGGGCATGTGCGTTGCGTCCCTTACGGCCCGCCGGTTTCCTGCGGGCAGGTTCGTCTGCGCAACATAATATGGTATGGCTGCCGCCCAACAGCCAGAGCCAGCAGGCGTTCGCAGGTTGCTATGACCGCATCTGAACAATCAGAAAAACCCAATCCCGGTAAGGAGTTAACGCCGCAGGCGCGGCGCGCGCTGGCGGAGGCTGAGGCCCGTCGTCGGCTTGCCGACGCGCGCCGCGCGGCCGGGCCCAAGGCACCCAAAGAGATCGGTGGCCGGGACGGCCCCGATCCCACGCGCTACGGCGATTGGGAAAAGGACGGCCTTGCTTGCGATTTCTGAGGTCGGGTGCATCGCATCCGCCGATGCAAGGGGGCTGGCTCACTTGAGCGCCAGCCTTCCAAGGCCCCGTCATGCGTGACCTTAGGCCCCAGCGTTGGTTCTTGAGCGCCGGCGCGGCCCCCTCATCACAGGTGCGCTCGATGCAGAGGGCCCATCCCAATATGCCGGCGAGACGCTACCGGCGCGCGTTGCGATCGATCCCCCTCCTTGTTGTCCTCTGCGGGCTCGCCTTGTCGTTCCGCCAGGGCCTCGTGCCCTGGTATTTAAACCCGTTGCCCGCCATCGACCTCGCCGACCCAAGCCCTCCGTTCGCCGACTGGCGGCTCGCGGCGATGCGATACAATCCGGATCTGTGTCGGCGCGTTCTTGTCGCTCCGTACGTGGAGGTCGAGCCCATCGCCGATCATCCCCTACAGGACGGTTGCGGCTGGACCAATGCCGTCCGCATGAGCAGCGCTGGAGGCGTACGGGCCGGCTTCGACAAGATCACCTGCGAGGCCGCAACCGCGCTAGCCCTGTGGTTGGAATACGGCGTGCAGCCGGCGGCACAGGACACCTTTGGCCAGCGCGTCGTGGCGGTGCAGAGCTACGGCACCTACGCTTGCCGCAACATTGTTGGCGCCAAGTTCTGGAAGAATCGGCGCAGCGAGCACGCCATTGCCAATGCCATTGATATCGCCGGCTTCACGCTGGCGGACGGGCAACACATCAGCGTGCGCAGACAATGGCGGGGTGACGGTCCGGAAGCACGGTTTCTGAGGGCCGCTCATGATAGCGCTTGTGCGTACTTCCGCGTTGTGTTGGGACCCGATTTCAACCCAGAACACCACGATCATTTCCACCTCGACCGCGGCATGAGTTGGGTGTGCGGGTGAGGTGCCGTGGCACGAGCGCGGCCGGGAACCTTCCCGAGAGCGCCAACCGCTCCGGTTCACAGCCTCTCACAGCTTGGGGAGGGGCTCGTGCATGCCGCCAATGCCGGCCCTATATCAACGACAAGCCGAGCGCTCGGCAATCAACGCTAGGAGATGATCATGAGAGCGATCGCATCTGCCCTGCTCGCGCTGTCGATCCTTGGCGCCTTCGCCGCGCAGGCCGTTGCCTATGATCCAGATGCGCACGATGCCAAACGGTTCTTCGCAGACCGCGACCGCGAGGCAAGGTAAGCGGGATCGCTGTCGAGGGCACGGCTGCGCGCTGTGCGCATCGAGGATTCCCTCACGAGGGGTCACCGTTCTTGTGGCAGGGGTGGGCCGTTGCGACTGAGAACGCGCCGCCCAAACTGGCCAGCGGCGGCCTGAAAGGCGATAGCTTCGTCCACATCGCAGAGCGTGGCTACAAAACCGACGCTCACGTTGCGCAGGCCTACCAATGTGTCACTGAGCGCATGCTCGCTCGACCAGCGCACATTCGCAAAAGCCTCAAGCACGCGCGGGCGGCGTCGCATGCCCACGAGCCAATAGCCCCCGTCCATGGCCCGCCCGAATACGGCCTGGTCGCGGCCGAGGCGCCGAAACGCTCGCGCGATCTGCGCGGCCGTCACACGGGGAACGTCCGTGCCAATGATGGCCACGGGTCCCGGCGGCAGCCTGTCCATAATGCGCTGCATGCGGCAGCCAAGGTCTCCGTTGCCTTGGCGCAGGCGGATCACGCCGCGTGGCCAGCAACGGCTGCTCACGGCCACATCCGGCGTCACGGCCAGGATGGTTTGCCAGCGTGGATCGGGCGTCAAGCGCTGCAGCAGGGCGGCCGTCGCATGCCGCGCAAAGCGGGTGGCCTCGGCGACACCCAATACGCGCGCTAGCCGCGTCTTGACGGCGCCTGCCGCCGGCGCCTTTGCCATCACAACCAATCGACAGCGAAAGGGCGCCACGCGTCGCCGCGGCGCCCTTTGCCGGTCGAAGCGCCACCCCTTCGCTCGCATGCGCCGCGCCGATCTCCTCAGACCGTGATGGGCACGAAGACGTACCCGTTGCCGTCCTTCTTGATGCTGCCCGCGCCGGGCATGCCAAAGTGATAGCCCGCCACAGTCGCCTTGTCGGCGATGACGCGGTCGAACATCTTGCGGCGATTGGTCTCCGCGAGCTGTCCATCGGTGTCAAAGGCGGCACGCCACTCCGGGTGGACAACGAACAGCGCCGGGATGTTGCTGACATCGCCGAGCACGATGAGCTGTTCGCTGCCGGAGCCCAACTGATAGCTGGTGTGGCCGGGGGTATGACCAAAGGTGGCGATCGCCTGCACGCCCGGCACGATTTCCTTGTCACCTTCAAAGGGCTTGATGTTTTTCCAGCCCGGAAAGACCGCCTGGATTCGCTTGGCGGCGCCACCCGTGGTGGCAGGATCAGTCCAATACTTATAGTCCACCACGGGCACGTGGATCTCTGCATTGGGAAAGATCGGCGCGTTGGTGTCCTTGGCCATCAACCCGGTGATGTGATCGGGATGAAAATGCGTGACGATGATGGTCTTGATCTCAGCGGGGTCGAGGCCGGCGGCCTGCATGTTCTTGGTCGCCAACGCTCCTGCCTTCGGGAACACCTGATTGCCCGTGCCGGCATCGAACAGGATCACCTGCCCCTTTAGCCGCACGGCCGTCACAGTGAAGGTGATTGGTACGAACTCATCTGTGAGGCCACCCGCCTTCAGTGCCGCTTTCGTCTCGTCGATCGAGGCGTTCTTGATGAAGCCAGGGTCGTGCGCCTTCTCCCAGATGCCGTCGTACATCTGGATGACCTCGAGGTCCCCGACTTTGAATTTTGTGAACCCCTTCTCGACCAACTGGGGATCGGGCTTTTGGGCGAAGGCGGGCCCAATGAATTCCAACGGCCCGTCGAGCCCGAATGCTGCCGCGGCGCTCGCGGCTGAAATTACAAGACCACGGCGCGAAATGCTGTGCATGGATGCCTCGTAGAGCTTTGCCAACGTCGCACACCAACCGGTAGACGTTTACTGTGACGATCTCATCCGCTTTCACAGAGAATTGATGCTGCATCGCAAGACCCAGATCAGCCGTAGATGCGGGCAATGATGTGGATGGGCACGCCCAATGTCCAAAGCGTCAAGCAGAGCAAATTGCGGGCGCCGCGACGCATGTAGCCCTCGCGGCGAAATCGCTCAGCACTCGTCACCGCTTGGGTCCGCAGCAGAACGATGCGACCGCGTCCCAGACGCCGCACGAGGTCCACATCCTCCATCAAGGCGAGCGGGCGATAGCCGCCGATTTCCTCGTAGAGTCGCTTGGGGATCAACAACCCCTGGTCGCCGTAGGGAACCCGCAAGGTCGCACAGCGCAACGCCACCAGCCTCTCGAGCACGCGCGGGCGCGCGCCCTTGGCGTCGAGTGCAAAGCGAAAAGCAGCGGCCGCAAGCGGCAACTCCTGCCGATCGACGGCCCGCATGAAGGCGCTGGCCTCATGCTCCCAACCAGACGCGAGAGCCGTGTCAGCATGCAGGAACATCAACCAGGGAAAGCGGGCACGCGCGGCACCGGCTTTGAGCTGATGCCCCCGACCGAGGTTCCCCGGTAGCAGGTTAGCCCCGGCGTGCTCGACGATGTCGGCGGTACGATCCTTGGACCCGCCGTCGACAACGAGCACTTCGCGCACGAGCCCCGCCACCGCGGCCGGCACCAACGCCCCCAGCGTTTCTGCGAGTGTCGCCTCCGCGTTGAAGGTCGGAATGATCACGGAGATCATGGGCTGCGCCTCGATCGGGAGAAATTATAGGGCCGGCTGGCCTCTCCTCTCAAAGCGGCGTGTGTTCGGGTTAAGTTCACGTATTGTTCTTGCTTCATCGCTGCGTTGCGATTACACTGCCTCGCAACGCCCCAATCAAGGCACAGCGAAGAAACCCCGAGGCAGCAAAGAAGGAGCCCGGGAGACGAAATCCCGGACGGCGGCGGCGAAAGGTCGGCCAAGCGAGCCCGGCAGGGGCCGGCAAGGGGATTGCCCCCCGGCAGCTACAGACGCAGAAGCGCATCAGCCCGACGGAGCCCCGAAAGCCGTCCAGGGCTCAGCCAGCCCCACAGGGATCTCGAAAACGCAAAGAACCCAAGAGAGGCGAGAGGGCCCCAAGAAAGACCCCAAGAAAGATCGCAAGAAAGATCCCGCAAAGGCCCTCAAGACACCCAAGACGAGACCCAGGAAAGACGAGACGCAAGAAAGACGAGACGCAAGAAAGGAGAGCGCAGAGTGGTTGAGGATCCATGGACGCGACCGCGCGGGCGCCCCGAGCCTCGCGCTCGTGACCTTATCGAGATGGAGAGACGCCGCGGGCGCGGTGCCCGTTCGAACCGGGTTGGCCGTTTCGAGAGCGAGCAACGTGAGGCCTTCGATGACGGCTGGGAGAGCCTCGGTGAGCTCGCCGCGTTCAAGACGGATGTCTACCGCGAGACGGCAAAGAGCATCATCGCGCACAACGACAGTCCGGACGTGGGCTTTGAGCAGTCCATCAATCCCTACCGCGGCTGTGAGCACGGCTGCATCTATTGCTACGCCAGGCCGACGCATTGCTTTCTTGGTCACTCGGCGGGGCTCGATTTTGAGACCAAGCTCTATGCCAAAGTGAACGCGGCCGAGCTGTTGGAGCGCGAGCTGGGCAATCCACGCTACGAGCCCAAATACATCGCCCTCGGCGCCGTCACCGACCCCTATCAACCCATCGAACGTGAGCACCGCATCACGCGCGCGGTCCTGGAGGTGCTCGACCGAACCAATCATCCGGTCGGCATCGTCACAAAATCGGCGTTGGTGACGCGCGACGTCGATATTCTCGCAGCAATGGCGCGGCGCAATCTCGTCAAGGTGGCCGTGTCGCTCACGACCCTCGACCGCACCATTGCGCGCAAGATGGAACCAAGAGCGGCAACTCCACCGCGCCGGCTCGAAGCCATCAAGACCCTGAGCGCGGCTGGCGTGCCAGTGGCGGTCATGGTGGCGCCCATCGTCCCGGCTATCACCGACAGCGAAATTGAGCGCATCATGGCGGCGGCCCATGCGGCCGGCGCCCGCGAGGCGGGCTATGTGTTGCTGCGATTGCCCCTGGAGATCAAGGAGCTGTTTCGCGAGTGGCTTGAGACCGAGTTCCCGAACCGGGCAGCGCACGCCATCAATATCCTGCGCTCGATGCACGGGGGCAAAGACTACACGCCCGACTGGGGTGTGCGGCAGCGCGGCACTGGGCCCTACGCCGAGCAGATCAGCGCCAGATTTCGCTTGGCGGCGAAGCGATTGGGCTTCAACGAGTGGACCGCCAAGCTGCGCACCGATCTCTTCCGCCCGCCGGTGGCGACCGGAGGTCAACTCAAGCTCTTTTGACAGCGACGGCCGATCCCGCGAAGCTCGCCCGGAGAGGGAAGGGTGATTCGCGCCATGAGAGCGACCTTCGAGCTGGAGGCGATCGAGCTCGAGTTGGGCGGTGGGCCGATCGCCGGCGTCGACGAATCGGGCCGCGGGCCTCTGGCCGGTCCGGTGGTTGCAGCCGCCGTCGTGCTCGATCCTTCGCGCATTCCGGACGGCATGACCGATTGCAAGGCGCTCGATGCCAAAGCCCGCCAATCCGTCTATCAGGCGATCATCGCCACGGCACAGGTCGGCATTGGCGTGGCGAGCGTCGAGCGCATCGATGCCGATAGCATCCTCAACGCCTCGTTGTGGGCCATGGCGCAGGCCGTGGCGCGGCTCACAGACCGGCCGAGGCTCGTCCTCGTGGACGGCAACAAGGCCCCGCACCTGGGCTGCGCGACCCGCCCCATCGCCCAAGGCGATGCCAAGTGCCTGTCGATCGCGGCCGCTGCGGTGGTGGCCAAGGTAGCCCGAGATGCCATGATGGCCGAGCTCGCGCGCGATTACCCCGACTACGGCTTTGATCGGCACAAAGGCTATGGCACGCGGGAACACCACGCCGCAATCGCCAGGCACGGTGTCACCCCGCATCACCGGCGATCGTTCCGGCCGGTGCAATTGGCCCTTGGGCTGGCGTAACGAGGTGCCCGCGACGATGCGTCCTCGACAAGTGCGTGGTGGAGAGGCTAGGGACAAAGGGAGATGATCGAGCGCCTCTACAACTGGATGATGGGCATGGCGGGACACGCCAGGGCCCCACAGGCGCTGTTCTGCATCGCGTTTGTCGAAAGCTCGGTCTTTCCCATCCCACCGGACGTGATGCTGATCCCGATGGTCTTGGCGCAACGCTCCCGGGCCTGGGTTTACGCCAGCATCGCCACCGCCGGCTCCGTCGTCGGCGGCGTGGCCGGCTATGCCATCGGCTACTATCTCTTTGCGGTCATCGGCGAGCCGATCTTGAACTTCTACGGCTATGGCGAAAAGTACGCGCAAATGCAGGTGTTGTTCGATACTTGGGGCCCCTGGATTTTGATCGCCAAGGGCTGGACCCCCTTTCCCTATAAGGTACTGACCATCGCGGCGGGCGTGTTCAAGATGAGC
The DNA here is from genome assembly GCA_024281145.1 of Hyphomicrobiaceae bacterium. Taxonomy (GTDB): domain Bacteria; phylum Pseudomonadota; class Alphaproteobacteria; order Rhizobiales; family Hyphomicrobiaceae; genus AWTP1-13. The sequence goes on along the minus strand of JAMXLN010000321.1, from coordinate 10,231 downwards.
CTTGGCCCATTCATCCTGGCGAGCATCGTCGCCCGCGCCATGCGCTTCTATCTCGTGGCTGGCCTGCTCTACTGGTTTGGCACACCCATCCGCGACTTCATCGAAAAACGCCTCACCCTCGTCACCACGGCGTTCGTTGTTCTGTTGCTGGGTGGGTTCGTTGCCATCCGCTACGCCTTCTGAGCGCCGCCATGCTGCTCAACCTCCCAGCATCGCTGCAATCCTCAGCCGGGCGCACGGGCTTGCTCGTGCTGTTGGTGGCCGCGGCAGTGATCGCAACGGCCCTCGCCTTCGAGCACTTGGGCGGCTACACCCCCTGCCCGCTCTGCTTGCAGCAGCGCTATAGCTACTACGCCGCCATTCCGGTGCTGTTGTTGGCCCTCCTTTTACTTTCCGCCGGGCACAGGGGCGCAGCATCGGCCCTCTTTGCCCTGGTCGCCTTGGCGTTTATCGCCAATGCTGCGCTCGGCATCTACCAAGCCGGCGCGGAGTGGAAATTTTGGCCAGGCCCTGAAACCTGTGGCGGCTCGCAGCCACTATCGCAAGGCGCGGGCGGTCTCTTCAAAGACCTCGCCAACGCCCGAGTGATCCGCTGCGACGAGGCGTCCTGGCGCTTTCTCGGCCTCTCCTTCGCAGGCTGGAACGTCGTCGCATCGATCCTGCTCGCTGTCGGAGCGGCATTCGCAGGGGTCAAGGCGCGGGGCCGACAAGGCCCAAGGTGAGCTTGGAAAACGCTGTGCGGCACAGCGCACCTGCCTAGATTCGGCGTCAGCCGCAAACGCCGGAGGGGAAGAACGACATTGGCTGTCCGATAGGGCGGAGGGGGAGATATGCGCTCTACCAGCATTTTGTGTGCGCTCGCCGTGGCGGCGAGCGTGCCGAGTGTCATTGTTGCGCAGGACGGGGGTTCGGCCAAACCCATCCTCATCGCGGCCAAGAAGCCGGTGCCCAAGAAAAAGGTCGTAAAGCCGGCCGGGCCGCCGGCCAAAGAGCTGTTTGGCGCTGCCAAATCGCCCGCACCCATGGCAGCGCGCGCCATCGGCTTCTACGCCAAGGGCTGTCTGGCAGGCGCAAAGGCGCTGCCAAGCGACGGACCCGCCTGGCAGGCGATGCGCCTTTCCCGCAACCGCAACTGGGGTCACCCCGACCTCATCGCCATGGTGGAAAAGCTTGCGCTCGAGGCGCGTGAGCACGACAGCTGGCCCGGTCTGCTGGTCGGCGACATTTCTCAACCCCGCGGCGGTCCGATGCTGTCGGGCCACGCCAGCCACCAAGTCGGGCTGGACGTCGACATCTGGTTCACGCCCGTGCCCGAGCGACGGTTCACGGCCCACGAGCGCGACGAGGTGTCGGCCGTCTCCATGGTGGCGGCGGACGGGGTGTCCGTGGATCCCAACAGGTGGACGGACGCGCACCTTCGCCTGTTGCAACGCGCAGCCTCCTACAAAAGCGTCGAGCGCATCTTCGTGCACCCCGCCATCAAGAAGGCGATCTGCGAGGCCGCCCCCAAGGAGGGCGATCGCGCGTGGGTGCACAAGATCCGCGCCTACTGGGGCCACAACGATCACTTCCACGTCCGCATCGCGTGTCCCAGTGGCAGTACGAACTGCGAGCACCAGCCGCCGCTGCCCGCCGAAGATGGCTGCGGCAAGGAGCTCACCAAGTGGCTCGCGCTGGTGAAGCCCAAGCCTGAACCGCCCATCCCGCCCAAACCACCGGTGGCGGCGGCCAAGCCAGCGCCAGCAAAGCCCAGCCTGACGCTCGATCAGTTGCCGCCCGAGTGCCGCTCGGTGCTCGCCAGCGGCAGCGAGAAGCCCGTGCTGGCCGCCAAGCCGACCAGCACGGTCAGTCCGACGTCGACCAAGAAGCCAGTCGCGACGAAGTAGTCCGCGCGTCCGCGTCCCATCATCCCTGCCGCACGAGCCAACCACGATAGCGGATGATGAGGCCTGCAAGCGGCAAGCATGCCTCGACCTCAAACTCGTAGCGGCCCTCGCGCTCGCATTCCCAAGTGCGCACGCTTGGGTGCACAAGCCGCGGCAGCGGCAACCCGAGCAGGCGGAAGCCTTCGAGCCGCAACGCCAGTCCGTTGGCACTGGCAACAGGCGTGAAGACGAACGTTGCGGGTCCGGCGCGTTCGCACAGGAAACCTTTGCGTTCGTGCTGCACGGATCGGAAGCGCACTGCAGCGAACCCCCGCGTCCAGATCTCACAGGCGCCAACGGGTTCAAACGTGACACACAACGCCTGGTCGCGCCCGTCCGGCGGCAGCCCGGCGATCCAGGCTGCGAGGCGGCTGAGGCGCGAGCGACCGCGTTCGACATGCGCGATACCCACCCATTGGCTTGCGGCCTCGAGCTGATGCAGCTCGCGCACAAGCGAGGGCAACATGGCAAAGCGCGAGCCCAGCACGCGCCGATAGAGGGGCACGCTCATGTCTCGGCCGCCGCGATATCAAGGTCGGCCACTTCGCCGAGAAAATCGCTCAGCGTGAAGAGGCCGAGGCAAGGCATGGCGCCGCGTTGGTGCAGCGTGCCGGCGATAAGACCTTTGGCAACAATCAGCGACGCGATGGTGGGAATGTAGGGGCCATGACCGCGCCGCGCGACCAAGTGCCAAGCCACACGCTGAGGCGCACCCTGGCGATCCCTGCCGTTGAGAGTGATGGCCATGCCGCCCACGTCCGAACCGAGGAAGCGCAGCGCGCGTTTCACACGCAGCAACGGTCGCGCCAGTCGTTCAGGCTTGCGCACGAGCCCACCGCGCACAAGCCAAGATAGTCCCCACAAACCCAAGTGGAAGGCGTCGACCTCGAGCGCTGCGAAGACCTCCACGCGATTGAGGCCGGGGTAGCGGCGCGGCAGCAGATCAAGGTCAGGAGTTTCGCAGGCGCCCAGCCAGCGCGCGCCGAGCCCGGACACGGTTTGGCGGCGCAGGCTTTGCCAGCCGTAGATCGCCGATTGCATCTTTCCACCCGCGGCCGCAAACGGACGGCCGAGAGTGCCGAGGATCGATTGGGTGGTGGCAAGGCCCGGATCGAAACTGTTGCCGGGTGCGATGACGATGCGAGCCGCCTCGATCGCCGAAAATCGCTGCGCGTACGCGTCGATCACTGCCGCCGACAGAGCGGGTACTGTACTCGCACCACTGACGATCAGCACGTCCGCCGCCTTCGCTTCAGCCTCGAGCGCTGCGATGCCACTCACAAACTGGCGAGCGTCCGCCAGATCGATGTAGTGCGCGCCTGCACTGATGCACGCCCGCGCCAGCCGATAATCCTGCCACTGGTAGGGACCCGACGCGTTGATCACGACCCGCGGGGCGACCGCGGCAAGCATCTTCCACTTCACCTCCATCGCATCGAGCCGCACCGCGGTGATCCGCACCTGAGCGGTTTTCCCGGCCTCGGCTGCGAGCTCAAGGGCGCGTTCACGCGACCGCCCGGCAACGATGAGCTCCAGACCAGGCTCGCGCGCTAGGCGCTCGGCGATGCGTGCGCCGAAGACGCCATAGCCCCCGAAGACGAGCACCCGATGCACCGCACCGCTCCTTCAGACGGTGCGCGCCGCAGCATCGCCGGCATCGGCCCATGCCGGCCATCCGCAGCCCCTGGCAGGGCCGCTCACCAGTGCGGCCGCCTGTCGAGGCGCCAGTAGTAACGGATCAGCCGGCCGCGACGCGCCCGCCGGGATGTGGGCCTTCCCGAGCGCACGCTCGGGCCTGTGGCAGGTGCACTGGAGCATGAGGGCTGGTCCTCGACGAGCGTGGAACCTGCGCGGGGGTCCCGTGTATGGCACACGCCGCGGGCGGCAAGGTAGCGGCTCTTTACACCCACGCTCGCTCGGTCAGGTGTGGAAACCTGCTGCCAAGCGTGGCGGGCTGCCGTGGGTCAAGCGTCGAAGAAGACCGTCTCGTTGGCACCTTGCAAGTAAAGGTCGAAGCGAAAGAGGCCGGGGTTGCCCGGGTCGGCCTTGGCCAGCAGCGTGCGGCGACGGTCAGCGGGGACAAGGGCGAGGACGGGATCGGCGGCGTTGGCAGGTTCGCCCTCAAAATAGATGCGCGTGAAGAGCCGCTTCAAGAGCCCGCGTGAGAACAGGCCAACGTTGATGTGCGGCGCCTGTGCGGCGCCGGCAGGACCCGGCACGGAGCCCGGCTTGACGGTCGCAAAGGCAAACACGCCATCCTTGTCGGTTGGACAGCGACCGAAGCCTCGAAACGAGTTGGAGGCGAGCGGGCGACCGTCGGCAGGATGGGCGTAGCGGCCTTGATCGTCGGCCTGCCAGATCTCCAGGACGGCATCGGGCACGACCTTGCCCTCCCCGTCATAGACGCGACCCTCGATGCGAATGTGGCGACCGGAAGGGCCGGCATCGGCCAGGTTGGCGCCGAAAATCTCGCGCGCCCCATAGGCGCCCTGTGTGAGGCCAATGTGCAAATAGGGACCTACGGTTTGGGAGGGCGTGCGCTCAGGCATGGTCGGCGTCCAACGGCGTTGCCCTGCTGCCTCGCAAAACGATGTCGAAGTGGTAGGCCAGCGCCCACTCGGGCCGCGTTGCCTCCAGGTCGAACCGGCAGATCATGCGCTCGCGCGCCTTGGGATCGGGCACCGAATTGAAGATGGGGTCAAACCGGAAGAGCGGGTCGCCGGGAAAATACATCTGCGTCACGAGCCGCGTGAGGAACGAGGGTCCGAACAAAGAGAGGTGAATGTGCGCCGGTCGCCAGGCATTGGGGTGGTTACGCCAGGGATAGGCGCCCGGCTTGATGCTGACGAAGTGATAGTTGCCGTCCGCATCCGTGACACAGCGGCCAGCGCCCGTAAAGTTCGGATCCAGCGGTGCCTCATGCTGGTCCACGACGTGGCGATAGCGGCCGGCGGCATTGCATTGCCAGATCTCGACAAGGCTATTGGGCACCGGTCGCCCAGCCTCATCGAGCACGCGGCCCTTGACGATGATGCGCTCGCCCAAAGGCTCGCCGGCGTGTTGCTTGGTGAGGTCTGCCTCCTCCGGCAGCACATCGGAGTGGCCGTAAACCGGCCCCGTGATCTCCGACAGCGTCTGCGGGATGAGGATGAGCGGCCGCTGCGGCGCGCGGATTCGCGTGCCCACGTAGTCGGCGACAAGATAGGGCGGATCGGCGCGGCTGCCGGCGCGGGAGTAGACGTCATCCATGGGCCACAATCTCCTTGCCGCAGGATCGCATTGGCGAGCGATCGGGCTGCAAGCAAACCGCATCCAAGCGGCCGTAGCTGATGCTTGCACGCCTTGCCCTAGTTATGGCCGCGCCCGGGGTGAAGGCAAGCGCACAATCAGCGCGGGAACGATTGGGCGGCACCATGAGGTCGCCGATCACGATCTCTTGCTGGGAATTTCCGCGACTTGGAGGTCGGTCTCCGGCGCGCGCCAGCGAGCGCCCGCACGGGCTAAGAGCTCGATCGAGCTCTTCGTGCTGCGAAGGCACCCACCTACCATCGGCCTCAAGCTGGGCGAGCGCTCATCCATGACCAATGGCGCTGCTCAATAGCTGTGGTTGGCTGCAACGAGGCCGGCGATCGCGGGCACAGCCACGGATGGCGCGATGATGGGTGGCGCGGTCATGGGTGGCGCGATAAGAGGACGGAATGAGCGCGTGGCGCCGCGCGCGCATCAGGGCAGGCATTCACCGGCTGCGCCCATCGAGCGGCTTGGGTTTGAGCTTGGCAATATCGATACCATCGAGGCAGCGCACGTTGATGGCAAACATGTCCTTGCCATCCCGTGATTTGCCGCGTGCGAAGGATTCCACGCCGCAGGTGCGACAGAAAAGATGATGGATGATGTGTTTGTTGAATTGGTGGTCGACCAGATCGTCGAGCCCCGACAGCAGTTTGAACTGCTGCGGCGCCACGAACGTCAGCCACAGCCCGTGCTTTGCGCAGATCGAGCAGTTGCAGGCGATGGCTTGAGTTGGATCAGTTGTCGTCTCGTAACGCACGCGCCCGCAGTGGCAGCCGCCGGAGTAGGTTTTCATCTCCGCCATCGCTCGTCTCCGTCCGTTGGGCTAGTCCTTCCCGAGCTGCGTGCGCCAACTTGAGCGAACCCTCGGTGCGCCGCTCGCGACCATCAACCATAGCCCGGCAGCAAATTAAAGTCCTCGCCGGTTTGGCAACGAGAGCTCGCAAACCGCGCATGGGTGCCTCTCCTTTTGATGGGTGCCTCTCCTTTTGGGGAGAGCGAGGGAGGGGAAGCCGGCAAGGATTAGGGGTGAGGCCGCAGGGCTCACCGGGTGGCAGGCTTGCCCTCATCGAAATCCTGCACTGATATCCTGCACTGGCACCCCACCGGCATCAGACCGCCCCGGGGATACGCTCTGGCCCAAGACCATGCTTAGAACGTGGCCCCAGTGCTGCCCCAAGGTGCTGCGCCCAGTGCTGGCCCCAGTGCTGGCCCCAGTGCTGGCCCCAGGCTTACTCCCGCTCCATCGGACCCCTTTCGGGGGGCCGCTACGGGCCGCCACATCACCGGGCTTCCGCGTGCTGCGGCGCAGCGCTACCTTTCGCTTGCGCAACAATTGCGCGCTCAAAACAACCCATGTCTGAGGGGGTGCTGCCGCCCATGCCTGTCACGTCACCCGGTCCCACATCGCGCATCTTTTTCTCGCAGCGCCTGAGGCTGCACTACGTCGACTGGGGCAACGCCGAGGCGCCGCCTTTGCTGATGGTGCACGGCGGACGCGATCACTGCCGCAACTGGGATTGGCTCGCTGAGAAGCTCGGCCGCGAGTGGCACATCATTGCTCCCGACCTCAGGGGGCACGGCGACAGCCAGTGGTCGCAGGATGGTACCTACATGATGTCGGGCTATGTCTACGATCTGGCCCAGCTCATTCACCAGCTCAAGATCGCGCCCGTCACACTCCTTGCCCACTCGCTGGGCGGCAATATCGCGCTGCGCTACGCGGGTCTCTACCCTGAAAACGTTGCCAAGTTGGTCGCCATTGAGGGCTTGGGGCCGTCCCCGCGCCGCATGGGCGAGCGCAACAGGAAACCCTTCCACGAGCGCATGCGCGCCTGGATCGACGACCAGCGCGCGCTCTCCGGGCGCATGCCGCGGCGCTATCCTTCCATCGAGGATGCCTGGAAGCGCATGCAGGAGGAAAACAAGCACCTCACGCCCGAGCAAGCGCGCCATCTCACGCTGCACGGCGTCAACCAGAACGAGGACGGGACCTACAGCTGGAAGTTCGACAACTACGTGCGATCCTGGCCGCCCTACGACATGACCTATGCCGAGGTGGAGGAGCTCTGGGGACGCATCGCCTGTCCGACGCTGCTCGTCTACGGCAATGAGAGCTGGGCCTCCAATCCGGCAGAGGACGGCCGCATGCGACATTTCCGGCAGGCGCAGGTGGTCTCCATCGCCGGGGCCGGCCATTGGGTGCACCACGATCGTCTCGAGGAATTCGTCGCGGTGCTGAGAGGGTTTTTCCAGCGTTGAACGAACGGCGCGTCACGCATGGCATCACTGCATGGCGTCGCCTTCGCTCTCAAAAAGCCGCGAAGTGCGAGTGCCCGCGGTGGCGCAAACGCAATTCATGGGCCGCCCATGGGACGGGGGCAATAGCGCCTCTGTGAACCTTCGCACGATGCCCAGCAACAGGATTAGGGCCAGCTCGGGCTCACCTAGCGCGCGGCCCGCGAGCGCAGCGCAATCCCGGTCGGGACGTGGTCGGTGCCAGGCAAGCTGAAGGCTGCGGCCTATTTGATGGCCTGCGGATTGATGGGCGACCCCGTTGCGCCCGGAATGACCAGCGGGGCGCCACAAAAAAAGAATTCGTAAACCTTGTCGCCCGCGCAATCCTCGGCCAGCTCCTTGAGGTTGAACATCTCGCCCATGTAGAGACCCATGGCGGGAATGACCACCCAATGCCAGGGCTGGTTCACATCCTTGGTCTCGTTGGGCCGCACTTCCACGCCCCAGGTATCAGAGCACACCCCTGCCACCTCTTTCTCGTAGAGCCAGTAGCAGCTCTCGAACTTGAGGCCCGGCGCGTCGCCGCCGGCATAGCCGCCCCACTCACCACACCGGATGCAGGCTTCCATTTGGCCGGTGCGCACAATCACGAAGTCGCCCTTGCGGATTTCAACCCTTTGAGCTTCTGCACACGCGTCAAGATCGTCATTGCCGATCCCTTCGCCGTCAGCCAGCGTTTCCACCCCCTTCCAGCGCGCGATATCCAGCAGCACACCGCGGCCGATCAGCTTGTCCTTGGCGTGCTCGATGCCGAGCTTGGAGAGCCCGCCGCTATCCACCGCCGAGGCATGATGCCCGTTATACATCTTGTCGTGGTAGAAGATGTGTCCCAATGCATCCCAGTGCGTCGCTGCCTGGATCGGCATGTTGATGGCATCATCAGCATAAAGCAGGCGCTCCTGCCGCCCAGCCAGCGCATCGGTGCCGGTGGCGAGCATGGTGTGAATGGGATTCCAACGCTTGCCGAAGAGGCCGCGCTGCGGTCCGCTCTGCCCCAACGGGATGCCAAGCGCGAAGGCCTGACCGCGCTTGATCAGTTTTGCGGCGGCCACAATATCGGCCGGCGACACGTGATTGAGCGTGCCGATCTCGTCGTCCTGGCCCCACCGCCCCCAGTTGGAGAGCGCCTTAAAGGCCTCATCCACCGCCTCTTTGGACACCGTGATGTTGCGGCCCGCGGCCGTCTTCGTGGTCTGCGGCATATCTCCACCCTTTGCAGGCCCACGATGCGGCATTTGCCGCTTGCGCGCAACTTGGCACGGCCGGGCCAGACCGGCACGTGCCAACCGCTGCCACGCGATGTTGCCCAAACGGAGCGAGACCGGTATCGATCGTTCTCGACGTGGGTGGGCCCAGCACGGGGCGCGAGGCTTGCCCGAGGTGCAATGGCGCCAAATGCCTGGAGTGGGGGAGTGGGCTCTCAATCTGCAAGATGACCCTGCGTCGTGCCCTGCTCGCGGTCTGCCTTGCGCCGCTGTCGCTTGCGATGGCGTTTGCCACCTACATCGCCTGGCTCGGGCTCGTCGGTGGCCGAGCCAGCATCTGCTACGGCACCGTCGTCAACGGTCATCTCGAAGGCGGCCGCCGGTTGCCCTATGCAGGAGACAACTATCGCGCCTATAGCCTGCTCGGCTTCTTGCTCGGCCGCACCTTTGTGCACGAGACTGTGCGCGAAACAATGCTTGATGCCTACGCCGAACTGAACAAGTCGCATCCAGACCTGCGCTTTGTCTACGCGGAGAGCGCATGGCCGTGGGGTGGTCGCTTCGCGCCACACAAGTCGCATGCCAACGGCACGGCGGTCGATTTTCACGTGCCGGTGCGCACATTGGACGGCCAGGTTTCCGAACTGCCGACCTGGGCCTTCAATCAATTTGGCTACGCGGTCGAGTTCGACAACACCGGGCGCGCCGGCGCGCACAGGATCGATTTCGAGGCCATGGGCCGGCATTTGCTGGCCCTCGATCGCGCGGCTCGCGCCCACGGCATCAGCATCCGCCGAGTGATCTTCGACGTTGGGCTCCAGCCCAAGCTGGCCGCGAGCCCGGCGGGGGCCCAGGCGATGAAGCGTCTCGCATTCAACCAGCAGCAGGCTTGGGTCCGGCACGACGAGCACTACCATGTCGACTTTGCCGTGCCCTGCCGCTAGGTCGAGGCTGCGGCCCCCATGGCCCCTGCCGGGCCAGCATATTCAACGCCTGCATTTTCCCTGTAATGTTCTGAGCCCATCGCAGCAGCGCAAAGGATGGCAAGGATGTATGCCCCTCAAGGTGTGAAGACGAACGCCAACATGCCCGTGCCCGATTCCATGCGGGCGTGGGTGCTAGGCGATCCCGGTGAGCTGCGCTTCACGCAAAAGCCCGTGCCGGCGCCGCGCCGCGCCGAAGTGTTGGTGCGCATCGACGCCGTGGCCATTTGCGCGACCGACCTTGAGGTGATTGCGCACGGTACCCCGGCGCTGATCGAGGGCGGATTGCCCTTCAACAAGAGCTGGACGCCGGGGCACGAGTACATGGGCACGATTGCCGCGCTGGGACCAGGGGTGGACGAGTTCTCGATCGGCGATCGCGTGACGGTGGAGATTCACGCCGGCTGCGGCCAGTGCAAGCGCTGCCGGATGGGAATGTACACGTCCTGCTTGAACTACGGCGATACCCACAAGGGCCACCGCGCCAACGGCTTCACGACCGACGGTGGCTTTGCCGAATACGCCGTCA
>JAMXLN010000320.1 GCA_024281145.1 Hyphomicrobiaceae bacterium | reverse complement strand
GAGCGGGCCGGGCCTGCCATTGCAATGCCCTCGCTCGGGTCCGCGCCGCCCGGCGGCGCGCGTGAGCGGACCGAGCCTGCGATTGCAATGCCCTCGCTCGGATCCGCGCCGCCCGGCGGCGCGCGTGAGCGGACCGAGCCTGCGATTGCAATGCCCTCGCTCGGATCCGCGCCGCCCAACCCAGCCGCCCCGCCGCCCTTTCCCTTGACGGCCTTTGGCGCACTGAAGCCCGGCGGCCATGATCGCGCCACCTCAGGCAGCGCGTCGCCCAGCCCAGATCCCACGCCCCGACGCCCGGCGAAGCGCCGACCGGCCGGTCCGGCACGCGCCAAAATCGCGGCCAACGATGATGCACCGTCGATCGGCGGCTTGATCTTCTCGCTGCAGCAGAAGCCTTCCAACCGCCCATTCCAGGTCGCCGCCGGAGCCTCGGCGGGATGGCTCGCGGTCGGCGCTATTCTTGCCTGGGCGATGCTGGCCTCGGGTGGCCCCGGCTTCTCCGGCCCAATGTTGGTGGCCGCACTGGCCACCGTGCTCTTGCCGATCGCCCTGTTCTGGTTCCTGGCGATGCTGGTCTGGCGCGCCCAAGAGCTGAAATTGATGTCCTCGGCCATGACCGAAGTGGCCGTGCGACTGGCTGAGCCCGATCGCGCCGCCGAGCAGTCGGCGGCTTCGCTGGGCCAGGCCGTGCGCCGCCAGGTTTCGTTCATGAACGAGGCGATCTCGCGCGCACTCGGGCGGGCGGGCGAACTCGAGGCGCTGGTCCACAACGAGGTCGCCGCACTGGAGAAGTCCTACAGCGAAAACGAGCACAAGATCAAAGGACTGATCCAGGAGCTGGTCGGCGAGCGGCACGCGCTCGTCAGCACCACCGACAAGGTGTCGGAAACCCTGAAATCGATGGGCAGCGAGGTACCCTCGCTGATCGAGAAGCTTTCCCAACAGCAGATCAAACTCGCCAAGATCATCGAAGGCGCTGGCCAGAACCTGATAGCCCTCGAGAACAAGCTCGCGAGCGCCAGCGGAAACCTGGAGAGCACCCTCGCCAATCGCACCCAGCAGCTGCAGGCCGTACTCGACGACTATACCGTGGCCCTGGATGCAACGCTCGCCAACCGCGCCGAAGCCCTCGACATGCAGCTGGTGGAGCGCACGCGCGCGCTCGACGCCGCCTTCTCGGAACGCCTGGCGCTGTTCGATTCCTCGATGTTGCGCCAGGCATCGGCCATCGACAACGCCGTCAACGAAAAGGCACGCGCCCTTACTGCTGCGATGGAGAACCACGTGCGCGCCCTCTCCGAGACCCTCGGTCGACAAGCGAGCAACATTGATCATTCGATGCTCACTGGTATCGACCAGGTCCGCCGCACCAGCGACAGCATCACGCGCCAATCACTCAAGGCCATCGAAGGCCTCTCCAATCAGACCGACGTGCTGCGCGGCGTGTCGGAGACGCTGGTGCGGCAAATCTCCGGCGTAACCACCCGATTCGACGATCAGGGCCAGTCGATCGTCAGCGCGGCCAATGCGCTCGAAGGGGCCACGTTGCGCATCGATACCACGCTGCAGAAACGCCAGGCTGAGCTCAACGATACGCTGCAGCGCATGTCGGGGAAGGCCCAGCAACTCGATGACGTCATGCGGGGCATGCGGCAGCAGACAGATGCACAGTCGCAGGCCGTGACCTCCGAACTGGAGCGCCTGCGCGCGCAGGCCGACGCACAAAGCATGCAAAGCATGCAAAGCATGCGCACGATTGAAGATATGCGCTCCAGGGTTGCGAGCCTGCCTCATGACATGACACAGCACCTGGGCGCGGAAGACCCGCGCGTGCCCCCCGGCCGTGGGCCCATCGCCAATCGGGACAATGCCGAGGCCATGCGCAGTGCCCTCAACGACCAGCTGCGCGCCCTTGAGCAGCTTTCAAGCCTTGCGGCGCGCGAGCGCGGCGCGGCATATGCGCCAAGCCCGCTAGCGCCCGGCGCGCCGCTGTCGCTCTCCGGTGCCTACGCCGCACAGGCGACGGCCGCACCCCCACCACCAACGCACGTGCCGCCCGAGGCCAGCGAGCGCTGGTCGCTCGGCGACCTGCTAGCTCGTGCCTCCCGTGACGATGATGGCACGGTGCGCGCGCCGATGCTCGACATCGAAGCCATCGCCGGCGCCCTCGATCCCACCACCGCCTCGGCCATCTGGTCGCGCTTCCGCGCCGGCCAGCGCGGCATCATGGTGCGCTCAATCTACACGACCGAAGGGCGGTCGAGCTTCGATGAGGTGACCGAGCGCTACGGCCGCGATGCCGATTTCCGCCGTACCGTCGACCGCTTCCTCGCCGACTTCGAGCGCCTGGTGCGCGAGACCGAGCAGACGAGCCCGCGCGCGGTACACGATCACCTCGTCTCGGATGCTGGCCGCGTCTACCTGTTTCTCGCTCACGCCAGCGGCCGCCTGCGCTGAGGTCACCCCTCTCCGCTCAGCGGCGCTTGGGGGCGAACGGGTTGTCTCCGCGACGCAGCTTGATGCGGATGGGTACGCCCGGAAGATCGAAAGCCTGGCGCAGACCGTTGCTGAGATAGCGCAGGTAAGCCTGCGGCAGAGCCTCGGCGCGTGTGCAGAAGGCGACGAAAGTGGGCGGCCGCGCCGAGGCTTGCGTCATGAAACGGATTTTCGCGCGGCGCCCCTTGGCGGCCGGCGCCGGATGTCGCTCGAGGGCTTCGCCGAGCCACCGGTTGAGGTCGCCGGTGGGCACGCGGCGGTTCCAGATCTCATAGCTGCGCACCACCTCACGCATGAGCCGATCGAGGCCACGCCCTGCTAGCGCGGAGACCGCGACAAGGGCCACACCCGCAACCTGCGTCAGCTTTTCCGCTACCGTGTCGCGCAGCTCTTTGAGCTTCTTGTCTTTGTCACCGACCAGGTCCCATTTGTTGACGGCGATGACGAGGGCGCGGCCCTCCTCTGCCACGAGATCGCCGATCGCGAGGTCTTGATGCTCGAAGGGGTGCTCGGCATCGATGACAAGCACCACCACTTCGGCGAATCGGATGGCGCGCAGAGCATCCATGGCGGCCAGCTTCTCGGCACTTTCACTCACCCGCGCCTTGCGCCGTAGGCCGGCCGTGTCGAACAGCCGTACCGGCCGACCATCCCAGCTGAAATCGATGGCAACGGCATCACGCGTCAGACCCGGCTCGGGTCCCGTGATCATGCGCTCCTCGCCAAGCAGCGCGTTGACCAAGGTCGACTTGCCGCCGTTGGGTCGACCGACGATCGCAAGCCGGATCGGATGGCCCGCAACAGCCCCGCCTTTCCCATCCTCGGAGGAGGCCACATCCGCGTCAGTCGATTTGCGCACCGGCTGCAAGCCGAGCGCCGCCAAGATGGCCGTGGCAAGCTCTGCCAAACCCTCGCCGTGCTCGGCCGAGATGGCGATCGGATCGCCGAGCCCCAAGCGATAGGCTTCATAGAAGCCCTCCGAACCTGCGCGCCCCTCACACTTGTTGGCGACGAGGACCACGGGCCGGCCCCAGTTGCGCACCACGCGCGCGAACGCCGCATCGGCGGGTATCACGCCCTCGCGCGCATCGAGCACAAAGAGCACAAGATCAGCGCGTCCGATCGCCAATTCGCTTTGTGCGCGCATGCGCGCGGCGATGCTGCCCGGCACCGCCTCTTCCAAACCCGCCGTGTCCATCAACCGCATGGCGTGGCCGCCAATCCGAGCCTCACCTTCACGTCGGTCGCGCGTCAGGCCCGGCGTATCGGATACCAACGCGGCGCGCTTGCCCGTCAATCGGTTGAAGAGCGTCGACTTGCCGACGTTCGGCCGGCCGACGATGGCGATGGTGGGGGACATGTCAGCTCGCGCCGCGCTAGCGTCCGGAAGCGCCGAGCGCTAACCCGAAACACCCGCAAGTTCAACACGGGCGTTAATTCAAGGCGATCAGCTTGGCCTTGTCAGTGAGCACATACATGCGCCCGCCCGCAACCACGGGGGCGATGTAGACCGGTTGGCCCAGATCTTGTTTCGTCTCTACGCGGCCCGTGGCTGCATCGACGCCCACCAACTGGCCTTTGTTCGACGCCAACCACAGGCGGTTGCCGGCCAGCACCGGCCCCGACCACGTATTGCTGCCGGCCAGTTTGACAGTCCACTGGATCTTGCCGTCGCGGCGTCCAATGGCCATCAACTGCCCCGTGGTGTCGACCACAAACACCGACTGCCCGGCAACCCACGGCGCCTGGCTGCTCGCTACGGTCAGCGACCACAATCGCTCACCCGTCTTCTGGGCCGTGGCGATCATGCGCCCGCCGTGACCGACGGCAAACACAGCGCCGCCATCGATGGCGGGCCGCGCCACGTCGCTCAATGCCGACATGGAGGAACCCACTTGCGTGCGCGCCAGGGATTCGGACCAAACCGGCCGTCCGGTGGACATGTGCAACGCAACGAGGTCGCCCGTGGGATAGGGAACTACGACGATGTCGCCGTCGACGGCGGGGCTGGCGTTCGAGAGCAGGCTCGCCCGCTCGGGCATGCCCCGGAACGCCCATAATTCGCTGCCGTCGGAACCCGACAGGCAGTAAACGTGCCCTTCCTTGGTCAGGGCAAATACGCGCTCGCCTACCGCCGTGGGCGACGAGCGCACCGGAGCCTCGACGCTCTTTTCCCAAAGCTTGTTGCCGGTCCGGGCATCGAGCGCCACCACGTAGCCGAAGCCGGTACCGGCGTAGATGCGCCCGCCGTCCGCCGCCAGCCCGCCGCCGAAGCCCTCCTGATCCTTCTCACTCGGCGGTGTGAGGGACATGCGCCACACCTCAGTCCCGCTCGAGGCGCTGAACGCCGTGACCCTGCCGCCGGCATCGAGCGTGTACACCTTGTCTTCATAGACAATGGGACTTGCGGTAAGCCGGCCGTAGAAGCTCGAACCCCGGCCCGCATCCGCACTCCACGCGCTCTGGCCAACGCCGGTTAAGGCAAGGTGCCCCGGCGCGTTGCTGGGAACGCCACCGGGTTCGCTCCACGCATCGTTTTGGCGTGGCGGCGGCAGCATCAGGGGACTGTCTGCCGCCGCCAGATTGGTGGCCACGTTCTCCTGCTGGATCACGGCCACGCGCTTGCCGGGTAACGGGGTCGGCTTCTCTGCCCACGGATTGATGTCATCGATCTTGGGCAGGCTCGGCATGCTCATGCCGACGAAGGCATCAGCACAGCCACCGAGCGCCAGGCCGCACAAAAGCAGGGCGCCGGCGGCGCCCAGCTCTCTCCTGCAACTGCCGGCAGTGCCCGTCATGATCGCTCCAGGTGCCCCTCCCGCCTACTTCGTCGTCATCGCCGGCGCCGACGGTGGGGCCGACGCTGGTGGCGCAGCCTGGCCCTCAGCAGAGGGAGCCTTGGGTTCCGTTGGGGTCGCCGCGCCCGCCGCCAATTCCGCCTCCGTCAACATGGCGAGCATCATCCGGGCTCGCTCACCGATACCAGGTGGCGTGCCGCGATCGGCCAGGAGGCGCTGCAATTCATTGCGCGCCTCCTCGGTCTTGCCGGCTTTCTGCGCCGCCAGACTTAAGAGCTCACGCGCACTGAAACGCCAAGGATTGCCGTCTGCAACCAGATCGTTGAGCCGATTCTGCATCTCCGTCCAGTCGGCGCTGTCAAGCCGCAAGCTGGCGGCCTGCAGCCGCGCAAAGTCGGCAAGCAGGGGGTCAAACCCCCTCTCTTTGGCAATCGCCTCGTAGGCGGCCAGGGCTTCAGCCCTCCTGCCGGCCTGCCGATCCGCGGCCGCCAGCCGCAACCGCGCGAGCGCGGCGTAGCCGGCGGGCGCAGTCGATTGGATCTCCTCCAGCGCCTTCTGCGCCTCGGCGGTGCTGTTCTGGGCGGCTTCCCGTGCCGCCGCTGTAAAGCGTGCTCCGGCCGTCTCGGCAGCAACTATCTGTCGATGCTCGAAATACTTAAAGCCACCGATGCCAATGATGATAAGGGCAGCGGCGGCGATCAGGTAGGTGCCGTATCGCTCCCACAACTTGAGCAGCTGCTCACGTCGCAGCTCCTCATCGATCTCCCTGGCCAGGCTGTCGCGTTGGTCCGTCATGCTGCGTTCTTCTCTGGGCTGCGCCCGTAGCGTGCGCGCGTAAACTTCCCATAAAATAGCGCGCGCCGCCCCCCACTGAAAGGGTGCGCCCGGCCGAAGCGGTGCAGGAGCGACATTGCCTGCCAGTTTCCGGCTTTTTTGCGGCTCTGCGCTGCCCGGCCTGCCTTCGTCAGTATAAGCAGGCAGGCGGCTGACACGGGCATTGATGGTCCCCACCGATGCCACCCCTGAGGAGGATGCCGGATGCCAGCCCTAGAGAATGGCAATCACCGACCCCACCCCTGCAAGCGCCTGGGCTAGGACGGCCACGCTGCCCGGCCACGCAGGCCCTGCGGCCCGGGTGCACGCTCGCAATCTGTCAAATCACGCGTATCGGCGCCCCGGTGTGCCCTGAGCAAACCGCGGTGCGGAAAGAGCGCAAGGCCGGCTCAGGTCTTCCACACCAGGCCTCCATCCCCCGTGAACTCCAAGCTGCAGAAGCTGCCGCCCTGAAAGAAGTCGCCGACGGGATCGGGCTTGAGCTTGGCCTGTTCTGCCATGGCGTGCTCGCGGTAGTCCTCCGCGCGCCCCGTGGGACGGTAGCCGTAGTCGTAAGCGCGATGGTTATCCCACCAGCCCCGCTCATTCCAGGAGGAGCCGTAGAAGATCTCGAAGCGCAGGTCCGGGTGTTGGAGGCCGATGTGGATGAGTTGGGCAAGGTCCTCGGGCTTGAGCCAGATCGCCAGCCGGCGCTTATCGATCGGAATATCACCCACATTGCCGATCCTGATGCATAGCACGCGCAGGCCGTGCTTGTTGGCGTAGAGCGCGCCCAGCGCCTCGCCGAAGGCCTTGCTGACGCCGTAGCGCGAATCGGGTCGCACCGCGACGTTGACGCCAATTTGGTGGTGACGTGGGTAGAAGCCCACCGCATGGTTGGAGGAGGCAAACACGATGCGCTTGACGCCCTTTCGGCGCGCGGCCTCAAAGAGATTGTAGCAGCCGATGATATTGGATTGCAGGATCGTCTCCCAGGGCCCCTCGACTGAGTACCCGCCCAAATGGATCACTCCCTCGACCCCATCCACGGCCCGCTCGACGTCCTCGATCCGGACAAGCTCGGCCGGTACAAATTCCTCATCCGCGCTCAGATCAGCCGGTTCTTTGATGTCGCTCAGCCGCAGCTGCGGATAGACCGGTTTGAGGATCTTGCGCAGTCGCGTGCCGATGTCGCCCGCGGCGCCCGTGAGCAGAATGCGTGCCATCTGGAGCCTCCTTTAATGTCTCCTGCTCGATTGGTGGGTGTGGATACCCCGACACAGGATCAGTCCTGCAAGCGACCCTCGGCAAGCCTGCGGTAGCGCTGCAAGCTGCGGGTCAGGTGCGTGCGCATGGCTCTGCGTGCTTCTGCCGGTTGCCCGCCGCGGATGGCGGCGTAGATGCGCCCATGCTCCTTCTGAATACCGATCAGGTATCGGCGCTGCGACTGCGGGGTCCCGACCGACACGCGCACGCTCTGACGGGGAATGACATGGCGGCCCAGAAACTCGAGCAGCTCAGCGAATCTGGGATTGGCCGAGGCCGCTGCAATGGCGCGATGGAAGGCGAAGTCCTCATTGATGGCACCCTCGCCCCGCGCAATCGCCGCCTCGATGGCGCGCAGCGCCCGGCCTATGGGCGCGAGTCGCTCCGGTGTGATGCGCTCGGCCGCCAGCGCCGCCGACTCCACTTCGATGGCGAGCCGCAATTCCATAACCTCCAAAACGTCGCCGATTGAGCTCAGGCCATCAGGATCGATGCGGAACGGCACCCGGCTCGCGTCGGCGGCGACGAAGGCGCCCGAGCCCTGGCGGGTTATCACCAGTCCCTCAGCCCGCAGCGCTGCCACTGCTTCGCGTACCACCGTGCGGCTCACGCCCATTGCCTTCATCAGAACTTGCTCGGTGGGCAGGCGCGCGCCGGGCGGCAACCGCCCCTTGCGGATCTCCTCGGTGAGGCGCGCAACCGCCTCCTCGGTCAGATTGCGCTGCGGCCTCAGCGGGCGCAGCAGAGCGAGCTTGTCAGGCCCACGCGGGACGGCTTGGGTCGGCGGTCGTCGGGTCATCGTACAAATTCTAGTACCGATGGTGCTTGCGTTCAACCGCTCCTTCTGTCCATGGACTTCCTCCTGCTGGACTGCAGCCCGTTCTCCGCCGATTGGCCTCGCAAAGCGCCGTCTCCGCCTCACCGCTATCTGCTTAACAGCGCAGCATCATGGCCTGAGCCAATGGCGGTGCTGCTGCTGATCGTGCCCTCATTCTTTCCCGCCGCGTCGTTTGCTCCCGCGAATATTTGCATATCGGCGTCGGCGTGCTGCCAGCCCTCCTCCAAGAACCGGCCAAGTCTTACCATGGCTGGTTTCTCGAGGTCTGCATGCTGGCGACGAACCTTTTCATGCTGGTCTGGGGCATCAAACTCGTGCAGGTCACGTGGCATCAAGCCATCCCCGAGTTTCCCGCGCTGTGAGTAGGCCTCACCTATCTGCCGATCCCAATCGGCGGACTGCTCACCTCACTGTTCGTGATCGAGCGGTGCATGACCGGCAAGTTCTTCGCCGAGCCAGAGCCCGAGACCGTCAGTCAACTCTCGACGGAATAATAAAGAGCGGGCACGCGTCATGGATGTCTTCATTCTCATCGGCAGCTTCACCATTGCCTCATGGGTATGCCAGTCGCCTACGCACTCGGCATCGCCTCCATCCTAGCCGCGCTATGGGTCAGGGGCGTGCTTTCGCGATCGGCGCCGTCCTCGTGCGCCACCCTCATCGAGGCTTTTGCGCGTCGAGCGCTTGGGTCACGCTGGCGTCGCGTTCCGCGCAATTAGGGTCCAAGGATGATCCTTGCCAGCGGGTCCGGCGCGCTCAGCATGGGGTAGTGGCCGGTGTCGAGCACATGCCAGCGCGCCTTGAGCTTGTCGGCGGCACGGCGGATGTGCGCCTCACCCGGATTGGGTGCGCGGCTGCAGTAGAGCACGTCGACATCCCAAGTCTGATCCCAAAACCGCTCGAGTTTGACTGGGCGGCTGTAGACGAGCGCAGGATGGAGCGTGACACGATCGCAGGCCCAAGCGCGCAAGCCCGGATCGAGTTCGGCGAATAGGCGTGCGACCGCATCCTCACGCGTTGGCCCGCGCGCCAACGGCGTTTCAATCCCCGTGGTCGGGCGCTTGACCACATCGAGGATGCGCTCGCCATCAAGGAGCGCGAGCGCGTCGGCAAACACCAGACGGCCGATCCGGTCGCGGGCCTGCTCGGCAGCACACGCCATTACCATGCCTCCGCTCGACGTCCCCACGAGCACGGCGTCGTGTAAGTCATAGTAGTAGAGCAGCTTCGCGATCTCCTCCCCGTGCGTTTCTGTGCTGATCCCCGTGCGCAGCTGATGCGCACGCTCGGCGCAACCCTCAAGCGTGGGGGTGAGCACGTTGTGACCCCTAGCCCGCAAGCGCTCGGCCACGAATTTCCAGATCCATCCGCCCTGATAGGCGCCGTGGATGAGCACGAAGTCGGTCACGCCCCTATACTCCCCGTTGCCGTCCTGATGGCGCGCGACCCCGCACTGCCGGACACCTAGCGCACTTATGAACGATGCCTTGGCCCGGCACCAGTCCCTGCACTTGCATAGAGAGGCATGCGGCGACCTGAGAGCCCACTTTCCCCCGCCTCAGGCGATTGGCTAGACTGCCCCAACCAGCAATCAGGCCAAAGCAGGGCAGCAGCCATCATGCACACGCTCACAATCGGCGACGTCACCATCACCAGCATCATCGAGCGCGACGGACCGTGGCGCAAGCCCGAGGACATGTTTCCTGCCTATGATGCAGCGGTCGGCGCTCGCCATCTCGCCGAGATGGAGCCGGTGGTGTTTGATGCCGCTTCGGGTCGGATGGTCATCACCTATCAGACCTTCCTCGTCCGCACGCCCAAGCACACGGTCCTCATCGACACCTGCACGGGCGAGGACAAGGGATATCCTCCCCCCTTCGATTTTCCCAAGCAGCCCTGGCTGGACAATTTCAAGGCGGCTGGCGTGGGCTTCGCGGACATCACGCACGTGTTTTGCACGCATCTGCACATTGACCACACCGGGTGGAATACGATGCTGCGCAATGGTCGTTGGGTGCCGACGTTTCCAAACGCCAAGTACATCTTCCACAAGGGCGAGTACGCCTACTGGGAGGAGATGACCAGGCAAGGCGCCAATCCACCCGGCAACGTGTGGACCTACAATTGCCGACCAATCATTGATGCCGGCCAAGCGCTGCTGGTCGACGATGCTTTTGCGCTCGACGACACATTTTCCCTCACGCCCACGCCTGGCCATTCCCCGCACCACTGCTGCGTTGACATCCGCTCCAAGGGTCAGCATGCCGTAGTAACCGGCGACATGATGCATCACGCATTGCAATGCCGTGAGCCCGACTGGTCCACC
Source organism: Hyphomicrobiaceae bacterium (assembly GCA_024281145.1). Taxonomy (GTDB): domain Bacteria; phylum Pseudomonadota; class Alphaproteobacteria; order Rhizobiales; family Hyphomicrobiaceae; genus AWTP1-13. Next base: position 5,541 of record JAMXLN010000320.1, on the reverse strand, counting down.
ATCTTCGATACCAACAAAGAGCAGGCCGCCCAGTCGCGCCGCCGCTTCCTCGGCAAAATCGCCGACACCAGCACGCTCGTGCTGCCGATCCATTTCCCCACCCCGACAATCGGCCGCGTTGCCGCCGATGGCCAGCGCTTCCGCTACAATTTCGTGCGCTGATGGGCTATTCTGGGCGGGTGCTTGAGGATCCATCATCGGCTACAGCCGAAGCGGCGCCGTTCTGGCAAACCAAGCCGCTGGAGGCGATGTCGCGTGCTGAGTGGGAATCGCTCTGCGACGGCTGTGGCCAGTGTTGCCTGCTCAAGGTGGAAGACGAGGATAGCGGCAAGGTCTTCGTGACCGAGCTCGCTTGTCGCCTTCTCGACCTGCGCTCGTGTCGCTGCCGCGAGTACGCGACGCGCCATACGCAAGTGCCCGATTGTGTCGTCATCACCCCGGACGCCCTACGCCAGATCGGGTGGTTGCCGGAGACGTGCGCCTACCGGCGCCTGGCAGAGGGTCGCGACCTTGAATGGTGGCATCCCCTCGTATCCGGCGATCCCGAGACGGTGCACCATGCCGGGGTGTCGGTACGCGGCTGGACCAGAAGCGAGGAAGGCGTGCGCCCAAGCGCGATCGCGCGCTACATCATCGGCGAGGCCGGCTGATGGCCCGGGTCTCGGAGCGAAACAGCAAGCACCTCGCTTGGCCACACGGCCCGCAGACATGTTCATGCACTAAGGCAAGTTCCTGCGTGCTATTGGCGCCTGCGTGTTGGTTTTTATTCACCGTCCAGGATTGAGCCCTGATGAGTGCAAACGGTCCATACCAGGGCGCAATCGACTGCGATATCCACCCGCGCGTGCCCACGCCGCAGACGCTCGCCCGCTACATGGACGACCACTGGCGCGATACCGTAGAGGTACGCGGCATCGAGGCCTGGGATTCAATCTCCTATCCCCCTAACGCCCCGCTCACCAGCCGACCCGACTGGCGCAAGGCGGACGCGGACGCAGAACCGGCAAAACTCACCGAGGCGACGCTCGACCGCTTCGGCTTTGCACACGCCCTCTGCAACTCCCTGTTTGCAGTGCAGTTCTTCCGCGATGAGAACCTAGCCGCGGCCTTTGCCCGAGCGCTCAACGACTGGTTGGCGGCCGAATGGCTGGACAAGGACCCGCGCCTCAGGGGCTCGGTCGTGTTGCCTATCCAGTCGGTCGAGCGATCGGTCGATGAGATCGAGCGACGCGCCGCCGACCGGCGGTTCGTCCAGGTGCTGCTGCTGGCCATGGGCGAACAGCCGCTCGGCAAGTCCATGTACTGGCCGATTTACGCCGCCGCAGAGCGGCATGGCTTCACCGTCGGCATCCACGCCGGCAGCAGCTACCATCATGCGCTGACCAGCTCCGGCTGGCCCAGTTACTACCTGGAGGACTACGCAGCCCAGGCGTTGGGCTTTCAGGCGCAGCTCGCAAGCCTGATTTGCGAGGGTGTGTTCGTCAAATATCCAAAGCTTAAGGTTGTATTGATCGAATCCGGCGTCACTTGGCTCCCGCCATCTCTTTGGCGGCTCTCCAAATTCTGGCGCGGCGTGCGCCTCGAGGTGCCCTGGCTCGACCGCTCGCCTGAGCAATTTGCCCGCGATCACATCCGCCTGACCATCCAACCCTTTGACGCGCCGCCCTCCCCGGCGCAGATTGGCCGAATCATGGATCAGCTGCAGTCCGACGAGATGCTGCTTTTCGCGACCGATTTTCCGCACTGGCAATTTGCGGACGACGCGATGCTGCCCGCCGGCCTTTCGCCCGCGCTTACCCGCAAGATCCTGATCGACAATCCGCTCGCCGCCTATCCGCGTCTTGGGAGGCCATGATGCTTGACGCCCCGCTTGCCCCAGAACTCCAAGCCGAGGCCGGCCGGCCCAGCCGGGAGACCTCATCACGCCTCAAGATCATCGACGGCGACGTGCATCCGGCACCCCGCTCCATTGCCGACATCAAGGCCTTCCTGCCGCAGCGCTGGCGCGAGCATCTGGAGATTTACGGATCTCGCCGTAAGCTTGGCATGACCTATGAACCCTATCCGAAGTCTGCGCCACGCGCGTGCCGACGTGACGCCTGGCCCGACACCGGCGGCAATCCCGGGTCAGACCTGGACTTGATCCGCTCGCAGTATCTCGACGCCTACGGCATCGAGTACGGCATCCTAGGCCCGCTCGGCCTCAGCGGTCATAGCGAGCTCAACCAGGAATTTTCCGCGGCCCTCACGTCCGCGATCAATGACTGGCAAAAGGAGTACTTCGCCAAACCGGAACCGCGCCTCAAGGCCGCAATCGTGGTACCCACCGAGAGCACGCAAGCCGCCGTCGCAGAGATCGAACGCTGTGCCAACGACCCCGTCTACGCGCAAGCGTTCATGCTGACACGCACGAGCGAACCTCTCGGCAACCAGCGCTACTGGCCAATCTATGCCGCGGCGGAGCGGCACGGCCTGCCCATCGGTCTACACGTATTCGGTTCGGGCGGCCATGCGTATTCGGGAACGGGCTGGCCGTCCTATTATGTCGAGGAGGGCGCAGGCCACGCCACCTCGTGCCAAGCGACGGTCTCTAGCCTGGTCATCGAAGGAGTGTTCGAACGATTCTCACGGCTCAAGGTGGTCTTGATCGAGGGTGGTTTCGGTTGGCTGCCGGCGCTCGCGTGGCGCCTGGATAAGCTCTTCGAACGCATGCGCAGCGAAGTGCCCCATCTCAAGAAGAGACCGTCCGAGTACATCCGCGAGCACATCTGGGTGACGACGCAGCCAATGGAAGAGCCGCAGGACCGCAAGCACCTCTTCGATATCATGGAGTGGATTGGCTGGGATCGTCTGCTGTTCGCCTCCGACTATCCCCATTGGGACTTCGATGATCCCTTCCGCGCATTTCCCGCCGGCTTATCCCAGGAACGATACCGGCAGATCCTCGCGGGTAACGGCCTCGCGGTGTATCGGCTCGCGTAACGCTTGTCGTCCCCGCCATTCCGGGGCGGAGACGAAACCCAAGCGAGTTCCGCGATCCGTCACGTCCAGGCGAGCAACCACCGAATGCCCCGCCACGTCGTCGCCAAAGCCGCCGAGATCCCGCCGGGGTCGCGCAAGCTGGTGCAAGTGGCAGGGCGCGACATCGTCATTTTTAATATCAGCGGCGAACTCTTCGCCCTCTCCGACAAGTGCCCGCACAAGGGCGGCAGCCTGTCGCGCGGGAAACTCTCGGGCGCTGTCACGGCTTCCCAGCCGGGCCAATATCATTATTCGCGCCCCGGTGAGATCATCCGCTGTCCCTGGCATGCCTGGGAGTTCGACGTCCGCACGGGGCGCTCCTGGTGCGATCCCCAGCGCATGCGCCTCATGAACTACGCCGTTTCCGTGGAACCTGGAGCAAAGCTTGTGGAGGGTCCCTTCACGGCCGAGACGTTTGCCGTCAGTGTGGAAGACGCCTACGTCGTGATCGAAACCAAATGAAGCTTTCCCTCGCGCGAGCCATCGAGCCCGGCCGCGGCAGTGAAGCCTACTCCGCAGAGCTAGCTGCCGGAGCACACCACGATCGGCTGCGCACGCGGGACCAGGAGAAACCCCCTGAACCCGCACGCAGCAGTGGCGGCATCAGTCGCCGACGCAATCGTAGTATCGGTTCCACCAATACGAGCTGCCCGTCGCCACGGCGCGACGGTAGTAATAGCCGCAGCCGCCGTACGCATAGGTGTCATCGTAGTAGCCGTAGGGCACGTAACCGAACCCACGGCCGCGGCGGAAGCGTTGGACATGGCGGCCGCCATCACCGCCGCTGTACCCTCGGCCGCTGACGTGCCCGCGGTTCATGGACGAACGCGGTGCCGATCCCGTGAAGCCTCGGCCTCCTGAACTAAAGCTGCCGCCGCCGCCCCCTGAATGAACGCCGCCGCCTGAGAACCCGCCACCCCCGACGCCCCCACCCCCGGCACTTGCCCCTCCACCCCCCCCACCCCCTCCACCACCGTGCCCACCCTTCTGGGCCGCCACCGGCTGATAGGCTCCTGCCAGCGCCAGAGCGGCGATGCTCACCACGGTTGCCGTTACCCAATGTGTTTGCTTCATAGTGACCTCCAGGCACTCGCTCGTTCGCTTTGGGGTCAAGCAAGGAGCGGCCCGGAGGGTTCCCGTCCCGGACACCACTCCTCCTCACGGGACGATCACAGCACGGGGAACGATCGCAAGCCCTGCCGGCGCCTGCCATCCCCCGAACGGCATTTTGCGCCGAGGCGTGATCGCTCCCCTCATAGCCATTGATAAAGTCGTCATGCCGCGCCTTCCACTGCCGCCTGCGAGCGGCAGGATAGCTAAGCCATTCACAGCTGCTATGGCCCGAGGGCTAAGCGCCATATGCCAAGCGCAAGCCGATGAATGCCCCCGCGCAAGTGCCTGTGCCTGCAGGGCGCAACTGGGCCGGGCGAGCGATAATGCACGGGCGCTGACGGAGCGACCGCGAAGCTGCCGCTGCCGAAGCCGCCGCCGCGCGTCGGCAGTATCAGACGTGCTCGCCATCGGCGCCGACGCGTGCACGTGCGCTCCCCGCGGCCAACGCTGCCACCTGGAGAACTTGCTTGCTCCTTGCCTTGGCGCGATCCTCAAGATCAAGCTACGTCTCTTGCGGGCCGCCGCGCCAGCTGGGATAGAGATCAATCTTTGCACCTGGCCGGCATGCCGTAAGCTTGGCCGGTCCAGCCGTCCATTTCGCGGGAGCTATCGCCATGCAGGACAAGACATCCGCGCGAGCCAAGGCCGCGTCATTCGACTGGGAAGACCCGTTCCTCCTTGAGGATCAACTTTCCGAGGATGAGCGTGCCATCCGCGATACCGCGCGCGCGTACGCGCAGGACAAACTCGCTCCCCGCGTCATCGAAGCCTACCTCGAAGAAAAGACCGACCGGAGTATTTTCCGTGAGATGGGTGCGCTCGGCCTGCTCGGCGCCACCCTGCCCGAACAATACGGGGGTGCAGGCGCCAATTATGTGTCCTACGGGCTGATCGCCCGTGAGATCGAGCGCGTCGACTCCGGCTATCGCTCCATGAATAGCGTGCAGTCCTCACTCGTGATGTATCCGATCTATGCCTACGGCTCGGAAGAGCAGCGGCGCAAGTACTTGCCGCGCCTGGCTTCCGGTGAGTGGGTGGGATGTTTCGGCCTCACCGAGCCAGACTCGGGGTCCGACCCCGGCTCCATGAACACACGCGCAGAAAAGGTCGCCGAGGGTTATCGCCTCACGGGCAGCAAAATGTGGATCTCGAATGCGCCGATCGCGGATGTCTTCGTGGTATGGGCCAAGTCGGCAGCACACGATGGCGCCATTCGCGGCTTCATCCTGGAAAAGGGCATGCAGGGACTAGCCGCCCCTAAGATTGGGGGCAAGCTTAGTTTGCGCTGCTCCATTACCGGTGAAGTGGTTATGGACGGTGTGGTGGTGCCCGAAACCAACCTGCTGCCTAACGTGTCAGGACTGAAAGGTCCCTTCGGCTGCCTCAACCGCGCCCGCTATGGCATCG
>JAMXLN010000319.1 GCA_024281145.1 Hyphomicrobiaceae bacterium | reverse complement strand
CGCGAGATCGGAGGTTCCAACGAAAATGAGATCTTCTCTTTCCATGTTGGGAAAGCTCCCTAGCTCCGTTGTTAGGCCGCCGATTGCGCCGGTCCACTTCCGCTGCTGGCTCAGCTCAAGACGGTCGCTATCTCCCCGCAAAATGAAGCGGCGAGCCAACCACATTTCGGTGTGTGACTTTGCTCCGGGCGCAGAGACGGCGCAAACCCACAACCCCTAGTCTGGGCGACACTTGTGGTCGTGGGTGAGATGGGACTACCCTCATGACGGCCAACATTCTTGCGCCAGTTTAGCCCGGCAATTGCCCAGCCGGCGGGGCATTCGCCTTGCCGAGGCGATTTCCGGATCCAGAGCAAGTTGAGCCCTCGCTGGCCTCGACAGCGTCAGCCTCTCCCGCGCGGCCTGGTTTTAGTGTCACTAACGTCGACTCGGGCCTTGTTGGCGGCGCCATAGCGGCTCTTCACGTGATCGATGAAGGCTCGCAGCTTGGGCAGCGTTTGGCGCCGGCTGGGATAGTAGAGAAACACACCTGGCGTCATCGGCGAATAGCGCTCCAGCACGCGTACCAGCTTTCCTGCTGCGAGCGGTGCAGCGGCGATCGGCTCGGGCACTTGGGCGAGACCAACACCTTCTACGGCCGCGCCGAGCATGGTGGGAAAATCGTGTGCGATGAGGGGGCCTGACACCGCAATGTCGATCGTGCGGCCGCTGTCGGTGAGCGCCCATAGGGCGAGCGCGCCGTTCGCTCGCCGCAATCGCAGGCACGCGTGCTGCCGCAAATCATCCGGGCATTCGGGCCGGCCGTTGCGCGCAACGTAGTGGGGGCTGCCGACGATAATGAAGCGGAACGGCCGCGTCATTCGTACCGCGACCATGTCGGCGGCAATAAACTGGCCCAGGCGGATGCCGGCATCAAATCCCTCAGCGGCAATGTCGACCATCTCCTCGCTCGCGGCGATCTCCACCTCGACTTCGGGATACGCCCGGCAGAAGGATGCGATCAGCGGCTCCACGAGGATCGGCACCACTGCGCGCGGCACTGTGAGGCGCAACAATCCGGAGGGCTTCTCTCCGAGCTCCCGCGCGACCTCGCTTGCGGCGAGGAGCTCCTCGAAGGCCGGCTTTGCGCGCGCAAGAAATCGTGCGCCGGCCTCGGTCAGGCCGACACTGCGCGTTGTGCGAATGAAAAGTGCAGCGCCGACGCGTGCCTCAAGGGTGCGTACCGCTTGGCTAATGGCCGACGGGGTCACCCCAAGTTCCGCAGCGGCGCGCCGAAAATTGCGGTGCTGAGCAACGCTCAGGAACGCCTCCACGCCGTCGAGCGCGCCCTGCCTGACTGTGAAGCTCTGCTTCATAGCCTGTCGACTTTATCGGGAATAGTCGCAGGCGGGAAGCGGTCATAGATCCCTTTGCAGATCCAGCGAACGCTGATGCCAAGCTTCAAGAACCGCGACAAAACCCTGAACGCCTGCCTGAACGCCTGCCCGAACGCCTGCCCGAATCCCTGCCCGAATCCCTGGAGGAGTATTGCCATGACCGACGTCCTTGACGCCGTGCGCGAACACTACGATCCCACCGACCTGAACGTGCGGCTTAAGGCGGCGCTCGCTGCCCTTGGGCCGGAGGACGAGCGGCTCACGCCCCAGCAGTTGGGTGCCCTCGACCAATTTCACACCCGCGGGCTCGCAGCGACCGCCGAGCTTGCCACATTGGCCGAGATCCGCGCTGACACGTCGGTCCTAGATGTCGGGTCGGGTGTCGGCGGACCGGCGCGCTATTTGGCCGCCACCTATGGCTGCCCGGTTATGGGCGTCGACCTCAGCGAGGCATTCGTGGGTGCCGCGCGCTATCTAACCAAGCGGACGGGACTGAGCGGGCAGGTATCGTTTGAAACCGCCAGCGCGCTCGACCTTCCGTTCGGCGACAGCCATTTCGCTGTCGCGTTATTGCAGCATGTAGCAATGAACATCCGTGACCGGGCGCGGCTCTACGGTGAGATCCGGCGCGTCCTGAGGCCAGGTGGCAAGTTCGCGACATTCGACGTCGTGTTGAACGACCAAGCCCAGCCGCTCTATCCCCTGCCTTGGGCGCGGACCCCGGAAACGAGCTTTCTGTTAACGGCGGCCGCGACGCGCGCGGCGATCGAGCAGGCCGGCTTCCACACGCTTGTCTGGCAAGACGGTACAGAAGCCGCCAAGGCCTGGGTCGCCCAGTTGCGCGCCGCGGGGCCCCCGCCATCGCCAAACCTCGGCGTCGTGATGGGGCCGGACTTCGCGCAGTTTGCCGCCAACCTGGGACGCAATCTGATGGAGGGCCGGCTCGCCATTCTGACTGCCGTGTTCGACGCCGACAAATAGCGCGCAGCAGAGGCGCACATGTCGGCGGAAACTCTCTATCGCATTCATATCCAATAGGACATGGCCCGCGGCTGCTGTGCTTGGTGCGTAGGACCGAGGAGCGCCCCGAGCGTCACCTCAACAAGAGGAGTGATCCCATGAAGTCCAAAATTCTCGCAATCGGCGCCTCGAAGCGGACCGGCGAGCATGCCGGGCCCGCTTCCAAGAAACCCATCATTTGCGGCATTTCCGTTGGAGCAGGCACATGACTGCGCAATGGTTTCTGACCTATCTGGCTTTCGTCGTCGTGGCGGTGATCTGCGTTTCCGCCGCATATCTTCCGCGCCGGATGACATTTGCTATCGTCACGGCACTTGCGATCTGGCTCGTCTATGTTGGCTTGATCAGCTCTCTCGGCTACATGCGCGATCCCTCGCTACGGCCGCCCGGCATTGTCTGGGTGGTCGGCCCGGTGCTTGTGTTTGTATTCGTTCTGATCTCTTCCAACATTGCGGGACGGGTGGCGGCTGCCATTCCGCTCCAGCTGATCCTCGGCTTGCAAAGTTTCCGCATCGGTGTCGAGCTTTTGATCCATCGCCTGTGGGAGGACGGCCTCGTCCCACAGCTGCTCACCTACGAAGGCGGCAATGTCGACATGTTCGTCGGCTTGTCGGCTCCGATTATCGCTTGGATCGCCACAACGGGACGGTTTGGGTTGAGGCTCGCCATGGCCTGGAACGTGCTTGGGCTGCTGGCTCTCGCCAACGCCGCAACCCGCTCCGTGCTCAGCGCGCCTGGCCCCATGAAGCTGATCAGCACCGAGGTGCCGAACGTGGCGATGGGGATCTTCCCATACACTTTCATTCCAGCCCTGTTGGCCCCGCTCGCTATCACACTTCACGTGCTCGCCATCCGTGCCATCGCGGCCCGGCTTCGGAATACGCGGTCGCCCGCATCGGGCATCGCCGTGTCGAGGAGTTGAGAAAGCGGCAGCTCATGATGCTCTGAGCGGGGCGACGAGCTCGCCGGACGGTGAGCAGCCGAAGCCGGGCGACCGGAACCGCATTCATCTCATCGGCGACGACCTTGCGGCCGAGGTTGCGCGGGTGCGCGCCGCAGGTGTGAAATTTGCGCAACGACTTCGTGTCGGGACCGAGCGGATCACAAAATCTGCCCCTGGATCCGGTTGGCAATCTCGTGGAGCTGTTTCAGCCAGCCAGACGCCAAGGTCAGTCGCGGAAGAAGGCTTTGCTCCGCAGCCGCGCTCCCGCTGCTGCTAGGTCGCGGACGGAAGCCTGGCGGAGCGCTGCCCCCCCGACCGAAGGGTGCCGATCGAGCCGGCACTCGCCGGACCTGCATGAGGCTCACGCTAACGTCGCAAGGGATGCCGATCGTCGCTTCAGCGTTAGGCCGCACCAACTTGACGGAGGAGGGTAAGAAAGTCGAAGTAATGCCGGATGCTTGCGACCTTGCCATCGCGCACGCCTACGATTTGACACGCAGGCAGTTCGACGGACTTATGAGAAGCGGCAACCACACCCGCTGGTGTTGGCAGCGGACCGGAGTGCACGCCCTTCCAGATCATCTCCAGCACCGCAGTATCGCCGCTGGCCAGCTCGCGCACGAATGTTGCCCGCGAGTCAGGTATCGCACTTGCCCAGCCCTTCCAAGCTTCGATAATTTTGCCGGTACCCCGAATGTGGCGATGTGTTCCTATTTCGTCGTACACAGCATCTGCGGCGAGCAAGTTCTCGACCTTGCTCCAATTCTTTTCGTTGTAAGCGAGGGTGCAGCTCTTTGCGATTTCCAGCACGCTCGACATGCGATTCCTCCACTCAGCCACGCACATGGCTAGAATGTGCCGGCCGCCAGGACGAATCAAGCCTGTGTCGCACGTGATCTTGCCACGCCCGTCCCGTCCCGTCCCTTCTCGCCTGCCAAATCCCTCAGGAAGCCTCTGATCCCTCCGCCCCCCTTGCAGCCGCCTCGCACAGGATGCTGGTCGGTCGTGCCGCAATCGCTCCGTCGTGGGAGGAGCCGATTGGGCGAATAGGTGGCATGCGACCGCATCAACCCGTGGGGTCCGCAGACTCAGGCGGGCGCGGAAGGGGATGGCTTGGTTGACCTTCCCCACAACTTTTCGCGCCCCTGCCAAAACCATTCGGGATGATAACGTCTCGCATAGGCGACAGCATTTGCGGCTTCGGCTTTCGCCTCGTTCCAGGGCAGCGGCCACACAGCTCGCACGGCAGCGGCGGCTGCCAGGTGCGCTTCGCGGTCATTGGCTCCGACCTGGCGCGTCTCACGGTAGGTCAGACATGCCCGGCGCCAGGCTGGCTTGCGCATATCTGTCCGTAGTGGCGGACGTCGCAGGGTTTTGTGCTCCCGCATTGCCAACGTCACGCAGCTTGATCTAAAGGCCAAGACATTGAAGCCAGTCGAGCCGAGTGCCCAAGGTGTGGATCAGACCAGCACTAGTCCGACAGGCGAACCGCAAAGTATTGTGTCTGTCAGTTTCTTGTCAGCAGAGGACCGCCGACCCGCACGGTCGACGGCCTCCCAATGGAGGACCAAGCGACCTCAAAGGAGCGAAAGAGCCTTGCTCCTGACCGTCGCTCTCCTACGCCGGCATCCCAAGCTCGACCAGTCGGACCCAATATGAGAGCCCGTGGGGGATTGCCGCATCATTGAAGTCATAAGCGGGGTGGTGGCAGGTCGCGGTATCACCATTGCCAATGAAAATCATGTTGCCGGGACGGGCCTGAAGCATGAATGCAAAATCCTCCCCGGCCATGATCGGGGGCGTGTCCGCGGTGACCTTGGCGGCGCCCGCGACTTCGCTCGCAATCTTCACCGCGAACTCGGTCTCGCGCGCATGGTTCACCGTGATGGGATAGCCGCGGCTATACTCGACACGAGCCGTTGCGCCGTAGGCCGCAGCAATACCGTGCGCCACCTCGCCCACTCGACGCTCAAGCAAATCGCGAACCTCCGGCGAAAGCGATCGCACCGTTCCCCTGAGCTCCGCCGTTTGCGGAATGACATTGGCGGCAGTCCCGCCGCGGATGGCGCCGACAGTGACGACCCCCGCCTTCAAGGGATCGAGGTTGCGCGCCACGATGGACTGCAGCGCGAGGAGGATGTTGGC
>JAMXLN010000318.1 GCA_024281145.1 Hyphomicrobiaceae bacterium | reverse complement strand
TGTTGCGATCGAGACTGCGCAGGACCTGCAATAGCAGCTGGTTGCCCATGCTATGGGCGATGATGCTGACGCTCTTCGCGCCCGTTTCATTCAACACCATCTCCAGGAACTGCTTCAGATAGGGCTCCGCCTGCTGCGCGCTCTCGCGATCATAAGGATAGTCCGAGATGCCGGCGCCCGATGGCCAGCTGTAGAGGAAAGGAGCCCCATCGTAATTGAGATCGTAGGCGATCTGCGCGGTGCGAAAGAGCGCGTCGTCGAAGGCATTGTTGTAGCCGTGAACGAAGACGAGCGCCTGTTTTTCAAAGTTCTTCGAAAGGCTCAAGCGATCGCGGATCAGCGCCAGGAGATCCTCCTTGGAAAGCGCCTTGAGCTCTTGAACCGTGAAGTGCTTTTTCGGGTCCTCATCCTGCTGGTAGAGGACCACGCTCGTGTAGGGGATCCGGATCGTCCATGGCCGCTCCACATTGGGGACCTGATGCGCCTTGGGAACCGTCACAAGGGCCCTGCCCACTTCCAGCCTGTGTCCCCTGGTCGGACCGTAGGCGATACGCTTGGGTCGATCGAGACGGCTGCGGTCCGTGCCGAAGAACACCGGCACCACCGCCCAGTCGCTTGCCGGTGCCGCGCCTGGACTAGCCGGCGGTGGCACCGGTGTCACCGAGCGGGTCGTCGGGCGCGCGGCCCCCTCGCTCTCAGCGCTTTTGATTTCTTCCTCCTTGGCACCAACGCTGGGAGGCACTGGTGGCGGCGGCGACGAACTCACCGGTGGCGGCGGCGATGACGCTGAGGGAGCCGGAGATGGTGATACTGAGGAAGCCGGTGACGGTGATGCTGTGGGAGCCGGCGACGGTGATGGCGCGGGTGCCGGTGACACGGCTGGCGGGGCGACCGCCGGCTCAGCGGGCGCCACAGATCGCTTCATGGCGAAAGTTCGCCGCCTTGGCTCTGCGCCCGCTGATGGCGGTTGCGGAACCGAAGCCGTCTTGGGCAAGGGTGCGATTGGCCGCCTCGGGGCCGACACGACCGGCGGTGCGGTGTCCTTGGCCAAGGTCGACCGCTTGTAGCCAACATCGGAGTTGGCGGCCGCATGCGCGGCGCCGGCCGCGCGGAATAGGCGGCACTGGCCGGCATTTGCACCGCCAATGCCCCCGCGAATATGCTCAAGTGCCCTGCACGCGTGATCCGCCAGACAGTGCCTTTCACACTGCTCATAGCTGAGCCCCTTGAGGCTCGCATAGGCGCTGCCGCTCAGTCGATGATTGGCGACCTTATCGATCCTCTCTGCGGTCGGGCTCTGCGCCGCCAAATCGGCGCCTCCCGCCCACGAGAGCATCGCCACCGCGGCCAGCGTGAGTGAAAATCTGCGCATAGCCTGAGCCCCGGCTCCCCACAACTATAGATGCTCATATCTAGCCGGCGACTATGACCACAAATTGGGGCACGGCAAAGATCCTGCGACGAGCCGCTTTTGCGGGGCCCAATGGCTGCCGCAGCAAACGCCGCTGGGCATCACTCCCGCGACTGACGACGGAGCTCCGCGCCGCACTTTTCCATGGGCGGCGCGGTCGTGAGCCAGCCGTCCTTGGTCACGCTCACAACGTACCGCCGGCAACCCGGTGCCGCTCCAGCCACGAAGCGCACCTGGAACAGCGCCAGCTCTGGCGTGCGTTGGCGCGGCCAGACGAGGACGCCATGGTCCGGCGTCTGCGAAATCGCAGTCGCAATGGCGATGCCAGCGTTGCGGTAATCGGCAGCCGACAGCCGCGCCAGCAGCACGCGCGACAGTTGGGGATGGAGGCCGACAGCCTCGGCCCGCCGCTGGTAAGGATCGCTAGGATCCACCGTTGGAGGGGGCAGCGGGACGCCGGGGACGTCGCCTGGAACCGGCGCTGCCTCGCCCGTGGCCGCGACGGGAGGAACGGTCGTCACCACCGGGCGCGGGGGTACGTCCACCGCGGTCGTATCCGGTTCCGGCGACAGCGGTGCGGGCGCGGGCCCGATCGGCTGTCGTGCTGCCGGTCCGGCGCCGGTCGGCGCAACGGCAAGCGCAGCCGTTGGTTGCTGCTCGATCCGTTTGGGGATGTTCCACTCCCAGGAGGAGTAGACCGCCGCGATCTCGTCCAACAGCCATTTTGGCACGGTTGCTCGGCCATCCACGAGTGCCCAACCACCGCCGAGCACGATCAAGATGATGAGCCCGCGCAAGATGGCCCTGCCGGGACCGCGCCCGAGCGGTGGACCGATCCTCTCGCCGGGGAGGAACTCGCCATAACCGTAACGTTCATCGGCGTCGAACTTTGACCGCCGCGCGGAAGCTATCATGGCCGACCCTCGTATCTGAGCCACATGCCGGCATCGGGTCCCCGCGCCTCATAGGCGTCCGCAAATTCCTGGCAAAATGAGGGCGGACGCGTGAAGGGTCGCAAATCGCAGTCCAAGATGCCCATAAACTGTCGGGGATGACGCCAGTCGGCCTGTAAGCCGGGTTGTGTCTGGAGTTGCCTCCGCGACGGCCATTCCTCTGGGGCGCGGATTGCTCAGCGCCTCGAGCAACCAACCCGGGCGGTGGCGAGGATCGCGCTGGGTGCGCAGGTTGCCCCACACACCCGTACCGCCCCTATTCGGTCTTGCTCCCGGTGGGGTTTGCCGTGCCGCTTCCGTTACCGGACGCGCGGTGCGCTCTTACCGCACCGTTTCACCCTTGCCGTTGCGGGTTGCCCCGCACAGGCGGTCTCTTCTCTGTGGCACTTTCCCTGGGGTCGCCCCCGGCGGCCGTTAGCCGCCACCGTTGATCCTTGGAGCCCGGACTTTCCTCCGCCGGGATTGGGCCGCAAAGCCCTGATCCCCGGCCGCGGCCGCCCGACCGACTGGCAACCGCAATAAGGGGCGAGGCCCGTTGAAGGTCAAGAGGGATTACACGGGATCCTGTCGCACTTGCTTGGCCCCCTCCCGTGAGGGCTCATCCTCACGCGGATCGCCGCTGGGATGTCCCCCGCGGTTGGCACCAGCCCCTTACGTTTGCGCTAGCGGTGCCTGGCGAGCCAGCCCAGCATGATGCCGTTGAAAGTGTCGGGGTGTTCGACATTGGGGAAGTGCCGCGCGTCGGCGATCTCCTCATAGCGCGCGCCGGGGATCAATTCGGCGATCTTCTTGTTGCCGGCCGGCGGAGTGCCTTCATCCCTGGCCCCACACACCACGAGAGTGGGGATCCTGAGCGAGGCAAGTTTGCCCGTAAAGTCGAAGTCTAAGATGGCCGCAGCGCAGCCCAGATAGCCTTGCGGCGTTGTGCCGGCGATGGTGGCGTGGATCTCTTTCCAGCGTCCGGGATTGCGTGGTTTGAACGCATCCGTGAACCAGCGCTCCATGGTGGGGTCGGCAAGAGGGGCGAGTGAACTTGCCTTCTTTACGGCTTCGATGCGCGGCGCCCAGGCGGCTTGCGCACCCGCCATCGTTTGTGGCGCGGTATCGCACAGCATGGCCGAGAGGAGCCGCTGGCCGTGGGCGATGGCAAGGGCCTGACCGATCATGCCGCCGATCGAGAGGCCAATAAACTGCACCTTGCCAATGGCGAGGAAATCAAGCGCGGCGGCGACGTCGTCCGCAAGCTGCGCCATCGTATAAGCGCCGGAGACGGGATCACTGCCGCCATGGCCGCGCATGTCAAGCCTTAGCACGCGATAGCCGGCGGCGAGCAGCGGCGGCAGCTGCTCCGCCCACATGCCGCCGTCGGAAGCGAGCGAATGCGTGAAACAAACGACCTGGCCGTCCTGTGGCCCTTCGAGACTGTAATAGAGCCGGCGTCCGGCGAGATTAATGAGCATTTCCCTTCTCTCCCTACAACGCGATCCGACAGTTCATGACCAAGCATAGCGAGTGCCCCGGGCATCGCCAATCGGGCGATCGAGCGCTCGCACCCGCGCATCGGCTGGGCAACGTCACGATGAGCGCCAACGCCGCCAGCTCGACGCTCATGGCCTCATCTCACTCGCGCCCAAAGTGCTTCACCAGGGCTGCACCCGGTACCCTCGATGGCGGCCGACCCCCTGTCGCTGCGCTCGGGCGTGGCACCTTTGGCCGATGTCAGACGGTCGTGGTGCGCCGAGCCAGGGCAGCGCTAAGCCGCTCGAGCGTGGTGAGGGTCGACTGGTCGATGCGCCCGTCGACCCGGTCGGGACGAAAATGTCGCTGGAAGGCCTTGACGACGAACTCGGTGCGCGGATCAAAGCCGCCCGTCACCTCGATACCATAGCCATAGTCCGCCAGCCGTGCTTGCACGGCCGCGACCAGTGGTCCGGCTGCATCGCGGGCGATCCCGGCATCGGCCCAGTTCACAGGCGCCGGCGTCGCCCAGTGACCGATACCCACCGCCGCCAACCGTGCCCAGGGGAACTTCTCGCCGGGGTCGATCTTGCGTGTGGGCGCAACATCGGAGTGGGCCAGCACGCGCTCAGGAGCGATGCCGTACCGGCCGATAATGTCGCGGCACAGCGCCTCGAGCACGCGCAGTTGCGGCTCCGGGAAGTCCGGATAGCCAAGCTCGTGACCGGGATTTTGCACCTCGATGCCGATGGAGATCGAATTGATGTCGGTTTCGCCGGCCCACACCGCTTGCCCCGCATGCCAGGCGCGTTCCTCTTCGCGGACGAGCTGCGTCAGGAAGCCGGCCTCGTCCAACACGTAGTGCGCCGAGACTTTGCTCTCGACTCGGCAGAGCCAGTCAATGGCCTTGGCCGCGCTTTCCACGCCCGTGTAATGCAGCAGGAGCATGCTCGGCACACCCGCTCCCCGCCGCGGCTCGAAGTTGGGCGAGGGATGAAAGCGGCCCACCAGGGCGCTGTCGGGATTGGCGGTCAAAGCCCGCGTTCCCTGGCGATGGTGTCGTAGGCGACATTGATCGCCGCAAGCTTGCGCGTCGACAACTCCAAAAACTCGGCTGGCACGCCATTGGCCATCAGACGGTCCGGATGGTTGTCACGCACAAGCTTGCGGTACTGAGCCTTGATCTCGGCATCGCTGGCGTCGGGGCTGAGGCGCAGCACGTCATAGGGGCTGGCGTTGTCGGTGACGAAGCGGGCGCGGAAGAAACGGAACTCGCTGTCTGAGAAGCCGAACCGCCCGGCGACAGCGCGCAAGAATTCATCCTCCTTTGGATGCACCACCCCGTCTGCAGCCGCCACGTACATCAAACCCTCGAGCACGTGCTGCAGAAGTTTGCGATCCTCTTTGAGGAGCATGGCAATCTGGTCGGCGTAGGTCTCATACCCGGCCACGTCCTGCTTAGCGAGGTCGAACACGCGCTCCACGTTGGCGGCTTCCTCGGGCGCAAAACGAAACACCTCGGCGAAGGCATCGTGTTCCAACGGCGAGACGATGCCGTCGGCCTTGGCCATCTTGGCGCTGAGGGCGATAACGGCGATGGTGAAGGCGACCTCCTTTTGCGGTTCCCGGCCGGGGCGGTTGAGGCCCAGTACACCCGCAAGGCCATCCAGCAAGCCGCCGCCTGCATCGCTGACGGCCGTCGCCAGACCCGAGATCCTCTGCCACACCGTCATGGGCGCGCCATCATTCCCCTTTCGGCCTCAGCGATTGCGCCGCGGCGCTCTGATGGGTAATCCCAAGTTGGCTGAGATTGTCAAGGGAACACGCATGCAAGTATCCGCAACTGACGAGGTGCTGGTCCGTCGCCAGGGCAGGGCGGGACGGCTCACAATGAACCGCCCACAGGCGCTCAACGCCCTGACGCTCGGTATGGTTCGCCAAATCTGGTCGGCGCTGCTGGCGTGGCGGTCAGACCCCACAGTCGAGCTCATCGTGCTCGATGGAACCGGCGAGCGGGCCCTGTGCGCCGGCGGTGACGTGCGCGCCCTCTACGACAGCCGGAGCGACGGGTCGAGCCTAGCACGCAGTTTCTGGCGCGAGGAATACCGTCTCAACGCCCTTATCGGGCGCTATCCCAAACCGTTCCTGGCCATCCAAGACGGCATCGTCATGGGCGGAGGTATCGGCATCTCGGGGCACGCAGCTCACCGCATCGTCACCGATCGCTCCCGGCTCGCCATGCCCGAGACTGGTATCGGCCTGATCCCGGACGTGGGCGGGACGTGGCTCTTGGCGCGCGCGCCGGCCGCAGTCGGCGTCTATCTCGGCTTGACCGGGGAGGCGATGCGAGCCGCTGATGCCATCTTCGCGCGCTTCGCCGATGTGTTCGTCGCATCGCCCGAGATCGGCCGCATGATCGAGAGGCTGGTCGATCCCAGCGGCGGGTCGGTCGCTGACATCATCGCTTCGGTTGCTAGCAACCCCGGACCATCGACGCTGGCCAATCAGTGCGCT
Source organism: Hyphomicrobiaceae bacterium (assembly GCA_024281145.1). Lineage (GTDB taxonomy): Bacteria > Pseudomonadota > Alphaproteobacteria > Rhizobiales > Hyphomicrobiaceae > AWTP1-13. Next base: position 17,543 of record JAMXLN010000318.1, on the reverse strand, counting down.
GACATCGACGAGGTCTTTGGCGCCGCCGATACAGTCGAGGCCATGCTGGGTGCCCTCTCAGCGGCACCTGGAGGTTGGGCGCAAAACACCGCCGCCGCGCTGGCGCAGAAATCGCCCAAATCCCTAAAGCTTACCCTCGCCGCCATCCGCAACGCGCGGCGTCTGGCCTCGCTCGAGGAGGCCCTCAATGTGGAGTTCCGATTATGCGTGCGCCTGTTTGAGGACGGCGAGTTCATCGAGGGGGTGCGCGCGCTCATTGTCGACAAGGATCGTCGGCCCAAGTGGTCACCAGCGCGGCTCGAGGATGTGATGCCGGAGCTGATTGCGGCTTATGTTGCGCCGTTGGCGCCGCAGGAGGAGCTGGGGCTTGAGCCATCGGGAGGGTGACGCACAGCGACATCCTCGATTGCCCCGCCAGACCGCTGCACTTTGGCCCACGGGCACGGCGCAGAGGGCAAGCCTCACTGTGCGTGTGGGATGGGGCTTGCAAAGCTTACGAGGCCGCGCCGCGACGACCCCTCCTCTCGGCAGCGTCATGGGCCAATCGGAGTGGTGCCCATCCGAGGATGCACGGCGCGTGCATCAGAGCACCAAGCGATCCGCATTGCATGGCACACGCCAGACGCATAGCATTGCCCAAACCGCGAAGGACGGCCCAAGGTCGCCTCTCCTTCCATCCACCAACGGCCTCTAGGGAGATCGGGCAAATGGCGGCTTACAAGATCCTCATGATGGGCGCATCCTATGGATCGCTGCTTGCCTCCAAGATCCTGTTTGGCGGCCACAGGATCCACCTCGTCTGCCTTCCTGCGGAGGCCGACTTGATCAACACGGAAGGTTTCCGCGTGCGCCTGCCCGTCAGGGGCCGCAAGGAGCCTGTGGTGCTCGACTCGCGCAAGCTGCCTGGCAAGGTCACCGCCGGTGGCGCCAGCGGGGTCAATCCCAACGACTATGACCTCGTCGGCCTCGCCATGCAGGAGCCGCAGTATCGTTCTCCCGGCGTGCGCGAGTTGCTCGACGCCGTGGCCAAGTCGCGCGTGCCCTTCATGTCCATCATGAACATGCCGCCGTTGCCCTACGTCAAACGTATCCCCGGGCTCAACTACGAGGCCCTGCGGCCCGCCTACACCGATCCCAGTGTGTGGGACAACTTCGATCCCAACATGATCACACTCAACAGCCCCGATCCGCAGGCGATCCGTCCGCCCGAGGAGAAGGTCAATGTGCTTATGGTCACCTTGCCCACCAACTTCAAGGTGGCCAAATTCGAGTCCGAGAAGTCTACCGCCATCCTGCGTCAGTTGGAGCGGGAGATCGACGCCGTGCGCTTCGATGCGGGTGACGGCAAGATCGAACTGCCCGTGAAGTTGCGGGTACACGCGTCCATCTTCGTGCCGCTTGCCAAGTGGGCCATGCTGCTCGCGGGCAACTACCGTTGCGTCACTCGCGACGGTATGCGCACCGCCCAGGAGGCCGTGCACTCTGACATCGCTACCTCGCGCTCGGTCTACAACTTCGTCAACGACCTGTGCATGACGCTCGGCGCCTCTCCGGGCGACCTCGTGCCGTTCGAGAAATACGCCGCCGCCGCGCAGAGTTTGGTGCGCCCGGCCTCGGCGGCGCGCGCGCTTAACAATGGTGCCCCCTACATCGAGCGCGCCGACAAGCTCGTGCAGCTCATCGCCCGCCAGAAGGGTCAGAGCCACCCCGTTGTTGATGCCACGGTGACGCTCGTCGATGAGCGGCTGGCGGCGAATCGGAAAAAGGCGGCCGCATAATCCATCTCGGCGCGGGCGCGTCCACGCACCTGTCTCTCGCGAGTGTCGGGGGATGGGAGCTTTTGCGGATTTGACGGGCATCACCAACCATCGGCATCGCAACATCGGGTGCGCGCACCAATGACCCTGGAGATCGAAGGAACGCTGCTGTTGGCGGGTGCCGGCAACATGGGAAGCGCCATGCTGGCCGGCTGGCTGCAAGAGGGATTAGCGCCAGCGCAGATCATTGTGCAGGACCCAGCGCCGCCGCCGCGCGCCACAGAACTTCTGGCACGCCATGGCCTGATAGCCCGGGCCGCGCTCAGTTCATTGCCTGATCCGCCCGCGGCCATCGTGGTTGCCGTCAAACCTCAGGTAATGGACGAGGTGTTTCCCGGGCTCGCCAAGCTCGTTGGCAAGTCCACGGTGGTGCTCTCCATCGCCGCGGGGCGCACCATTGCCAGCTTCGCGCGGCATCTGCCCGAGAGCACTGCGCTGGTGCGCGCGATGCCCAACACACCGGCCGCGGTCGGGCGCGGCATCACCGTGGGCGTGCCAAATGCACACGTCACCCCACAGCAGCGGGCCACCTGCGACGCGCTCTTGCGCGCCATTGGCGAGGTCTCATGGATCGACGATGAGAGCCTGATCGATGCGGTGACCGCGGTGTCCGGCTCGGGCCCAGCTTACGTGTTCTATCTCGCGGAATGCCTGGCCGACGCCGCCATCAAGGTAGGCCTCCCACCCGAACTGGCGCAAAAGCTCGCGCGCAGCACGGTCGCTGGCTCGGGCGAACTCCTGCACCGATCCGATCTCAGTGCCGATGTGCTGCGCCAGAACGTCACCTCGCCGGGGGGGACCACCTATGCGGCCCTCCAGGTGCTGATGGCAAGGGAGGGCGGGCTTGCAGAGCTTATGCGCGAGGCTGTCGCAGCCGCCGCACGCCGCTCGCGCGAGCTGGCTAAATAGCCCGCGTCATCCCCGCCTTCGAAATCGAAGCCAGCCCCTCGCACGGCCAAACGCCTTGTTCGCTAGGCTGGCTTGCCCGCAGCAAATGGGGCGAGTGCTTGGACGATAAACGCGTGCGAGGGTGTGGGCACGCCGGTCTGCGCGCCGAGCCGCACGAGGGCGCCGGATAGGCCCTCGACCTCAATCGGCTTGCCGGCAACGATGTCATGCGCCATGGAGGCCATCATCATTTTGGGAAGGCCGTCAATAAGCCGCATGATCGCCCCGCTGTCGGACGGCTCTAGTCCGGTCTTCAGGGCAATACCTACCGCAACCGCTTCTTCCACCAAATTCTCCAGCAGCGAGCGAGATTGCGGGTTGTCGCGCATAATGCTGATGGGGCCGCGCGCCAGCGCCGTGACAGCCGCGTTCGGAGCCAGCATGGCGAATTTCATCCACAGCTCGCGCCGGATGTTGGGGGAGAGCACGGCCTCGAAGCCAGCAGCCTTGCACGCCTCGTAGAACGCCCTCGTGCGCGCGCTCGGTTTGTTGTCGCTCTCGGCGAACTCGAGCCGTGCAAAAGTGCCGGTTTGCTTGATCACGCCCGGTTCGCCAATGTGGGAAAGGATGCGACCCACTCCGGGCACGACACTGTTGGACCCGACGATGCGACCAATGCGCTCGGCGCTGTCGATGCCGTTCTGAAATGTGAAGATGGTGGCTCCCTTGGCCGCCAGCGGCTGCAAACTTCGTGCCGCCCCGTCGGTATCACCCATCTTGACCGCAAACAGAATGACGTCGGCGGCGGCGATGTCGCGGGCGTCGGCCACCACCTTTACAGCATCGAGGGTGAGGTTGCCGAGCTCGCTGTCCAGGCGCAGGCCGTTCCGGCGCATTGCCTCCAGATGCCGTCCACGAGCAACGAACGTCACGTCATTGCCGGCAGCCGCCAAGCGCGCGCCGAAATACCCGCCGACCCCGCCCGATCCCATCACAGTTATCAGCATTGGCACCTCCTCAGGGCGCGACCACGACGCGACCGACGATCTTGCCGGCGCGCAGGTCGTCCAGCGAGGCGCTAGTGTTGGCGAGCGGACGCACCTCGACCGGGATTGGCGCCACCTTGCCGGCTTTGACGAGGTCCAGCATTTCGCGTGCTTCAGCAGGTGAACCCACGTAGCTGCCCATGATGGTGAGCGCGCGGAGCGGCAACATCGGTACCGGCAAGGTGAAGCTCCCGCCGATCAGACCGACCACGATCGCTGCACCGCCTTTGGCGACGGCTGCATGTGCGAAGGGAAGGGACTTATCGGAGCCCGCGAAGTCGATCGCCGCCCCCACACCACCGCCCGACGCCTTGGCGATTGCCTTGCGCGCAGCGGGATCCCCAGCGTCGAAGGCTTCGGCTGCACCAAGCTTAAGGGCAGCCTCACGCTTGGCACGATCGATATCGGCGACGAAAACCGGTTTGTCCGTCAGCGCGCGGGCAAACTGGAGCCCCATCATGCCGACACCGCCGAGACCGACGATGAGCAGCGGCCCGACGCGCAAGTAGGGAAGCGCCTTTTTGATGGCACCGTAGCCGGTGAGGCCCGAACACATGAGGGCACAGGCGATCTCGGGTGCAATGCCCTCCACGTCGAGCAGGTAGCGCGGGTGTGGTACGCTGACGTGACTGGCATAGCCGCCGTCGACGGTAACACCGAGCACGCGCGGCGCATTGCACAGATGCTCGTCGCCGCGAGCGCACAGGCCGCACTTGCCGCAGCCGATCCAGGGGTAGGCGGCGTAGAACTTGCCGTGTACCACGCCCTTCGCGTCGGGCCCGACCGCCTCGACAGTGCCGGCGATTTCATGGCCCAGCGTGAATGGCAACGGCCGGTTGCCGCGCACGTCGAGCTTCTGCCCACCGCCCAGATCGAAGTAGCCATCCTGCAGGTGAACGTCGGAGTGGCAGACGCCACAATGTGACACCCGCAGCAGCACCTCGCTGCCCTGCGGCTCGGGCGTCTGCGCCTGGGTGGCCTTGAGCGGTTTGCCGTAGTCCACAAGCGATTGGCGATGCATGGCGCGGTCTCCTGGCACTATTTCTTAGCGAGCGCAGCCTAGCAGATGTCGGCTGACCGACACGAACGCCTCCGAGCAAGAGGTCGCGCCGGGTCGGCAAAGGCTTCGCCCAGGCTGGCACTTGGGCCATCCAATCGCTGGGGCTAGCGCCCGACAAATTTGGGCAGTCGCCGCTCGTTGGTGGCGTTGACACCTTCCTTGAAGTCTTCTGTCCGGCGCAGCCGCGTCTGCTTTTCAAGTTCGATGTCAGTGGCGGCGCGCACGCGTTCGGCCAGGCCCGCGCGCATCGTCGCGCGCGTCTCAACAACGCCGAGCGGTGCGGCGAGCGCGATCTCGGCGGCGAGCTGGTGGGCTGCCGAGCGCACCTGCGTCTGGGGCACCAACGCGTCGGCGAGACCCATCCGGTAGGCTTCCTCGCCGGGGACGCGGCGGCTCGTGTAGAACATCAAAGCGGCCTTCGCGGGACCGATCAGCGCGGGCAGGGTGTGCGTGAGCCCGAAGCCTGGATGGAAACCAAGCCGCGTGAAGTTGGCCGAGAAGCGCGCTTCGGGACAGGTGACGCGCAAGTCAGGCACAAGCGCCAGCCCAAGCCCGCCGCCGACCGCTGCGCCGTGGATGGCGCCCACCATGGGCTTTGCTGTACGAAAGAGGCGCACCGCCTCAATGTACAAATGACCGGCTTGGCCAGTCTGCGATCTCTTCACCAGCACATTCTGCACGTCGGCGCCATCGCCGAGCTTGGCCCCGGCGCAGAACGCAGTTCCCTGCGACGCCAGCACGATGGCGCGACAGCGATCGTCCCGATCTAGCGCCTCACACGCATCGGCAATTTGGCGGATGAGATCGATGTCGAAGAAATTATGCGGCGGCCGTCGGATCTCAATGGTCGCCACCATGTCCTTGTCGAGATCGACACCGATGTCTTTAAACGGGCCCATATCGTCTTCTCCTCCAAGTCGCTTCGCATTCCTCTCCCTCTGGGGCGGAATGGCTTCATCGCTTGCAGCCTGGTCCGCGACCGTCCGCTTGCGGCTCAGGAGTTGGTCTGGACAGCAAACGAGTTGCCAGCGCCGTCCCAAGACCGGCTCTCCACCTTGGGCATCCTCTCCAGACAAAAGGCCCCAACCCGGACCAAGCCAACTTCCTATCTGAGCCCCAACCCGCGGGCGATGATGCCGCGCAGGATCTCCGTGGTGCCGCCCTGGATGGTGAGCTTGGGGGCGATCATGACGGCATAGTTCAGCCGCTCCTCGAACGTCGCACGGTTGGCAGACTGAGGCGCCACGAACGCCGCCAGGTCGCGAGCCTTGTGCGGCAGCTTCTGCTCCCAAATCGTGCCTACATCCTTGACGATGGCAGCCTCGACCACCGGCTCCTTGCCGGCGTGCAGCATGCCCGCAACGGATACCGACATGCGCCTCAATGTGTGCACCTGCGCCACCAGCCGGCCGATGCCTTCGGCGCCACGCGTGTCTGGCCTTTGGCCTAGCACGCGCACCAGCTCTGTCAGAACGTAGAAGGTCTCAAGGAACCGCTCCGGCCCGCTGCGCTCGTAGGCAAGTTCGGAGGTAGCCTGCTTCCAGGCGCCATCCACCTCGCCAAGCACGTGGTCATCGGGCATGAAGGCGTCCTCGAACACCACCTCGTTGAAATCGTGGGCGCCGGTCATCTGGTAGACGGGATTGACGGTGATACCTGGCGTCTTCATGTCGACCACGAACTGCGTGAGCCCGTGGCGGCGGTTTTCCTTGCTCGGCGATGAGGTGCGAAAAAGGCCGATGAGGTAGTGGGCCTGGTGGGCGTTGCTGGTCCAGATCTTGGTGCCGTTGACGAGCCAGCCACCCTTGGTCCTGGTCGCCTTGGTGCGGGCAGCAAACAGGTCGGAGCCGGAGTTGGGTTCGCTCATGCCAATGGCGAAGCACACCTCGCCCCGACAGATGCGCGGCAGGATGTCGGCCTTGATACGCTCGCTGCCGTACCTGAGGATCACCGGCCCACTCTGCCGGTCCGCCACGAAGTGCAAGCGTACCGGCGCGTTGGCCACGCGGAACTCCTCGGTGACGACGTAGCGCTCAAGGAAGCTGCGCTCGTGCCCGCCGTACATCTTGGGCCACGTCATGCCGATCCAGCCTTTGGCACCCACCTTGCGGCTGAAGTCGGCGCTATAGGCGCCGTCAATCCCACCACCGTGCGGATCAAGGCTGCCGGCATCGATCTCCTTGGCGATGAAGGCGCGCACATCCTTGCGCAGCGCCTCGCACTCCGACGGCAGGCGGATGGCGTCAAACGTCAGCTCAGTTGCCATGACGCCCTCCTTAGCGCGCCGCGAGCATCGGCCACAGACCGTCGGCACCTTTGGCGGCCACCAGGTTGCCGAGTTTGACTGCCCACGCGCTCTCATTGCCGAAATCGTCGCGCCACGCCCACAGGCGGCGCGTGAAGCGATGCAGTGTGTGCTCCTGCGTGAAACCGATGGCGCCAAACACCTGATGAGCGATGGCGGCCCCTTCGCCCGCCGCCTCGCCAACACGGATCTTTGCCGCTGCGGCTTCGAGCAAGACTGCCTCATCAAAGGTCGCGGCATGTGCGATCGTATCGGCGGCGGAACCGGCCGCTGCTACTGCAGCCGCGGTCTCGCCGGCCAGCCGCGCCAGGTTGTGTTGCACGGCTTGGAACTTGGCGATCGGCCGCTCGAACGCAACACGCTCGTTGGCATAGTGCACCGCCAGCTCGAGGACGGCCTCCAACGCGCCAGCCATCTGCATGGCGCGCGCCGTAGCGCCCATCAGCATTAGCGCCTGTCCATCAATGCCAGCCGGCGCATCCTTGACCACCGCAGGGCGCGCCGCCTTGAAGCTTACCCAGTTCTGGGGATCGCCACCTATGCTGGTGCCATCGCCGATGTGGGCCTGGGAGGCATCGAGGAGAGCAATGGCAAGACCGCCGTCCTGGCGCTCCTGGCGCTCCGCCAGCAGGGCGAGGTGCGTGGCACCCTTGGCAAAGGGTATCGCGCGCAAGCTGCCGCTCACGGTGCCGTCGCCTGACATGGTCACTCGCTCGCCATCGCGCGCCGGTCCACAGGTCAGAGCGCCCCTGGGTGAGGCGATGCCGGCTTTGGAGAGCAGCCATCCCGCCAGCACTGTCTCGGCCAAGGGCAGCGCCGAGGCGGAGCGACCGGCCTCACGCAGCACGGCGAACCCGTCGGCCAACTCAGCACCCGCTCCACCCAAGGCCTCCGGCACCCAGGCGAGCGCGAGCCCAGCCCCCTCTAGCGCCGCCCAAGCGGGCGCCTTCCAGGCGTCGTCCTTGGCGCGATTGGCGCTCTGCGGATCAGCCACATCGGCCAGAATGCGCCTGGCGGTCTCTGCGACAAGATTTTCAGCCTCCATGGACCCCATCCCTGACCCACGCTTTGGGCGCATTTGAGCACGATCGTGCCGCCTCGCGCCATCCTTTCCCAATCGGGCGAGAGAGGGCTCCCAAGCTTTGCGCTGATGGCTTAACTACTCGACCTTATATTGCGTCTCATCGCGGAGGGCGCCAGGCTATAGCCCCGTCGGCCGATCTCGACGGGACCCGGAGACCAGCATGCACGAACCAGTACCCCCAGGCCGGAATGAGGAGCGCGTCGTCCTCGTGCTCCAGGGCGGCGGAGCGCTCGGCGCTTATCAGGCGGGCGCCTATGAGGCCCTGGCAGAGGCCGGTCATGCGCCCGACTGGGTGGCCGGCATATCGATCGGTGCCGTCAACGCAGCCATCATCGCTGGTAATGCGCCCGAGCGTCGGGTCGCCCGCCTGCGCACCTTCTGGGAGCGGGTGTCCTCGCAGGTGCAGGCCTCGCCGTTGATCGATGGTACAGACCCGCGCGAGCTCTTCAACTACATGAGCGCAGCCTATGTCTCCACGCTTGGCGCGCCCGGTTTTTTCGAACCGCGCTTTCCGCCCGCCCCACTGATGCCACGTGGCTCGCCCGCGGCGCTGAGCGTCTATGATTCCGCACCCCTGAAGGAGACCCTGCATGAATTGGTCGACTTCGACATTATCAACCGCTGCGCCGTGCGACTGAGCGTGGGCGCCGTCAACATCCGCAGCGGCAACTTCGCCTATTTTGACTCCCAAGACATGACGATCGGACCCGAGCACATCATGGCCTCTGGAGCGCTGCCGCCGGGATTGCCGCCCGTGATGATCGAAGGCGAGGCCTATTGGGACGGCGGCCTCGTCTCCAACACGCCACTGCAATACATCCTCGATTATACAGGTGAGCCCAGCGACAAGTGCATCTTCCAGGTAGACCTGTTTAGCGCCCGCGGGACAATGCCCGAGACGCTGTTCGACGTGGCCCAGCGCGAAAAGGAGATCCGTTATTCGAGCCGAACGCGCCTTGCCACCGACAACTACGAGCAGTGCCAGACCATGCGCCGAGCGGCCCGTAAGCTGTTGGAGAGACTTCCGCCCGAACTGTGCGACAATCCCGAGGCCCAACTTCTTTCCCAGTGGTGCGATGGCGACGCCGCCATCACCATCGTGCACCTCATCCACCGCCGCGCCGCCTACGAGACGCACGCGCAGGACTACGAGTTCTCGCGGCTTTCGGTGGAAGAGCACTGGCAGGCCGGGCGGGACGATGTACGCCGCACGCTGCGGCACCCCAAGTGGAGACGGCGCGAGCGGCCCAAGGAGGGCGTACTCGTGCTCAATCTTGCCGGCGATTGAGCCGGGATAGCAGCTTCGCCCTCGACAGGGAGCCCTGCAATGCGGACCCTCTTGAGCTGGAGCACGGGCAAGGACTCAGCGTGGTCGCTCCACGTCTTGCGCCAGCGGCACGACGTGGAGGTAATTGGCCTTGTAACGACCATCAATTCCGCCTTCGGTCGCGTCGCCATGCACGGGGTGCGCCGCGCGCTGGCAGAGGCGCAAGCCGAAGCCGTGGGCTTGCCGCTGCACTGTCTCGCGATCCCCCATCCTTGCCCAAACGATGCCTACGAGCACATCCTGGGGGAATTCGTGCAGCAACAGGTCGCCGCGGGCGTTGCAGCCATGGCCTTTGGCGATCTGTTCCTTGAGGATATTCGGCGCTATCGCGAGACCAGGCTGGCTGGCACCGGCATCACGCCGTTGTTTCCTCTCTGGGGGATCGAGACGAAACAGCTGGCGCGCGAAATGATCGCCGGCGGACTTGAGGCCTACGTGACGTGTGTCGATCCCCAGAAACTGCCAGCGCACCTTGCGGGACGGCGCTTCGATGCCGCGCTATTGGCTGAGCTGCCTGAAGGCATCGACCCCTGCGCAGAGAACGGTGAGTTCCACACCTTTGCTTGCGCGGGCCCGATGTTCCGCTCCCCCATTGCGGTCGACATTGGAAACGTCGTCAGGCGCGACGGCTTCGTGTTTTGCGACCTCCTGCCCGCGAAGGGCACGCAGAAGAACACTGCGATCCACGCAAGTGACGTGCCGCAGATCGTTGCTGAGCCGCCTCCTCGCCGCCGCGGGCATGCCCATCGCGTGGTCAGCCTGATCGCGAGCGCCACAGAGATCGTGTGTGCGCTTGGTTGCCACCACCGGCTCGTCGCGCGCAGCCACGAATGCGACTATCCGCCCGAGGTGCTACAGCTGCCGGCGCTGACGGCGCCCAAATTCAAGGTCGAGGGCGCCAGCTCTGACATCCACGAGCGCGTGAGCGCCATCGTGCGCGACGGCCTCTCCGTCTACCGCGTGGATGGCGAAGCGCTGAAGGCGTTGGAACCCGACGTCATTCTCACGCAGGACCATTGCGAGGTATGCGCCGTGAGCCTCGCCGACGTTGAGGCTGCCACCTGCACGTGGACCGGGCGGCCCGCCGAGATCGTCTCGCTCAGGCCCGGTTCACTGGCCGACGTCTACCGCGACATTGCGCGCGTGGCTTGCGCGTTGGATGTACCGGAAGCGGGCGAGCGGGCGCTTGCCGCCATGCAAGCTCGGCTCGCCGCCGTGCGCAAAGCGGTGGCGGGCCGTCCTAGGCCAGGCGTCGCGTTCATTGAGTGGGTTGACCCCTTGATGGCTGGGGGCAACTGGATGCCAGAGCTGATCGACATGGCCGGCGGCCACGACTTGCTTGGTGAGGCCGGTGCGCATTCCGACTGGATGGCGTGGGACGAGTTGTTGGCCGCCGATCCGGAGGTCATCGTGGTTGCGCCGTGCGGCTATGGCCTCGCACGCTGTCTAGAGGAGCTGCCGGTGCTGCAAGCCAGACCGGGCTGGTCGAGCATTGCCGCAGTGAAAAAGCAAAGGGTTTATTTCGCCGATGGCAACGCCTACTTCAACCGCCCCGGCCCGAGGCTCGCGCACAGCACCGAGCTGCTCGCGGAATTGCTCCACCCGGAGCTTGCTGGTCGGAAATACGAAGGCACAGCTTGGTTGCAACGCGCCTCTTTCCCTGCGCACGCGTCCGCTCCGGTTAGGTCGGATTGAGGCAGCCACACACTCTCGGCACGAAAGCGCCCGAGCAAGACCTAGAGTCGCTCCTCTCCATAGTACAGCATGGACACGTGTTCGGCCTCGGCAAAGAATAGCCAGCGCTCGATGATGAGCCCCACGGCCAGCGACAACGTGGCAAGCAACGCACCCGTGATGGCCAACCCAGGCACCTGGGAGATCAGCACAAACAAGATCGGGAGGCCGAAGGCGAATAGCAGCGTCGCCCTGCGCAGCTTCTGTGCGTGCTTGCGCGCCACCTTGTAGCCCATCTCGCGCATGACGAAGTTGGGCTGCGTGTGTGGTGGATCCAAGACGCGCACTTTGCCAAGGTGGCCGAGCCCGGTCGCCGCCTCGAGCGTATAGGCACGCAGCTCGCCATCGATGCGCAACCAGTAGCCCCACTTGAGCGCTGCGCCGATGCTGAGGAGAACGATGGCAAGCCAGGCCGACCACGGTGATGCCTCGCGCAAGACCGCCAGCAGCATCCGCAGCAGGACAGCACCGCTAGCAAGCCCAAGCGTGACGTAAATAGGCGCAGTCAGCGGCTGGTGCCACTGCCGGATCGTGCGCAGCGAGGCGTAGATCATGCCAGTCGCATAAAGCGTGACGATGGCGCAGACCACCACCACCGCCGCGGCAACCGCGAACACTCCATCGACGCGTTCGAAGTATAGCCATCCGATAGCCAGCACCAGGGCCAGCCCAGCCGTGGCAATGACCATCACGCCCTCTCGCGACAGCCAGGAGGTGCGCCATTGCGACAGGGCGCGCCAGGCACGGTCGGGGCGCCCGAGATGCATCGTGGAGGACAGGAGGCCTCCGGCAACCAGGACGAACGAGCTGGCGAGCCCGGTGAACCCCAACCATCGCTCGACCGGAACGACTCCCAGCAAAGCAAAGAGTGCCAGCCAGGCGAGGAGACCGAGGCCTGCGCCAGACGCGGTCGTGAATAGGATCACCGAATAGGCGGGATGCATGGGGCCCAGCGCTCGAGATCTGGGTTGCTGATGGGAACCTGTGGCTGGTTCGGTTGGTCTTCTCCGGCGGGCCGGCGAGCACGTCAAGACGCGCCCGCCATGGCATCTCGCCACAGCCGAGGCGCTTGGCGCCGCGATTGCCTATCTCAGACCACCGCCGCCGCCTTGTCCACGAGCCCACGCAGGGCGGGATCGATTGCCGGGCTCTCCGTCTTCAAGAACATGAGCAGCGCACGCTCATTGGGTGTTATCTTGCCCTGCCGGCCGATCCGCTGGGCAAGCCAGGCAGCGTTTGCCGGCTCAACGGCATCGTGCGTGATAATCTCAACCTTCTGACGCGTCAGGTGGGCAATGGCGCCCTCTTCCGTGGTCTGTTCGCGGTAGCCGGCGAAAAAGCCCTTGAAACCTGGCCACACACCGGTGAGGATCGCATCGAGCGAGAAATGGCCCCGCCGCTCGAGCCCCTCTCCGGCGAGTGCGGCCTCGCGCGGTGGCGGAGCGTAGCCCGACGCCGCCATCACGCAGTTGGCTATCGCCTTAACGAATAAGTCGGTCCAGGCCGGATGGTTGTCGTGTCCGGAGCTGCTCTCGTCAATCTCGAACAGCACCTCGGCTTCTATCCGCGTGATGGCGATGCAGCCGTCGCTGGCCGCCGCGTAGAGAATGCGGCGCAGAAGGTTGACGTCGGTCTCCGAGACAGTGCCGGGCTCCAGCATCTCGTCCGAGCGCAGGGGTCCTGCGCCGCTGAGCACGGCCTGCTTGACCTGCTCGAGGGCGAAACGCACAAGGCTCTGCGGTGCCCAACGGGACTTGTCGAGCACATTGACGAGCAGTTCAAACTCGGTCTTGCTGTCGACCCGTCCGTCCCGACCAATGCGCTCGATCAGCCAGTGTGCGTTCTCGGCAGTCAGGTAGCCCCGCGGCCCGGCTTGTTCGACAAGATAATCCGTGATGGTCTCCACAAAACAGTCCGCCCAGGCCGGATCCTGCACCGGGCAAGCCTCGTTCAGGGCAAAGATGACGTCGGCCTCCTCAGCCGTGATGATCCCGTCGTCATAATAATTGCGCCGGAGCTTGAGGACATCTGCATCCTTGATGCTGCCGCGCGCCTTGATCTCCGCGATCGATACCGTATTCAGTACTGCCATAGCCAGTCCCCGGCCAATCCCGGTCAAAGCTAAGGGCCTATGGTTACCATCCCCCTAAGACGGGGCAGCGCAGCAAGGCAGCGTTCCGGCGCACGTAGATCCCGGTCTCCCCAGAATTTCTGTGGCTCTGCGGCATCCAGGAGTGATACTGCGGGGGATGCTGCGTTAGCAGGCGATGACCTCCTCGTGCATCAACACTGCAGCATCTTGCTATGCCATATCGCAAGGACATCGCTGGAGTGCGCACCGTTCAACCAGGTGGCGCCGAGCCGTTGTCGCGCAGCCTGCGGCTTCCGCGTATGGAGCCGCAATCATGAGCTGCGTGGCGGGAGACCGACATGATCGTGCTCTTGAAATGAGCTGACTGCTACCTTGCGATACCTTTGCGTGCGCTGAGACGGCGATGGATGCCAATCCCCACGCTGGCGCACACAGCCCAATCGCCCTCGCCGGTCTCTGAATGGTTGGACCGCATCGTCGAGCAGCGGCAGCAGCGCGTACACGGCGCCGTTGCCAGTGCGCTTCAGCGCCTTTACGTGCAAAACACCTTTTCCGCGGACCTCTCCAACCGATTGTCGCCAACCTGCCTCCTTACGCACCCACGGGGGCGGCTATCTCGCGTTCAATGCCAAGCGCTAAAAAGCTAATATTAAAGTAAGGGGGAGACGACCCCGTGGTCAGATGTGTTTGACCGAAGGAACTTGGCCCCATCGACCGTTCCCGAAGTGGCTTTTGGCAGGCAATGACGCCAGCGCTTGGAGCACAAACTTTCGGAGCGCCGTTTAGGCAAAGACACAGGCTAGGGCAATTGATGGTTTTGATCCCCAGAAGCGACGGGCGGCGGCGCATGCAAAGCCCACTCGGCTTGCCTTCGTAAGCACACCCGCCACCTCTTTCCGGTTCAGGAAACGCGCTATAGTGCGATATCTGGCCAAAGCCCGGGGACAGCTCACGCCCTCGACTATAAGAACGATGAAAGCTGTCCTGATCAACACGACTTTCCAGCTGGGTCACCACGGCTGCACGCTGGTGGACCGCCAGCTCGACGTTCTCACCACGCAAGCGGGCCTTGAAGTCTGTGCCAAGCTGCCGCTGCACGCCGACTGGCAAAAGCTGGCACCCGCCGACTTTGATCTCGTACTCGTCAACGGAGAGGGCGCGCTCCATCACAACAGCAAGGCCGCCTGGCGGCTGGCCGAGGTGCCTCGGTGGGCGAGCGAGCGCGGCCGACCCGCATTCCTGATCAATTCGGTATACGAGGCAAACGGTCCCGAAGTCGCGCAAGGCGTTGCTCGATACCGTGCCGTCTTTGCTCGCGACGAGCTCAGCCGCCGGGCGTTGATCGAGGCAGGTATCGCAGCTACGGTCGTGCCGGACCTCACGCTCACTTGGGAACCTGCCGTGGCGCGCGGCACCGGCCGGCTGGTGGTTGTGACCGATTCCACCGTACAAGACGCCAACACGCGCCTGCATCGTGCCGCCCTCGCGATCGGTGCACGCTATCTGCCGCTGATGGCCCGTCCTCCACACCCTGCCGTGCAAGCCCACGCCGAAGCGTCGCGTTGGTGGCGCTACACTGCCAAGCGACTGGCGGCCCTTGCGGCGCCGCCCGGCCTATGGCGCGATCGCTGGCGCAGTCTCATTCCCGGATTTGACGACTACATCGCCTGGTTGGCACAAAACGCAGGGCTGATCGTCTCTGGACGGTTTCACGGCATATGCATCGCCCTCGACCTCGGCATCCCAGTGCTCGGCATTCCATCCAACACCTGGAAGATCGAAGCCGTGCTCGCGGGCGCCGGTCTGCAGCACCGGCTCGTGTCCGACCTGGAGGAATTGCGGGAGCGACTGTTGGCAAAAGGTCTGGAGCCTTACCTCTACACCTCTGCCGAGCTTCACAGCATTGCCGCGTTCCGCAAGGAGGCACTGATCAGCGCCCGCTCCATGTTTCGCTCCATCTTCGAGAGCGTGACGCGCGCATAACTGCGGTCAGACCCAGGCTCTTTAGGAGCGAGGGGCGCTGTCAGAGAGCTGCCAGGCGTTCCCGATCCTGCTCGCAAGCCACAGGCATCAAAGTCGAAGCTCCCGGCGTCGGAGAAAGGCCTAAAGTGTCCGCTAGAGCGGTATGTTATCGTGTTTTTTCCACGGGTTCTCGACAGTCTTGTGGCGCAGCATGTTGAGTGCGCGGCAGATCCGTCGGCGCGTGTTGCGGGGCAAGATCACCTCATCGATATAGCCGCGTTCGGCGGCGGTGAAGGGATTGGCGAAACGGTCCTGATATTCCTTGATACGCGCGGCGATCTTCGTCGGATCGCTAAGGTCCGCTCGGTAGAGGATCTCGGCAGCTCCCTTAGGTCCCATTACCGCGATCTCAGCTGTTGGCCAGGCGTAATTGACATCGCCACGGATGTGCTTGGAACTCATTACGTCGTAGGCGCCGCCGTAAGCCTTGCGCGTGATCACCGTGACCTTTGGCACCGTCGCCTCCGAGAACGCGAACAGCAACTTGGCGCCATGTTTGATGAGACCGCCATACTCCTGCGCCGTGCCCGGCAAGAAGCCCGGCACATCCACAAACGTGATGATAGGGATCTCGAAGCAGTCGCAAAAGCGCACGAAGCGCGCACCCTTGCGTGACGCATCCGAATCGAGCACACCCGCCAGCACCATGGGCTGGTTCGCCACAATGCCGATGGTGCGTCCCTCCATGCGCGCAAAGCCCGTGACGATGTTGCGCGCAAATGCCTCCTGGATCTCGAAAAAATCTCCCTCGTCCACCACCTTTAGGATCAATTCTTTGATGTCGTAGGGCTTGTTGGGATTGTCGGGGATCAGCGTGTCGAGCGACGGCTCGGCCCGCTCCGCTGGGTCCTTAGTCGGGAGCTCCGGCACACCGGAACGGTTGTTGGAGGGCAGGAAGTCCATGAGCCGGCGCATCTGCAGCAGCGTCTCAACATCGTTCTCGTACGCGTGGTCCGCGATCGACGACTTGGTGGTGTGCACGCGCGCGCCGCCAAGCTCCTCAGCCGTCACGGTCTCGTTGGTCACGGTCTTGACCACGTCGGGACCGGTCACGAACATGTAGCTCGTGTCTTTGACCATGAAGATGAAGTCGGTCATGGCGGGAGAGTATACGTCGCCTCCGGCGCACGGCCCCATGATCACGGAGATCTGCGGGATTACGCCGGACGCCAGCACGTTCCTCAGGAACACTTCCCCGTAGCCGCCGAGGGCAGCGACGCCTTCCTGGATGCGCGCGCCGCCCGCATCGAAGAGCCCGATGATGGGCGCCCGGTTCTGTAGCGCCATATCCTGGATCTTCATGATCTTGCGGGCGTGCGCCTCCGACAGTGAACCGCCAAACACGGTGAAGTCCTTGGCGAACACATAAACGACGCGGCCGTTGATGGTTCCCCATCCGGTGACGACACCATCACCGGGAATTTTTGTCCTCTCCATGCCGAAGTCGGCGCAGCGGTGTTCGACGTACATGTCGAACTCCTCAAAGGAGCTCTCATCCATGAGCAGGGTGATGCGCTCGCGCGCCGTCAGCTTGCCGCGCTTGTGCTGGGCGTCGATGCGCGCTTGGCCGCCACCGAGCCGGGCTTCCGCGCGCCGCCGCTCCAATTCCTCGAGAACTTCCTTCATTTTGGGCTGCCCCGGATTCGCTGCGCCGCATCAACCCGCATAGCATGTTGCCGGGCGAGCGAGCCATGGTATGCCGCCAAAAAGGCACAAACGGCCAAAAACGTTGTGCTCGCGTTGGCGGCGGCACGCATGGTAAATTAGCTTCCCAACCGACGAGGTCACGATTCCCGACTTGCCGGTACCAACAATTGTGGGCACTCGTCGGTAGATACGTGGTAAGCGTGCCAGAGCTGTCAGGCGTTAGACCAGGGCGACGAAAGGGCTAAGCTTGCACGATTGGTTCTTCAGGCAGGGTGGGGGCCGCAAGCGGGTTATCGATTGGCTCGGCATCGATGCGTGGATCGATTCCTCACTAGCGCAAGCTTGGCAATCGCTCCAGGATCGGTGGAACGCGTTTTCGAGCTTCTTTGCCCGCTTTCGCCTCTCCGGATGGAAGCGGCTCCTCAACGAGGCAATCGCCGAGGGCCTGACGCTGGGCGTCGGCGGTTTGACGCTGCTCTATGTGCTCGCCATCCCGGCCTTCAACGATTTCGACGAGAACC
>JAMXLN010000317.1 GCA_024281145.1 Hyphomicrobiaceae bacterium | reverse complement strand
CCTCACCCATGGCGCGTCTCGGTCAGCCGGGGCGCCCCCAGAAACGCGCGGCGCGCCAATCCCCAGATGCCTTCCGGCGCAAACAGGACGAAAGCGATGAAGATGAGCCCGAAGAAAAGCGCCCATGCCTCGGTGTAGGATGACAGTTGGTGCTCGAGCAGCATGAAGAAGGCCGCACCCAAAATCGGCCCGATCAGCGTTCCCTGTCCGCCGACGATGACCATAATCAGCACCTGGCCCGACAGAAGCCAGAACAGCAACTCGGTGTTGGCAAACCCTGCAAATGGTGCATAGAGGGCGCCGGCAAGACCGCCGAGCGCATAGGCGATGGCGACGGCCGCGATCTTGTAGAGACGCGTATTGTACCCCAGCACCGACGTCTTGAGTTCGTTCTCGCGGATGCCGCGCAGCACC
Organism: Hyphomicrobiaceae bacterium; assembly: GCA_024281145.1. Lineage (GTDB taxonomy): Bacteria > Pseudomonadota > Alphaproteobacteria > Rhizobiales > Hyphomicrobiaceae > AWTP1-13. The sequence continues at coordinate 2,997 of JAMXLN010000317.1, read as the reverse complement.
GCTCCAAACGGGGAGTTAACCAGCGCGCGGCACGCGAAATAGGCGCCGAGCAACGTGGCAAGCGTGAAATAGTAGAAGCCCGTCTTGGTCGTGAGAGCCGTCATGCCAAAGGGACCCGGTCGCCGCGGAATCCCGGCAAGCCCGTCCGAGCCCCCGGTCACCGAGGTCCATTTGAACGCGATGGCATAGAGCAGCTGTGCAAAAGCGAGCGTCAGCATGGAGAACGATACCCCAGTCGCAAGCGTGCACACCCAGCCGACCCCGATGGCAACGACACCTGTCAGCAGCGCCGCCAGCAGCACCACGAGTGGCAGGGGCATCGACGAGTTGAGAGCCAGGTAGCCTGAGGCATAGGCGCCAAGCCCGTAGGCCGCGGCGTGACCGAACGACACGAGATTGGTGTAGCCCACCATGAGATCGAGGCTCATTGCGAAGAGCCCGAGGATGAGGAGCTCGGTCAACAGGGTCATGGCAAAAAGAGGCAGACCCAACGGCGCCGCGATGAGCAATCCGGTTACGAGAAGTCCACCCAGAGCAGGCAGCGCTCGCGTTTCGCGCATGGCCTCACACCTCCTTGCCGAGGAGGCCGCCAGGGCGAACCACCAACACCAGCAGCATCACGAGGTACATAAACGCGAGCGCAAAATCCGGCAGATAGTAGTTGCCGAACACCTGGACGAACGCGACAAGCAGTGCGCCGATGAGCGAGCCCAAAAAACTACCCATGCCGCCGATGATCACGATGACGAAGGCGTCGATCACCGCCGTCGCCGCCATGCCATTTGATGCAGTTACAAGCGGTGCAGCGAGCACACCGCCCAGCGCCGCAAGTCCGCATCCAATGCCGAACACACCGGAACGCACCAGGTTCACGTCGATCCCAAGCGCGCGGACCATCTCGGCATTTTGTGAACTTGCGCGAATAAGCAAACCGAGGCGCGTGCGCTCGAGCAGCTGCCAGATGCCAAGTGCCACAACGATGCCGAAACCCACCAGAAACAGCCGATAGGTGGGGAAGGGTTCATCCAGCAGGAACACGACGCCAGAAAGGAGTGCCGGCGGCGGCACCTGCAGGGCGTCCGACCCCCAGATCAGCCGCACGACCTCGCCTGTCACCAAGGCCAATCCGAACGTCACCATCAGGAAGGCGTGCGCATCGCGCTTGTAGAGGCGGCGCAAGATGGCGAGCTCGAAGCCCGTGCCAATAGCGCCCACGGCAATGGGTGCCAGCGCCAACGCCACCCAAAAGCTTCCCGAGTATCGGACGAGCGAGTAGCCGATGAATGCGCCGAGCATATAGAGCGTACCATGCGCAAAATTGACGATGCGCATGATGCCAAAGATCAGCGTCAGGCCGACGCCGAGAAAGAACAGCAGGGCTGCTTGCGATAGCGCGTTGACCCCTTCAGTCAGCAAGAATGCGAGCGTGGACATGCGGCCTGCATTGCTTGGGTCATGGGCACGCCCATGACCCCTAAGACCAAGCTGCCCTTCAGTCGTCGTAGGTCGTCTTGTTGCAGGGTGGTGTGGTCCGGTCGGCTGCCAGCGTGGCAATGATCTCGGGCACCGGATGCGAATACCCCTCCCGCATGGCAGCCTTGAAGATGAAACCCTGCTGGACACCCTGGTGGTCGCACTTGCGCATGTGGACTTGGCCCTTGATGTCGTCGATGGTCAGGTCCTCCAGTGCCGGTCGCAGCTTGTCGGCCTCGATGCTGCCGGCCTTGGTAATGCCCGCCTCGAACACTCTTTGGCACTGCCACTGCTCACCCTCGAACTGGTCGGGGACTTGACCGCCGTGCTCCTGCTTCCAGAGCTCGACGAACTCCTTGTTCTTCGGATTGTCGATGGTGAAGGCGTAACGGGCCGAGGCGATGATGCCAAGGCACGCTTCGCCCACGGCACGCATGGCCGAGAGCTCGAGCTGTTCGGACAGCATCGCCATTTTGGAGGCCAGCTGATACTGCGCCGCCTGGGCCAGGAATGCGTTGTTGTCATCGCCGGCCAGGACAAGATAGACACCGTCCGCCCCGGATTGGCGAATCTTGGTGACATAAGTTGAGTAGTCCTTGGTGCCGGTCGGCGCGAACACCTTGCCCACGAACTCCTTGCCGAGCCGCTTCATCTCGTCCTCGAACACCTGCACACTGTTGTGGCCCCAGGCATAGTCGAGCCCCAGCGCATAGAAGGTCTTGTAGGGCGCATCCTTGAGATAGAGCGAGACCGCGCGCGTCCCCATGGGACCTGAGACGTTAGCTCGGAAGAAATTGGGCACAAAGCTCTCGGCCGTCAGCCGCCCGTCACCATTGTCCGATGAAATGAATATGGCATTCCATTCCGCAAGCTTGGGCACGATGGCGAGGGCTTCCGACGACAGCGTGATGCCGGTGAACAGGCGACAGTCCTGCCGCTCCACCATCTCCTGTGCCTTGCGCACGCAGGTGGCCGGATTGCCGGCCGTATCCTCAATCAGCAGCTCGATCTTTTTGCCGAGCCAGCCGCCCTTGGCGTTCTGCACCTTGGCATAGAGCTCGGCCCCTCGCTTTTGCTGCTGGCCCACGGATCCCAACGGACCGGTCAACGCGAGCGGCATGCCGACCTTGATCGTGGAGGCGGCCTGGGCTTGCGCGCTGGTCCAAATGGCGGGAACGGCCAGACTGGTACCGAGACTGGTACCGAGACTGGCACCGACACTGGCACCGGTGCCCACAAGGACGTCGCGGCGCGAAATTCGGTTTGTCGTTTTCATCGAGCGTTTCTCCGGGGGATTGCGAACGTCTATGGTTCTTGAACGCCAAGCTAACTTTTGCCCGCGCCGAGGACAATAGTTCCGCTGCCTCTGGGCCATCGGCCGCACATGGTCGGGCCACCCTAGGGCCGGGCCGCGATCTGCCCCTTCGCGATCATGTCTGTCAGCGCATGCCGGCGCAGCTTGCCGGTGGCGGTGAACGGCAGTTCCGCAACGATGTGCAGCTCCTCGGGCAGCTTGTAGTCGGC
>JAMXLN010000316.1 GCA_024281145.1 Hyphomicrobiaceae bacterium | reverse complement strand
GGGACGTAAGCAGCGGCCGCAGCTGCGCCGCAAGCTGGCGAGTGTTGTCGCGCGCCTCCTCGCGAACATCGGCCACGACGAGTATGGTGGCGCAGATCGCCACGGCCCCAGCCGCCGCGCGCATCGCCCAGGTCCGGGCGCGCGCCGGGGTGCGGGCTGCGTGGAGCAGGCCTTCGGCGGCAAGGGCACCGAGCGGCGGCAGGGCGACCATGACGTAGCCGATGAGCTTGGAGTTCGGGATCGAGAAGAAGACGAGCGTGGAGATGAGCCAGATCCACATCAGCACCTGAACCTGCCTGGATCGGCCGGCGGCCTCAGCAGCGCAAGCGCGCGCGGCGCCGACCAGGAAGGGGCTCCACGGCAGCGTGAGGCCCGCAAACGCGGCCACTAAGAACCAGAACGGTTGCCGGTTGTTGAAGCCTTGGGCGGCAAAACGCTCGAAATGGTGATGCACGAAGAAATAGGTGAAGAAGCCTGGGTAGCGCGCCTGCATGAGGAGGAACCAGGGCGCTCCGATCCCGGCAAAGAGCGCCACACCCGGCAGCCACACGAGGCGCAGGATCAGCCAAGGCCTGCCGAGGAACACGAGCCAAATGCCGATCACCATCGCCGGGATGACGATGCCGATCAGGCCCTTGGCGAGGAGGCCAAGCGCGGCAAGGGCGTATGCACCTGCAAGCGCGGGTCGGGACAGTGGGCCGGTGTCCTGGGCTCCAAGCACGGCATGGGCCGCGCAAAGGATGGTGCCGCTGATGCAGGCGGCGACCAGCATATCCATGTTGGCGAACTGCGCGCCGCCATAGAAGAAAGGGGCCGTGAGGAGCACGAGGAGCGCGGCGCGCGCACGGGCAGGCCCGGTCCAACGCCACAGGAAGTGATAGAGGCTCAGGGCGCAGGCGGTGGCGGCGAGGAGTGAGCCTAGCCTGGCCGCCCATACGTTGATGCCAAACGTCCCCAGTGACGCGGCCGTTAGCCAATAAAACAGCGGTGGCTTGTGAAAATAAGGAAGGGTATCGAGCGTCGGCTGCAACCAGTTGCCGGACCACAGCATCTCCAAGGCAACCCCGACGTAGCGGCCTTCATCGGGCAGGGAGAGAGGGCGCAGCCAGGCCAAGGCGGCAAGCCACAGGAAGACGGCAAGGCTGAGCAGCGCGGCGTTGGTGGGTGCAGCGCTCATAAGCTGCGGTGGAAAGGAGGCATTGACGACGCGCTGGCGCATGCTGGTCCGCAGGAGAAGGTGGTGGAGAGCGTTCTATCGTCGACCTGTGGCTGGTGCCCTGCGACAGCTTGACGGCCAGCTACGGTCCCGTCGAGCGCCGATCTAGGATTTGCCCCGACGACGGGCCTCTTATAAGCCTGTTGCGACAGAATATTGGCTTCGCGCACGAGACCGAGCATGGCTGGCCATTCGCAGTTCAAGAACATCATGCATCGCAAAGGCCGTCAGGACGCGGCCCGCGCCAAACTGTTCGCCAAACTGGCGCGCGAGATCACGGTGGCGGTCAGGAACGGCCTGCCTGATCCGGAAATGAACTCGCGCCTGCGCCTTGCCGTTGCAGCCGCGCGCGCCGAAAACATGCCCAAGGACAACATCGAGCGCGCGATCAAGAAGGCCTCCGGTGCAGACACCGAGACCTACGAGGAGATCCGCTACGAGGGCTATGGCCCGGGCGGCGTAGCCATTCTCGTGGAGGCGCTCTCAAACAACCGCAACCGCACGGGCGGAGCGTTAAGGGCGGTGTTCACAAAATACGGCGGAAATCTCGCTGCGACTGGTGCGGTCGCCCACATGTTCGCGCACGTTGGCGAGATCACCTACCCCTCGGCTGCGGGCTCAGCCGATGTCATGTTGGAGGCGGCGATCGAAGCGGGCGCCGAGGACGTGCAGTCCGATGGCAATGCCCACCTCATGACCTGCTCGTTCGAAGACCTGGCGGTCGTCTCGGCCGCGCTCGAGGCCAAACTCGGCGAACCGGCCTCGGTCCAGGCGCTTTGGAAGCCCATGCAGACCACAGCGGTCGACGAGGACAAGGCCGCTTCGACCCTCAAGCTCATCGCCGGGCTCGAGGACGACGACGACGTTCAGAACGTTTATTCCAACTTCGAGGTGTCCGACGCCGTGCTGGCGCGCCTGACGGCGGCCTAATGGCACCAGCGCGCCCCCAGGCGCGCCAGGTTGAGGGCCGCGGGCTTGTGCCGCCCGCGAAAGCTCGCCTCGTCGCATCCCTGCTGCAAAGCCTTTGCGCAGCGGCCGGCGTGCGACCCCTTCAACCCTTGCCGTCCAGGATGTTGTGCAGCGAATCGAGGGCCCAGGCGATACGGTCGCACACCTTGGTGTGCGTCTCCTCCAGCAAGCGCACGCGCAAGCGCGAGCGTTCGAGCTCCTGTTGCAGGAGATCCCTTTCACGCTCGAGCGCTGCTAAGCGCTCCGCCCCCGCATCGGCGCTCAAGCGAGCTTTCGCTTTCGCGCGCGCGACGGCAGATACAGACTTCCCGCTCGCCTTGGTAGCGCGGCGCCGGGCCATCGGCGAGAACCCGCTGCTATCGAGTGCCGCGGATCTACGCGGCACCCGTCCCTCTGTTGGGCCGACGATAGGAGCCGGCACTTGCACCGTCAACCAACGCGTTAGGGTATGCAACAGTTCGTCGGCCGAGGCGTTGTTCACGGGAATTTTTGTGTCACATTGACAGTGCGCCGAGCGCGCAGGAGAAGCCACCAACTTCCGCTACGGCAGGAGAGGGCAGAGGCGGGCCGGCCAACCAAGATGGAGCACCCCATGGCAGTCAGGATCGCAATTTCGGGCTTCGGCCGCATCGGCCGCAACATCTTGCGCGCGATCGCCGAGGCCGGGCGCAAGGACCTGCAGGTGGTCGCCATCAACGATCTGTTCTCGGCCAAGGACAACGCCCATCTGCTGCGCTTCGACAGCGTGCACGGCCGTTTTCCCGGCAACGTGAAAGTGGACGGCGAAAGTATCGATGTGGGCTTCGGCCCCATCAAGGTCCTGGCCGAACGCGACCCCAAGAAGCTGCCCTGGAAGTCGCTCGGCATCGACATCGTCATGGAGTGCACGGGGATCTTTACCGACAAGGAAAAGGCCGCCGCACACCTGGAAGCCGGTGCCAAGCGCGTGCTGGTATCGGCGCCGTCCAAGGGCGCGGACCTGACGGTCGTTTACGGTGTGAACCACGATAAACTCAAGCCCGAGCATAAGGTCGTCTCCAACGCGTCCTGCACCACCAACTGCCTGGCCCCGGTGGCTCAGGTGCTGCACGATCTCGTTGGCATCAAATCGGGTTACATGACGACGATTCACGCCTACACCAACGATCAGAACGTGCTGGACCAGGCACACAAGGACATGCGCCGCGCGCGGGCAGCCGCCATCAACATCATCCCCACCTCGACGGGGGCAGCGGCGGCCGTCGGACTGGTGCTCCCCGAACTCAGGGGCAAGCTCGACGGCACGGCCATTCGCGTGCCAGTACCCAACGTTTCCGTCATCGACCTTAAGATCATTCCAGGGCGCGAGACGACCGTGGACGAGATCAACCAGGCGATGGAGCACGCGTCCCAACAGCACCTCAAAGGCATCCTGGGGGTGACCAAAGAACCGCTCGTCTCGATGGACTTCAACCACAACCCCAATTCGTCCACCTTCGACCTCACGCAAACGCAGATCGTGGACGGCCGCCTGGTGCGTGTGCTTTCCTGGTATGACAACGAGTGGGGGTTCTCCAACCGCATGGCAGATACGGCCGTCGCCATGGGCAAACTCGGCTAGCCGCACCGGGGAGCCGGTCATCAATTTGAGACGATGGCGGCCGAACTTGCGATCGCATGCCGAACGCAGAAGAGCGCGTTACAAGCCCGCTTGGACATTCCGCGAGACCATCGCATGTGCCGGAACATCAAGACGCTCCATAATTTTACCCCGCCGGCCACTGATGCCGAGATCCGCGCCTCCGCCCTGCAGTTTGTGCGCAAATTGAGTGGCTTCACGCGGCCGTCCAAGGCCAACGAGGCGGTGTTCCATCGCGCGGTGGAGGAGGTAACGCACGCGGCGCAGCACCTGCTCGATGCTCTCATCACCAACGCGCCGCCGCGCAATCGCGAGGCAGAGGCGGCCAAGGCGCGAGCCCGCGCTGCCCACCGGTTTCGGCCGTGAGCGGTGGGCGAGCCCGGTCGGTGAGCCGTGCGGTGCGAGCACCTGCCGGGCGCGGCTAGTCGACACGCGCTCCGCTATGGAGCCTTTGCCACGGCGCGCCTGGCCAGCACCCCCACGAGATGGGCGCGGTAGGCAGCGTCGGCGTGCATGTCGCTCATCATGTCGGAGGCGTTGGTGGGGACCCCTGCCAGGGATTGCGCCGACCAAGCCTTGGCAAGTGCAGCCTCCATGGCCTTGTGGCGGAAGACGCCGTTGCTGCCGGCCCCAGTCACGGCAACACGCGGACCACCGCTTGTTTGGGCCACCGCCACACCCACCAGAGCATAGCGAGAAGCCGGGTTGGCAAATTTCATGTAGGCGAACTTTGTGGGCGCCGGAAATGTGATGCGGGTGATGATCTCGCCCTCGCCCAGGGCAGTCGAAAACAGGCCCTTGAAGAAGTCATCGGCCTTGATCTCACGCTGGTTGGTGGCGATTGTTGCTGAGAGCGCCAGCGCCGCCGCGGGATAGTCCGCTGCGGGATCGTTATTGGCGAGCGAGCCGCCGATGGTGCCGCGATTGCGCACATGCGGATCGCCAATCTGCCCCGCCACGTCGCACAGCCCGCCGATGGCCGCACGCACCACGGGAGAGTTCGCCACCTCGTCGTGGGTGGTCATGGCACCAATGACGATGCCGCCGCTGCCCTTTTCGATGCCACGCAGCTCGGAAACGCGGGCGAGATCGATGAGCGCTGACGGATTGGCGAGACGCTGCTTCATGGTGGGGATCAGCGTGTGGCCACCCGCCAGCAGTTTGGCATCGCCCGTGAGGAGCTTGGCGGCATCGGCAAGCGACGCGGGGCGGTGGTACTGAAACGCGTACATGGCGGCTCCTCCTATTCCGCAGCCAGCTTGCTGGGCGCCCGCTGGGCGGCCCGCCACACAGCGAGTGGTGTTGCCGGCATGGCGATCTGCTCGTGGCCCAGCGCATCGGTGATGGCATTGATGACGGCGGCGGGGGCCGCAATGGCGCCCGCCTCGCCGCAGCCCTTCACACCGAGCGGGTTCGACGGGCAGGGCGTGCCGAGCATGGCCACATGGTAGGAGGGCAGATCGCCCGCGCGTGGCATGCAGTAGTCCATGT
>JAMXLN010000315.1 GCA_024281145.1 Hyphomicrobiaceae bacterium | reverse complement strand
CACCAGGTCGACGCGTTGCAGGGCCTGGATGTAGGCGCCCTGAACCGGTGAGCGCGCCGTGACGATGCGACGGCGGGTGCGAATCTGCGCCAGGCCATCGGTGGGCGCGCTATCGTTGCCGGCGTGGCGCAAGAGGCCATCCACGTCGCCGGGTCCGATATCCTCGCCCTGGCGGATGCGCGCGTAGAGCTTCTCCAGCACGTCGCGAGCGGTTTCGCAGGCCGCGCTGGGACCGGTGAGGGTCACCATGTTGCCGTGGGCCTGCGCCTCGATGCCAAGCCGCTCCTCCAGGAGCGCAAGATGTCCATCATATTCGCCGAGTAGCCGGTTGAGATGCCGGTTGTCCTCGAAGGGCACCACCAAACGTGCCTCTACGGCTCTGAGCTGTTTGCCCAGGCCCGTCGCCGTCGGCCCGCGAATGCCAGTCAAGTAGCTGGCCTCCTTGAGAGGTCGATATGGAACGCCATTACGCCATGCAGCCTAGCACAAATGCCCGCGCACGACATCAAGCCTTTGGCGTTTGCGCCGATTTCAACACTCCCGTCAAACTGTTGCGCCCGGACCCCACGATTGCAACCTCGCCAATGCCCCCAAGCCAAGATGAATCTGCTGCGGCGTGAACGGCTTGCAGGTAGGGTGAGCGGCCGACAAGCTGACCGGGATGGCGTCCCTCGGCGGCGAACAACACCGGTAGAGTTCGGCCGATGCACGCGGAATTGAACGCCGTTTGCTGCTGACCGAGCAGGTCCTGCAGGCGCTGCAAGCGCTCGATCTTGACGCGATCCTCGACCTGATCGCGGAGCGCGGCCGCCGGTGTGCCCGGGCGCGGGCTGAACTTGAAGGCGTAGGCTTGGGCAAAGTCCACCTGCGCAACGAGGGCGAGGGTGGCTGCAAAATCGCACTCGGTCTCTCCCGGAAAGCCGACGATGATATCGGTGGAGAGCGCCATGTCGGGGCGCGCGGCACGGATGCGCGCGACAAGGGCTAGGTAATCGGCGGCCGTGTGCTTGCGGTTCATGGCAGCAAGAATGCGATCTGCGCCGGCCTGAAACGGCAGATGCAGGTAGGGCATCAGCTTGGGCTCGTCGCGATGCGCGCTGATCAGATCCTCGGTCATGTCGCGAGGATGCGACGTGGTGTAGCGGATGCGCGTGAGGTCGGGCACCGCGGCCAGCCGTGCAATGAGCCGGGCCAACGACCAAGGATGACCGTCGGGGCCGAGCCCATGGTAGGCATTGACGTTCTGACCAAGCAGGGTGATTTCACGCACGCCGTGCTCCGTGAGGCGGCGCGCTTCAGCTTCAAGATCGCTCACCGGGCGGGAGAACTCGCTGCCGCGCGTGTAGGGCACCACACAGAAGCTGCAGAACTTGTCGCAGCCCTCTTGCACGCTCAAGAATGCCGTCACGGCCCGTGGCGGCGTGCGCTGCGGCAAGGATGCAAATTTGTCCTCGTTGGGAAAGCCGGTGTCGACGATGCCGCGGCGCTCCGACTTGGCTCGGGCGAGCAGATCGCCGAGGCGATGATAGCTCTGTGGCCCAACGACCAAATCGACGAAGGGCGCGCGGCGAAGCACCTCGTCGCCCTCGGCCTGGGCGACGCAGCCCGCGACCGCGATCAGCGTTTGGCGCCCGGCGCTGGCGCGGGCGGCCTTGATCTGACGGATGCGACCGAGATCTGAATAGACCTTCTCCGCCGCCTTCTCGCGGATGTGGCAGGTGTTGAGCACGACGACGTCGGCGTCCTCCAGGGTCGACGTCGGGGCGAACCCATGTCTGCCCAACAGCTCCGTCATACGCTCGCTGTCGTAGACGTTCATCTGGCAGCCGAACGTTCTCACGTAAACCTTGGCCGGGGCCGTCATGCTCCTACTTCGTCCACTTGCGCGCGCGCTTGCTTGGCACACCATAGAGTTCGAGCTTGTGGCCGACGAGGCTGAAGCCCAAATCGCGCGCCACCCGCTTCTGCAGCCGCTCGATCTCCTCGTTGCGGAACTCGATCACCTGGCCGCTTTCGATATCGATCAGATGGTCATGGTGGCGGCGCGCTGTCTCCTCGTAGCGGCCGCGCCCTGCCCCGAAGTTGTGCCGCTCCAGGAAACCATTGGCCGCAAAGAGCTTGATGGTGCGGTAGACGGTCGAAAGCGAAATGCGGGCATCCACGCTGCTCGACCGTCGATAAACTTCCTCTACGTCGGGATGATCCCTGGCGGCGGAGAGGACCTTGGCGATGACCCGGCGCTGCCCCGTCAGCCGCAGCCCCTTTTGCGCGCACAATAGCTCTATGCGTGTGGGCGAGGGATCTGGCGAGACGGCCATGGGTCGCCAATTTTGCGCGACTCTCTTGCTCGGAGCCAAGGCCCTTATAGGTGAGGCGGTGGGCGGCCGCAATGTGGGGTGGGCTGCCACTCAATCAGAGCCCGAGCGCCAGCACGAGCGCGTCGTCCTGTCCTTGCCCGCGCTCGTAATAGCCGTGGCGAACGCCGACCTGACAAAAGCCCAGCCCCCGGTAGAGGGCCACCGCGGCGGCGTTCGTGCGACCCACCTCGAGGAAGAGGCGCCTGGCTCCACCGCCCTTGGCGGCCTGCATGAGTGCCGCCACGAGCCGGCGCGCAATGCCGTAACGGCGGTGTGTTTGATGCACGCCGAGCGTGAGAAGCTCTGCCTCATCGGCGGCGATGCGCCCGAGGATGAGGCCGATCGTCCGCGGCGGGATCAGGACGCGCGCCAAGAACGCGACCGAACCGGGGTGCCCCAGCAATTGCCGGAAGCTTGCTTCGTCCCAGGACTGGGTAAAGATCACGGCGTGTAGTTCGGCAAGCTCCCGGGCGTGCCCTTGAGATGCCTGCAGGAGCGATGGGTCGGCGTGACCGAGCGCCGCGATCATGGACAACCCCGGATGAGGACGGGGTCGGTGGGCGGCTTCGCGTCGGGTGGTTTGAGGTAGAGGGGCCGCAAGGGATGCGTGGGCGCTAACTCGGTTGCCAACAGGGCGAGCGCGCGCGCCGACGGCAGCAGGTCGGGAAGCATCGTTTCGGCCTCTCCGCCACACGCGCCCAGCGCCTGCCCGACCAGCACCGCACCGGAGCCGACGATGATTGCGGGCTGGCGACCGATAAGCTGGGCTGCAGCGGCCGCGGTCAGGAGTTGCGGCGGGCCCGCGGCATGGGGCGCGCACGGGAAAAGCTGGAGATAGACGCTGCCATGGCGGGCATCCAGGGCCACCGCCAGCACGCGGCCGCGGCGCTGGGGGCCAAGCTCTTCGCCGCTTTGCTGCGCCATGACGGCGAGGCTGCTGGCCGCGACGGTTGGCGCGCCTGTCGCCAGCGCAAGAGCGCGCGCCGCCGCCACGCCGACGCGCACACCGGTGAAGCCGCCGGGCCCGATCGTCACCGCAATTCTGTCGAGTTCGCCGAACGACAGGCCCGCTTCGCCCATACGCTCACAGATCATGGGCAGCAACCGCTCGGCGTGGCCGCGTGCGCGAACCTCCTGGGCCTCCCGCAGCAGCCAAGCCCCGTCGCCGCCCCGCCAGCGCACGGCGACGGAGAGGGCGCCTAGCGAGCTATCGAAGGCCAAGATCTTCATGCGCCACCGGGCATCCCCTAGAGGATTTGCGCCGCCTCCTCGAAGGCGAAGCGGGGCCCGCGCGGGCGCAGGGGGGCCGGATCGCCATATCCCACATTGCACAAAAAATTCGAGCGAACGCTGGTGCCGGCGAAAAACTCCCCATCGACGCCTGCGTTGTTGAAGCCCGACATGGGTCCTGCGTCGAGGCCGAGCGCGCGGGCGGCCATTATGAGATACGCCCCTTGCAGCGAGCCGTTGCGCGCGCAGTAGACGAGCGCCGCGTCCGGTTTGTCGGCGAACCCTGCCAACGGACCCTGACCTTGAGGCGGGTGGGTAAAAAACTCCAGATCGTAACCGATGATGGCGGTGGCGGGCGCCTTCATGGTCTTGTCGCGATTGCCCTCGCTCAGGTGCGGGAACAGACGCTCCTTGGCGGCTTTCGACTTCACCCAAAGAAAGCGTGCGGGCAGGCCGTTGTTGGCGGTTGGACCCAGCTGGGCGAGGGTGACCAATTCTCTCAGCGTTGCGTCCGGCACCTCGCGCGGCAGCCAGGCCCGATGAGTTCGCGCAGCCAAAAACAGCTGCTGCAACCCCGCGTCGTCCAATCGCATCCCCCACTCCTTCTCGTTGACGGCGCCTCTGCTCACAACAGGAACCCCGCACGTTGCCGGGCGGGGTTGACGAGCCGGGCTGCGGCACCGAGAGAAACTCAGACGGGTCGGACCTCCTGCACGTCCGGGCAGAAGTGCCGGAGCAGGTTTTCAATCCCGTGACGCAGGGTGGCCGTGGAGCTCGGACAGCCCGAGCAGGCACCACGCATGTGCAGGAACACCACACCGTCCTTGAAGCCGTGGAAGACGATATCCCCGCCGTCGTTGGCCACGGCTGGGCGCACGCGCGTATCCAGGAGCTCCTTGATGGTCTTTACCGTGTCCTCGTCGGCCGGATCGTAGTGCTCGTCCACGTCCTCCACCGACCCCTCGCCATCGGTGACCACGGGCGCACCCGACATGTAGTGCTCCATGATGGCGCCGAGGATGGCAGGTTTGATGTGCTGCCACTCGTCGGCCTCGCTTTTGGTGACCGAGATGAAGTCGGACCCCAGGAACACGCCGGCGACGCCGTCGACGCCAAACAGCCGCTGAGCCAGCGGTGAGGCGACGGCTTCCGATTTGTCGCGAAAATCCAACGTCCCATCCCCCAGGACGGTCTTGCCGGGGATGAACTTGAGCGTTGCAGGATTGGGAGTTGGCTCGGTCTGAATAAACATGGGGGCGTGCACCTTGTCGCGGATCCGAGGTCAGCTTGGAATCATTCTAGTAGATGGGGTGGCATGGGTCAAAACACCAGCACGTCCCGCGCCCATCGACAGGCGAGTTTTGGGGCCAGTCTTGGGGCCAATGGGGCCAATCTTGAGCGTAATCAGGCCAGTGCCTTGATATCCTCCACGGCCAGTTCACCCGGGACGATGGTGATGGGGATCGGGAACTTGCCAGCATTGGCACCGGTCGCGAGCGAGGAGACGAGGGGTCCGGGACCGGCCGCCTCCTTGGAGGCACCCAGGACCAGCACGGCGATATCCTCATCCTCGTCGATCTGCTTCATGATCTCATCGATTTTCTTGCCTTCGCGGATCACCTCCTCGGTCGGCACCGCATCGTAGCCATCGTTGTTGAGTTTGCGGCGAAACAGGCGGAAAACGGCGCGCGCTTTGTTGGTCTCCTCCTCGAGCTGCACCTGGCGTACGCCTTCCCAAAACTGCGCCTCGGGCTCGATCACATAGAGCAGCAGAATGGCTCCGCCCGCGTGGAGCACGCGACCGGCGGCGTAGAAGAGCGCGCCTTCCACTTCGGGTGTCTCGTCCACGATCACCATCAATTTGCGACCGTGGCCTTCTTCGAAGATGCGTCGTTTCTTGGCCATGCCGCATGCTGCCACGGGACGCTTCCGCCAACAATAGAGGGTCGGCGCCTGAGCCCGGCAACGCCAACGCTGGGGGCGAGGTCGCTACGCTGAGGCTGACGCAAGGGGGCGAGGGCGCTAGGAGCGCAGGAAGCCGACGATGTCCTTGGCGCGTGTCACGATCGGAGCGGCGATGGCCTGTGCCTTGCGCGCGCCCGTTGCCAAGATGCGGTCGATCTCCGCGGGATCGGCAAGCAGCCGGTTCATCTCGGCATTGACGGGGGCGAGGCGCGCGACGGCAAGCTCGCTGAGAGCGGCCTTGAAGGTGGAGAACTGGCCGCCGCCGAACTTGGCCAACACGGCAGCCTTGCTCGTGTCGGCCAGCGCCGCATAAATCCCGACCAGGTTGTCCGCCTCAGGCCGGCCTTCCAGTTCCGCCTCGCTTTCTGGCAGTGGGTGTGGGTCGGTCTTGGCGCGCCCGATCTTTCTGGCGATGGTGTCGGCATCATCTGTCAGGTTGATGCGCGACATGTCGGAAGGTTCCGACTTGGACATTTTCTTGGTGCCGTCGCGCAGGCTCATGACGCGCGTGGCCGGGCCCATGATGACGGGTTCCGGCAGGGGAAAGAACGTGCCGTCCTCGAACCCTGCTGCGCGGATCGCGGCGGAGAAGTCGTTGTTGAATTTCTGGGCGATGTCGCGACACAGTTCGAGATGCTGCTTTTGATCCTCGCCAACCGGCACGTGGGTGGCACGATAGGCCAGGATATCCGCGGCCATCAGCACGGGGTAGGCGTAGAGGCCCACCGAGGCGTTCTCGCGATCTTTGCCAGCCTTCTCTTTGAATTGGGTCATGCGATTGAGCCAGCCGAGCCGCGCCACGCAGTTGAGGATCCATGCAAGTTCGGCGTGCTCGTAGACCTGGCTCTGGTTGAAAAGGATGCTCTTGTCCGGATCGAGCCCCGCGGCGATATAGGCGGCGGTAACGGAGCGGATCGCCTGCTTCAGCTCGCCGGGGTCCTGCCATAGGGTGATGGCATGCATATCGACCACGCAATAGATGCACTCGTGGCTGTTTTGCATTTCCACCCACCGCACCATAGCTCCGAGATAGTTGCCGAGGTGCAGGTTGCCCGTCGGCTGCATGCCGGAGAAGACGCGTGGGGTGGGCTTTTGCGGGAGCTGCATGGGTTGTCCTTGGATGTCGGCGCGTTATGGCGTGGGGGCCGTGGAGTGGCAAGGGGCACGGGGCCGGCATCAAGCTGGATCGGCGGATCCCCTACGCCACAGCACGCTGCGCAGCTGGCGCCGATCGATGACGCCGAGCGCCAAGATAGCGAGCCCGTACACGAGCAAGCCCGCTCCGACCAGCGCCGTGAGCGCGCCAAAGCGCAACCCGGTGGGGCTCGGCAGACCGAGCCACGGCTCGAGCTCATGCGCCATGGCCCATACTGCGACTGCCATGACGAGGGTGGCAAGCACGATGCGCGGCAACGCACGCAACAGACGCTTGTCGCCCACGAACTCGCCGCGGCGCGCCAGTGTGGCATAAAGCAGGCCGGCATTGAGCCAGCCGCCCAGCGTCGTTGCCACGGCGATGCCCAGATGCGGCATCAGGCCCGCGGTGCGAAAAAGAAAGAAGAGCGCGATCGAGCCCAGCGTGTTGGCGGCGAGGCTGATGCTGGCGTAACGCATCGGTGTCGCCGTATCTTCGCGCGCAAAGTAGGCGGGTGAGAACACCTTGATCAAAACGAAGGATGGCAGGCCGAGGGCGAAGATGGCCAGCGCATAGGCCGTAGGCGGCGTATCGGCGGGCGTGAAGGCGCCGCGCTCAAACAGCACTGTGACAAGTTCGGTCGGTACAATGGCGAGCGCGGCCGCCGCCGGCACGGTGAGCAGCATAGCGAACTCGAGCGATCGGTTCTGGCTGTCCAAAACGGCCGCACGATTGCCGGCGCGCAACTGGCGCGATACGTCGGGCAAGAGCACGACGCCCACAGCGATGCCGACGATGGCCAGCGGCAATTCGTAGACACGATCGGCGTAGTAGAGATGGGAGACGGCACCGTCCTGCAGCGAGGCGATGACCGTGCCGATGACGATATTGAGCTGGGTGACACCGCCGGCGACAATACCGGGAATGCCGAGCGCAACAAGGCGGCGGACCCCGTCGCTCAGGCGCGGCCACCTCAATCTCAGGCTGAGGCCGTTGCGGCGCGCGCCGTCGAGCAGCACCCACAGCTGCAGGAGCCCCGCAGCGAACACGCCCCAGGCCTGCACGATTCCCGCGAGTGGCTCGTTGCGCAAGCCCAATGCCAGTGCAAAGAGCGTGGCGGCCATCATGGTGACATTGAGCACAATGGAAACGGCGGAACTCTCGACGAACTTGCCGACCGAATTGAGCACGCCCGAAAACAGCGCCACGAGCGACATGCACAATAGATACGGCATGGTGATGCGAGTGAGCAGCACCGCAAGATCGAATTTGTCCGGGTTGGCATTGAACCCAGGAGCGAGGCCCAGCATGAGGAACGGCATGGTAATCTCGGCGACGATGGTGAGCGCCAAGATGACAAACACAAGCCCGGCCAGCGCTTCTTCGGCAAAGGCGCGCGCCGCTTCCTTGCCTTCGCCCTCAAGCTTCTTGGCAAACAGCGGCACGAAGGCGGAGTTGAATGCACCCTCGGCGAACAGGCGCCGGAACAAATTGGGAAACCGGAAGGCGACGAAGAAGGCGTCCGCCACCGCACCCGAGCCCAGCGTCGCCGCGATCAGGATGTCGCGGAGGAAGCCGAACACGCGGCTGATCATGGTGAGGCCGCCGACGGTGGCGAAGGCGCGGTAGAGGTTCATCGGGCCGCAGGGGTAGCGGAGAGGTGAGGCAAGGGCAAGACAAGGCAGAGTTGCCTTCCGGTGGCTGCGGGGGCGTGGGATGGTGATCGATGCTCGTCCAGATCTACGAAATATCGAGTGCACAAGAGGCAGCCGCTCTTTCTCGCATGGGCGTCGAGCACATCGGTGTGTTGGTCGGCGACGGCAGCTTTCCCAGAGAGCTCTCGGTCGCATCTGCAGTAACGATCGGCGCGTCGGTTGAGCCGCCCTCCCGGCTCTGCGCCCTCTTTTTGTCGCCCGACATCGCTCTCGTGGCCGAGGCCGTTCGCCGGCTGCGCCCGTCGATTGTCCATCTGGGGGCGGCGCCAGACCTGTTAGGACCGGAGCAGGTCGTGGCACTCAAGCGCGCGATTGGCAGCGTTCCCGTCATGCGCAGTGTGCCGGTGACGGGATTGGCAAGCTTGGGCGTTGCGCGAAGCTACGAGGGAATTGCCGATTTCGTGCTGCTGGACAGCTACAGCGCCAACGACCGACAGATCGGCGCGCTCGGGGTCACGCATGACTGGAACATCAGCCGCCAGATCGCGCGCTCCCTCACCACGCCGGTCTTGCTCGCAGGAGGGCTCGGCCCCGACAACGTCGCCGAAGCCATCCGCGTGGTGCGGCCCGCCGGGGTTGATGCAAAGACAAAGACCGACAAGCCAGGCACGCACGCCAAGGACTTGGAGAAGGTGAGGGCCTTTATGGCGGCGGCAAAGGCGGCCGCACCGCCCGGCCGCAGGGGTGGCTAGATCGGCCTGATCGGCAGCGCGAGGTTGCGTGATGACACAGGGCGGTGGTGTGCCTGGGGCTAGGTCACCCTACCAAGGCCGAGGCGGCCGAGGCCCGGCAGCTTCAGGGCAGGGCGCCGCAGATCAAGGCCAGCGACCAGACCCAGCACATTGACCTCCAGCCCTTCGACCCAGCCCACCGTGACGCCGAAGAGCCCCTTCACGGACAGTTGGATCCCTGTGCCGCTTGGCGTGAAGCCGAGGATGCTCCTGTCGATGCGCCAGTCCTTGCCGATGGCGGTCGGCGGCAGCGCAATGTGGGCCTCGGGAACGGCGCCAAGCACGTAGGCGGTAAACGAGTTGGAGTTGGGGCCGGGCCAAACTGAATAGTCACCGTAGTGGCTGTAAGGATAACGTGCGACGGCAGCGCGGATCTTGGGGATCAGCGTCTCGGCGGCGGGCCCCTCGACCGCGCCGACGAGGATCGGGCGGTGACCATACCAGCGCGCGTCTGGCGCCCAGTTGTTGGTCTTGACCGGCAGACCCCAGGCGACCTTGTCGAAGCGGGTATAGGCGTCAGCGTTCCTGTCCTTGACCACGATCCACGTGTGATGGGCGAAGATGCCCTTCCAGCGGCCCGTGCGCGCCGCGTAGACGTGCACCAACGCCTCGGGTTTGGCGCGGGCCGGAGGGAGCACGTGTGCGCTCGACCAGTCCGCCTGGCTCCAAGCCAGCGCTGCGTCGGTCGAAAGCCACCATGCCGCGTGCAGGCCGAGCGGGGTCACGAAGAAGGCGAAGAAGGAGACGGCAGCGTGGCGCAGGGCGGGCATGGTGGGCATGAAATGGCTCGCCAGGGTGGCTTGGTCAAGGCGTGTGGCGTTCTCAGGCTCACTCGCCAGCGCTGGGCGAAGCACCCCGTGCGCAACGGAGAAACGCGCCCGTGCTAGCCGCCGCCGAGCACGGCGAGCAGACGGTCCTGAATGGTCTTTTGGCGCTGCGGGCTTGAGATCTTCTTGTTGGTGAGATCCGTAACGTAGAACACGTCAACCGCCTTCTCGCCAAAGGTGGTGATGTGGGCCGAGGTGATGTCGAGGTTGAGATCGGAGAGCGTGTTGGTGAGCTCAAACAGCAGGCCAGGGCGGTCGAGGCCTGCCACCTCAACCACCGTGAATTGATTGGAAAGCGCGTTATCGACCAGCGCTTCGGGTGCCACGGTGAAGGCGCTAAAACGACCGCGACGCTCGCGCGGCTTGGCCATCAGGGAGCTTAGGCGGACCTCACCCTTGAGCAGCATCTCGATGGTCTCCGCAATGCGGCGCGCCCGACGCAGCTCGTCCTCGTCGCGGTCGAACGCGCGGGCAAGCAAGAACGTGTCGAGCGCGAACCCGTCTCGCGTCGTGGCAATGTGCGCGCCTGAAATATTGGCGCCAGCTGCGGCGCACGCGCCTGCAAACAGGGCGAGTAGCCGAGGATGGTTGGGCGCGAACAGCGACAGCTCGGTGATCGCCGTGAAGGCGTCGGTGGTAGAGACGCTGGCGAGCTTGCGACCCTCCTGCTCGGCGGCCGCTATCAGCTTGAAATGCTCGACGACCTTGCGGGTGTCGGTGCGCAGCCAATAGTCGGGGTAGTGTCGGCCAATGAAGTGCTCCACTTCTTGGGCCGGTCGGTCGGCCACGGCGGCGCGGAATGCGGCCTGGGCAGCCGCGATACGGTCGCGCGCGGCAAGCAAGGTATGTCCGCCGGCAACCACCGGCTCCGTCTCGAAGTAGAGCTCGCGCAAGAGCTGGCCCTTCCAGCCGTTCCAAGCGCTGGGTCCCACGGCACGGATGTCGGCCACGGTCAACACCAACAGGAGCTTCAGCCGCTCGGGGCTTTGGATGGTTTGGGCGAAGGCGCGGATCGTGCTCGGGTCCGAGATGTCGCGGCTGAAGGCAACGTTGCTCATCAGCAGATGATGTTCGACGAGCCAGGCGACGGTTTCCGTCTCGGCCGCGCTCATACCGAAGCGGGGCGAAAGCGCACGGGCGATGCGCGCGCCGGCCAGGGAGTGGTCCTCAGTGCGCCCCTTGGCGATGTCGTGCAGGAAGGCGGCAACATAGAGGGAGCGGCGGTGCTGGATCGACTTGATGATGGAGGTGGAGAGCGGGTGCGGCTCAGCGGCTGCGCCGTGCTCGATGTCCGCCAGAACGCCGACAGTGCGGATCAGATGCTCGTCCACGGTATAGTGATGGTACATGTTGAACTGCATCATGGAGACGACCTTGCCGAAGTCTGGCACGAAGCGGCCGAGCACGCCCGCCTCGTTCATGCGCCGCAGGGTCGGCTCGGGGTTTTTGTCCGAGCACAGCAGGCCGAGGAAGATGCGGTTGGCTTC
The DNA here is from genome assembly GCA_024281145.1 of Hyphomicrobiaceae bacterium. GTDB lineage: Bacteria > Pseudomonadota > Alphaproteobacteria > Rhizobiales > Hyphomicrobiaceae > AWTP1-13. The sequence continues at coordinate 3,030 of JAMXLN010000315.1, read as the reverse complement.
GGGGTCGTGGCGCAGCTTGTCGTCGATGAGGCGCAACGAGCGGCGCAACAGGCGCACCGCGTTGGGGTGATAGAAGGCACCGGTCTGCTCCGCTCGGGCAAAGAAGCGGATGAGGTTGACGGGGTCGCGTTTAAAGACCTCCGCATCGGCGACATTGAGACGGCCGTTGTCGATGCGGAAGTCGCCACTGGCTCGGATGCGTCGACGCGTGCGCCAGGTGAGTGGGTTGAGAAGCTGGGAGATCCCCGGCGAGGCCTTGACCTGCTCGATCTCAAGGGCCGAGCACAGAATGGTCGTGAGGTCTCCCACGTCCTTGGCAACGAGAAAATAGTGCTTCATGAAGCGCTCGACCGCGCGCAGTCCGCGGCGTTCCACATAGCCGAGCCGCTCGGCCATCGCCGTCTGCACGTCGAAGGTTAGCCGCTCTTCCGCCCGGCCCGCCAGGAAGTGCAAGTTGCAGCGGACCGACCACAGGAAATCCACGCACCGGCGAAAGGTGGTGTACTCCTCCGCCGTGAACACTTGCGCCCCCACCGTTGCCGGGTTGACGCCATCGCCGTAGAGGTACTTGGCGAGCCAATGCAGCGTGTGGAGGTCGCGCAGCCCGCCTTTGCCATCCTTGATATTGGGCTCCACGCGATAGCGCGACTCGCCCGCGCGACGGTGGCGTTCGTCGCGTTCGGCAAGCTTTGCCTCGACGAACTGGCGCGCCGTCCCGCTGACGACCTCGCGCCGGAACCGCTGCGTGAGCTCCTCAAACAGGCTTCGGTCACCCAGGATCAGGCGCGCGTCAAGCAGCGCCGTGCGAATGGTGATGTCCGAGCGCGCCAGCTTCAGACACTGGTCAACCGTGCGCGTGGCGTGACCGACCTTCAGCCCGAGGTCCCACAGGAGGTAAAGCAGATACTCAACCACGCTCTCGCCCCACGGCGTCTGCTTGTAGGGAAGCAGAAACAAAAGATCGACATCGGAGAAGGGCGCGAGCATGCCTCGGCCATAGCCGCCGGTCGCGACAATGGCCATGCGCTCAGCCTTGGAGGGGTTGGTCGCGCGGTAAACGTTGGCGACCGTATAGTCGTAAATGAGGCCGATGAGCTCGTCTTGGAACGCAGACAGGCTCTCGGCACAGCGCCGGCCGTTGCCGTCGACGGCGAGCTGTCGCGCCAATTCCCTTCGCGCGGCGCGCAGGAGCTCCTTGAGCTTGTCGAGCACGGCCGGTCGGGCATCGAGAACGGCGCCGTTGTGATGCGTGACAAAGCTCGTGAGCTCCCGGCCGACGTCGCCGGCGGCAAAATAGGGAGCGTTACTGGCGATCGGCGTATCCATAAAAGCCACGATTGCGGGCAGGTGCCGCGCCGTGCCGCCTATAGCATGATTGTGGAAAGGGCGGCCATCCCTTCAGCCGGCGGCGCCGCGCATGGGGAATAGGTGATGCAACTATTTGTTGCTGCCTGCCAGCTCTTTCAACCGATAGAGCGTTTCGAGGGCGGCCTTGGGCGTCAGCTCGTCGGGACTGATGGCGGCCAGCGCCTCCTCCACGGGCGAGGGCGGATGGGCGGCAGGCATCGCGGAGGCGGGCCGCGCCGCCGCAAACAGCGGCAGGTCCGCGAGCAACGCCTCCCCGTCCGGGGCCTTGCCTTGGGTCTTCTCCAAAAGTGCCAGCACCTGTGCAGCGCGCATCGTCACGGCCTTGGGTAGGCCAGCGAGCTTGCCGACTTGGATCCCGTAGCTACGGTCCGCTGCGCCCCTTTTCACCCGGTGCAGAAAGACGATCTCCTCACGCCATTCGCGGACCTCCATGGTCACATTGGCCACCTCGGCGAGGCGATCGGCGAGCGCGGTGAGCTCGTGGTAGTGCGTAGCGAAGAGAGCGCGGCAGCGGTTCACCTCGTGGAGATGCTCCACGACCGCCCAGGCAATCGAGAGGCCGTCGAACGTGGCGGTGCCGCGGCCGATCTCGTCGAGGATGACGAGCGAGCGGTCGGTCGCCTGGTTCAAGATAGCGGCGGTCTCCACCATCTCGACCATAAACGTCGAGCGGCCACGGGCAAGGTCGTCAGCGGCACCCACGCGCGAGAACAGCCGGTCGACGATGCCAATTGCGGCGGAGCGCGCTGGCACGAACGACCCCATCTGTGCCAACACAGCGATGAGCGCGTTCTGACGCAGGAAGGTGGATTTGCCGGCCATATTGGGTCCGGTGACGAGCCATAGGCGCGCCCGGCTCACCTCGTCATACTCGTTGGGGCACTGTGGATGAGCCGCGGCCAGCACGCAGTCGTTGGCGATGAACGCGCCAGACTTGGCCGCCTGCAAGGCCTGCTCGACCACCGGATGGCGTCCGCCGCGGATTTCGAAGGTTGGACTGTCATCGAGCACGGGACGCACGTAGCCCTGCTCCGCGGCCACCTCGGCGAGACCCGCCTCGCAGTCGAGCTCGCCCAACGCTGCGGCCAGCTCGCCTAAGGCCTCTCCGTGGGTTGCGACAGCGCCAGCGAGCTCGGCAAACACCTCCTGCTCAAGCGCCAAGGCGCGGTCGGCGGATGTGACGATGCGGCTCTCGGTGGCGACCAACTCCTCGGTGGCGAAGCGCAGCGCACCGGCCATGGTTTGGCGATGTCGGAAGATGAGCGCCAACGGTTCGCTCAACAGCGGCTTGGCCTGGGCGGCCGGTACCTCGACGTAAAATCCCAGGATGTTGTTGTGGCGCACCTTGAGCGATTTGATCCCGGTCTCTTCCAGGTACTTGGCCTCCAGCGCCGCCATCACCTTGCGGCTGTCGTCACGCAGCGTGCGCGCCGCATCGAGTTCAGGGTGAAAGCCCGATCGCACAAAGCCCCCGTCACGGCGATGGGGGCCGGGATTGTCCACCAGCGCCCGGGTCAAGAGATCGGCGAGTTCGCTGCTCAATCGCGTGAGGCGCTGCTGGAGGTCGGCGAGCCCGTCCGGCAGACCGATGCCGACAGCGCCTTCGCTGAGCCGTCGCGCGCACTGGCGCGCGGCGGCCAGACCGTCGCGCACGGCCGCGAG
>JAMXLN010000314.1 GCA_024281145.1 Hyphomicrobiaceae bacterium | reverse complement strand
GTGGACGGTCCGCGTGCTTGATCTTGAGACACGCGTCGATGCCTTTCAGGAATTGCGCCCGATAGCCCGCCTTGGCGCAGAGCGCAGCGGGGGCCATGCGGTCCTCATCAACGCGCAGCGTTGCTTCGTCAGGAGCATGCCCGGTGACCGCGCGATAGAGCGTGCCACCCAAGGCGTAAAGATCGGACCAGGGACCCTGCAGCCGATTGTTCGAGGAATATTGTTCGTGCGGTGAATAGCCTGCCTTGACGATGCCGGTGAGCGACCGGCTCATCTCCGCGACCGCGCGGCGCGCCGCCCCGAAATCGAGCAGCACAGGCGTGCCGTCGCCCCGCACGATGATGTTGTCGGGCGCTATGTCACGATGCAGGAAATTGGCCGCGTGCATCATCTCCAGCGCCCCGAGCAGCGGGACGACGATGCCGTCGAGCTCCGCTTGGGTGGGCGGCCGCCCGAGCCCGTTAAGCCAGGCCTCCAAGCTCTGACCGCGCTCGAAGCCCATCACCATGTAAGCGGTGGAGTTGGCCTCGAATACACGGCTTACGCTTACGATGCTGGAGTGCTCGAAGCGGGCCAGGGTGCGCGCTTCCTTGAGGAAGTTTGATCGGCCCCATTCGAAGGTTTTTCTGTGGCGCTCGGATTTGGCGCGCACGCTCATGCCGGCGTCGCGATCGCCAAACTCGTCGGGGTAGTATTCCTTGATGGCAACCGCGGTGCAGAGATTGATGTCCTCCGCCTCATAGGTGATGCCAAAGCCTCCGGTCCCGACGACGCGCACGATCCGGTAGGCGCCATCAAGAAGAGTGTTTGCCGGCAATGCGAAGCGGGTGTCCAAGACATCCCTCGCGTGTCTTCAGTGCCCTCATGGGCGGGGCCCACCAGCACCATCGAGCATGGTCACACCACCCATGAGACCAGCTCACGGGAGCGGCAACCCACATAGCCCATGCCTGGCGGCCTGCGCTGTTCCCTGGGTTAAAGGGCGCGCGAGGGGGGTGCTTTGGGCGAGGCGCTTGAACGTTGCCTGGCGATGCCCAGACGCCGCTCGCGCGCAAGCGAGCTGCTGCCGGCGGATTGCAGGGATGGCGAACGTAACGCGTACGGCAGCGGCCTCAGCACTGCCGGCGGCAAGCCCGCTCAGCCCGGCACCTGGGCCTTCTTGGCCGCGGGCGGCCTAGCGGCAGGAGGCGGGATCGCCGCAGGCGATTGGGGAGCGCCAGCCCCGTCACCCCAACACACGAGCGCGCTGGCTTGGCAGGTGTGCTCATCAAAGACGATGAAATTGAGGAAAAGGTCGCACTTCACGTCCTTCTTGCCAACCGTGTATTTCGCGATGCCCTGCCCCTTGGTCCAATCGGCAATGTATTTGTCGAGCAGCTTCTTGGCGTCGTTGGTGGGCCCTTCCTTGCCGTAATCGTTCACGGAGTAGGCGAGGCGCTGGCACTTGGCCGCGGCCGGGGTCGCCACGGCACAAACCATGACAGTGCAGGCACCGGCAGCGAGCGCGCGTGCGGTCTTAGAGATCATGGAACCCCTCCCTCGATGACCCCACCCCCAACATAGCCCATCCTATAGCCGCAAGGGATGGCCTATGCCTAGTGCTTGATAGATACGGGCAAGGCTTGCGAGCATGTTGCCACCAGCAAAAATGAACCCATCGATCCCAGCGGCCTTGAGTGTGGCCTCCAGGTGCGCCGGTCGCCCGGCGAGCAACACCTGGCGCGCTCCGGCCGCTTTGAGCGCTCCGATGGCCGCCTCGGCAAGCTCGGCATAGACCGTGTCGGAGGAACAGAGACAGGCGAGGCTCGCGCCGCTGGCGCGAAAGGCGCTCGCCACATCGGCCGAATTGCGCAAGCCCTCGCCGGCAATGGCCTCGATCCCCCCGGCGGCGAGGAAGTTGCGGGTCCAGGTGGCGCGCGCCGAATAGACGGCAAGCTCGCCCAGACAGGCCAAGAACACGTGCGGCCGTCGGCCGGTTGCGGCCAAGTGGGCATCCGAGACATCGCGCAGCGCCTCGAAGGGCTCGGCGAGCCGCTGCGTCAGCAGCGGTGTCACCGAGGTCCCGCCCTTGACGACGGGCGGGGCGGGCGGGTGCGGCACGACCTCGACCCCATCCTCTGAGAGGCGCGGGAACGCCGACACTGCGGTGAGCTCTTGCCGGCGCATGGCGATGCTCTGGGCGCGCGCGGCCGCCGTCCGCGCGACCTCGGATTGGATGTAGCCGCTCTCCAGTGCCGCGCCCATGCCCCCTTTGGCCTCGATCGCCTGGAACAGCTCCCAGCTTTGCCGCGCGAGCTCGTCCGTCATCTTCTCGATAAAGAAGGCCCCGTGCGCCGCATCCGTGACGCGGCCGAGCGAACTTTCCGCCTGCAGCACGAGCTGTGTATTGCGGGCAATGCGGCGGGCGAATGCATCGGGTCGGCCCAACGCCCAGGTGAAGGGCAATACGGTGACGGCATCCGCTCCCCCGAGTGCCGCGCCCGCACAGGCGATCGCGCTGCGCAACATGTTCACCCATGGATCGCGCTTGGCCATCATGCGCTCGGAGGTGGTGGCCCACACATTGAGGCGATCGGCGGCGTGGTTCGCGCCGCAGGCTTCGGCGACGCGGGCGGTGAGCTTGCGGGCGGCCCGCAGCTTGGCAATGGTCAAAAAGAGGTCCGCGTCGGCCGCCAGGCCCACGCCGACCTTTGCGAAGGCCGTGCGCGGGCGCACCCCAGCGTCCTCGCAGGCGCGCAGATAGGCCACCAGCGTGGCCAACATGGCCGCCAGCTCTTGGGCCTCGCCCGCCCCGGCTTCGTGATAGGGCCGGCCATCGGCCAGCAACGCCGTCACATTGGTCATCGTGCGGCAGTCGCCGACGAACTTGGCCGCAATCTCGCATGCGCGCGCTTGGGGATAATAGAGCGTGCCCGTGCGGGCCAGGACGCCGAGCGGGTCGTGGTTGAAGGCGCCGCGGCGCCGGTTTTCGCCGATCCCGCGCTGGCGCCAAATCTCAATTAGGCTTCCGGCTGCGTCCATCGTGTTCTCACGCGCATCGAGCGCGACGGCACAACCCTCAAGGAAGACACCGTCAAGGGCCACTGCGAGCGCCTCGGCCGCGTAGGAGAGCCCGGCTTGGCCGGGTGCCGTGATCTGCAGGACGAGCGAGGTCACGCCGCCCGCAAGGTCGTCCAGCAGGGCACTGTTGGCGCTCTTGGCGTCCGGCTCGGCGCAGCGTTGGCGGACATCCCAGCCACCGGGGAAATACGCCGCGCGGCCGGCCAGGAGCCCGGCAACGGCGTTTGCGCGCGTGTAGAGCGGTTCAACCCTCACCCCCTCGGCGGTGTGCTCAACGAGGCGTTGCTCGAAGCCGCTGCCCCGCAGCACCTTGTCGACGAGCGCGAGCCACGCCTCGCGCGTTGCGGGCGCAAATTCGGGAATGAGGGCGACGTCGGCGTCGGACATGTCTGTGCCCGGCTCTTTGAGCCTCGCAGGGGAGCCGGTTGCTCCCGTGCTCCTATTGGTAGACTAACCGGTGGCAATTGCGATGCCCATCGTTTGCACGTTGGCATCGCGCTTTGACAGTCTGGCCATTTGCGCCGCTCACTTGGGGGTTGCTCACATGCGGCCGCTCACTCAGGTGGGTCGATAGGGCTCGCGCCGCTCTGCCAGAATCTGCGAAGTGACCCGCAATACGCTCTCGCCTCTTTGGTTGCGCGCCTCGATCTCGGTGACGATGATGCCGCGCTCGGGGCGGGACTTGAGGTCGATCTTTGCGGCGAGCCGGCCGCGGTAGTCCAGCGTGTCGCCCACATACACGGGCTTATACCAGCTTAGGCTGCGAAACCCCGGCGAGGGTCCGTAGGCCGCAAGCTTGATCCCCTGCGCCTGCCGATTCCCCTCCAGGCGCGAGCGAATGTGGCCGCGCACAGCAAACAGCACCGTATGCCACCCCGACGCACAGAGCGCCCCGAAGAGCGAGGCCTTGGCTGCCGCCTCGTCGAGGTGGAAGGGCTGCGGATCAAATTCGCTGGCAAAGGACACGATCTCGTCCCGGGCGAAGGTGTGCGACCCAAAATCTGTGAGCTCGCCGATCTGCCGATCCTCAAAGTGAAGGTCAGGACGAGCCAAGCTCACGCTGCCGCGAACCTCCCACACGTGCGCGTTCGCCTCGCGCTCGCGCTTTGCCCCCGAAGCTTCGGGCGCCGCGCCCGGATAGCGGCGACGGGTGAGCTGATTGGTTCGCCAATTGGCCACCGTCTCGCCCTTCTGGTTGATGAGCTCCACAAGCGCCTTTGAGATGCCGACGTCCGGTCGCGAGCGGAGGTCGCGCTTTTCGAGCACGGTGTAGCGGCAGCTGACAACGTCACCGGGGCGGACCGGTACCATCCACCGTCCCTCATCAATGCCAGGGGCCCCCAGCGAAGCGACGCGGTTGAGCATGCCGTCGGCCACCAGGCGCATCATGATGCAGCAGGTGTGCCAACCCGAGGCACACAATCCACCAACCAACGTGGCCTTGGCCGCCTCCTCGTCGACGTGCAAGGGCTGGGGATCCCAAGCGCGACCAAAGGCGACGATCTCGTCCTTGTGCACGGTCCTGCTGCCGCAGTCGACGGCGGTGCCGACCTCAAGGTCCTCATGGTGGAGCCTCTGTTCGGTCGCAATGGGGCTCGGCCTGCTGTTGTCGCGCACGCGGCTATCCCTGGTATAAATTGGTCTTGCGCGTCTCTTACAGGCTAGGGCCGCGCTTGTCAGCTTGGCGGGCGGCACCGGCCCCATGGGTTGGCGCCCGCAGATCTGTTGCATGGGCTCTTTCGCGTTTGCCCCGCTCCCGTGGATCTCACCTGCATCGAAGGGGTCTTGACGCCCCCAAGCCATTCCCGCATGCGGTCGATGAGACCCCTTTGACCGGCGGCGGTTTTTTGGGCGTTGCATTGACGCCACCCTGGGCCGGGCTTGCCAGCACCTTCGGATAGGCGCACAGTGTTGCCGTTCCAGGGGGGCCGGTGGGAGCCGGCTGAGATGGCGCTAAGCCCGCGCCGCCACCCTTAGAACCTGATCCGGGTCATGCCGGCGAAGGGACGGACGAGCACTCCCCTCACCAGCATCATCGATCAGCGCCAAGTGTTTCCCGTCGCCCATGCTTCCTGGCAATTGGGGGCGAGCGAGGCGAGAGCGCCCGAGGAGAGCGATATGAACAAGATCACGCGCAGCAAGGAGCTGATGGTACCGACGGTCACGACGGGACCAATCAGCGCCAGCAGCAAGGTCTACGTCTCTCCCGAGGGCCATCCCGACGTCCGGGTGCCGCTGCGCGAAATCGCCCTCAGCAAAGAGAGCGGCGAGGCGCCGTTCCGCGTCTACGATCCGTCCGGTCCCTACACGGATGCCAATGCCACCATTGACGTGGAGAAGGGCCTGCCGCGCATTCGCGAGTCCTGGGTGCGGGAACGCGGCGGCTGCGCGCCCTACCAAGGCCGCGAGATCAAGCCCGAGGACAACGGCAACGTGGTTGGCAAGCACCTGGCGCGCGACTTTCCCAACAAACCTGCGCCCTTGCACGGGCTGCCCGGCAAGCCCATGACGCAGCTCGAGTTCGCGCGCGCCGGCATCATCACCAAGGAGATGATCTATGTCGCGCACCGCGAAAACCTCGGCCGCCGCGCCGCCCTCGAAGCGGCCAAGGCCAGGATCCAAGACGGCGAGAGCTTCGGCGCCGCAATCCCCGAGCACATCACGCCGGAATTCGTGCGCAGCGAGGTTGCGCGCGGTCGGGCCATCATCCCGGCCAACATAAACCACGCCGAACTCGAGCCGATGGCCATCGGTCGCAACTTCTTGGTCAAGATCAATGCCAACATCGGCAATTCGGCCGTCACATCCTCGGTGGAGGAGGAGGTCGAGAAGATGGTGTGGGCGATCCGCTGGGGCGCCGACACGGTCATGGACCTCTCGACCGGGCGCAACATCCACAACACGCGCGAGTGGATCTTGCGCAACTCGCCGGTACCGATCGGCACCGTGCCGATCTACCAGGCGCTGGAGAAATGCGGTGGCGATCCCATTAAGCTCACCTGGGAGATGTACAAGGACACTCTGATCGAGCAGTGCGAACAGGGCGTTGACTACTTCACCATCCACGCCGGCGTGCGCTTGGCCTATGTTCCCCTTACCGCCAACCGCGTGACCGGCATCGTCTCACGCGGTGGCTCCATCATGGCCAAGTGGTGCCTGGCACACCACAAAGAGAGCTTCCTCTACGAGCGGTTCGACGAGATCTGCGATCTCATGCGCAAGTACGACGTGTCGTTCTCGCTGGGGGACGGCCTGCGCCCGGGCTGCATCGCCGATGCCAACGACCGCGCCCAGTTCGCCGAACTCGAGACGTTGGGCGAGCTCACGAAGATCGCTTGGGCGAAGGGCTGCCAAGTCATGATCGAGGGCCCCGGCCACGTGCCGATGCACAAGATCAAGATCAACATGGACAAGCAATTGGCCGAATGCGGCGAGGCACCGTTCTATACGCTGGGACCACTCGTCACCGACATCGCACCGGCCTACGACCACATCACCTCCGGCATCGGCGCCGCCATGATCGGCTGGTTCGGCACGGCCATGCTCTGCTACGTGACGCCCAAAGAGCACCTGGGACTTCCCGACCGTGATGACGTGAAGCAGGGCGTGATCACCTACCGAATCGCAGCGCATGCGGCCGATCTGGCCAAGGGACATCCGGCGGCGCAACTGCGCGATGACGCTCTGAGCCGAGCGCGCTTCGACTTCCGCTGGGAGGACCAGTTCAACCTGTCACTCGATCCCGATACGGCACGCCAATACCACGACGCGACGTTGCCCAAGGAAGCACACAAGGTGGCGCACTTCTGCTCGATGTGCGGCCCAAAGTTCTGCTCCATGAAGATCACCCAGGACGTTCGCGATTATGCCGCCAAGCTCAACGAGCGCGACGTGGAGCTGGCCGAGGAGACGACGCAGATCGATCCCGAGGCCAATGCCACGCGCGAGGCGGGTATGGCCGAAATGGCGACCAAGTTCCGCCAGATGGGCGGGGAGGTCTATGTGGATGCCGACAAGGTGAAGGCGGCCAACAAGGCGCTCGGCTAGAACGCCGAACGGGCGGTAAACCTGTCCATCGGCCAGCCGCCCGCGTGGCTCACCACACCAGCTGCGTGGTGGCCGCAATCGCGGGCGGGGTGTCGGGGGCAGCGAACAGGCGAGCAAGGCTCGCCTCATCGATCCTGTCGCCCGTCACGAGGTCCTTCTTGTGAATGCCGGCGGCGATGAAGAGGCCGTCCACACCGAGCCCATGCGCGGCGGCAAGATCCGTGCGCACCGCATCGCCGATGGCCAGAATGCGCCCAAGAGCAGGGACAGCACCGCGCAATTCCCCCGCCTGCGCAAGCGCTGTGCGATAGGCAGCCGGATGCGGCTTGCCGGCCCAGAACACGTGCCCGCCGAGCCGCTCGTACTCCGCGGCGATGCTGCCGGCGCAGGGGAGCTGCAGCGCGCCGACATCGACGATGAGATCGGGATTGGCGCACACGAAGGGCAGCGCGCGCGCCACACCCTCCTCGATCAACGTGCGGTAGTTCGCAACCGTCTCGTTGCGGTCGTCCCTGAGGCCGGTGCAGACGATGGCATCTGCCTCGGCCAGCGCGGCGCTCGGCCGGTTGAGCCGCACATAGAGGGCATAGTCACGTTCGCTGGGGCCCACCCAGTGCATCCGGCCGTAACCTTGCTCGGCTATGTGGTTGAGCGCGATATCGCCCGAGGACACGATGGCGTCCCAGGCGTCGCGCCGCACGCCGGTCTTCTCCAGCACGCGTTCCACACCCGACGCCGGGATTGGCGCATTGGAGACCAGAATAACGGTGCCGCCCTGCGCTCGGAAGCGGGCCAACGCCGCACCGGCTTCCGCATAAGCGCGCCGTCCGTTATGCATCACGCCCCACACGTCGCAGAACACCACGTCGTAGCGCGCCAGCAGCGGGCCGGCGGCAGCGATGATCGGCGGCGTCATGGCATTGGCCAAGCGGCGTCCCTCTGGAATTATGCGCGACGCCGTCACTCATAGCCGGAGCGCCGGCCAGCACAACGGGCGAAATGATGCAGCTCTCCTATGCGCAAAACCTCGAGGACTACCACCTCGACCTCATCTTTGCCGGCCAGCCGACGGGAACCTACGTCGACGTCGGCGGCGGGCACCCGGTCGCCGACAACGTGTCCTTCTGGTTTTATCTCAAGGGCTGGCGCGGCCTCGTCGTCGAACCGCAGGACGCACTGGCCGAGCTCTACGCCCATGTGCGCCCGCGCGATCATACGGTATCCTGCTTGGCCGGGCGCAACGAGGGTGAGGTGGAATTCCACCTGTTCGAGAAGCTGCACGGCTTCTCCTCCACGGTACGTGAGCACGCGCAGGCAGCCGCCCGATTCGGGGCAACCTTCACGACCACCGTCAAACCGGTACGGACGCTTGCGGCGTTGATCGCCGAGGCGCAACTCACGGCCATCGATTTTCTCAAGATCGATGTGGAGGGCGCCGAAGCCGAGGTGCTGGCCGGCCTCGACTTCGAGCGCCAGAGGCCGCGCGTGATTTTGCTTGAGGCGGTGGCCCCGACCAGCATGGCCGACACGTCGGCGACCTGGGAGCCATATC